>JAFUXN010000016.1 GCA_017477125.1 Selenomonadaceae bacterium
GTTGCCATTAAATTTTTCCTCTCAAAGTTTTTGGTGCCGACTGTGGACAAGGAGCGAGCCGCCGGCGTCGAAGGCGGGCGCTCCAATTTTCGCCGCGCCCGTTGCCCTTAAAATTTTCCTCTCAATGACTGTGTTGCTCAATCGTGGAGAAGGAGCGAGCCGCCGGCATCGAAGGCGGGCGCTCCAATTTTCGCCGCGCCCGTTGCCCTTAAAATTTTCCTCTCAATGACTGTGTTGCTCAATCGTGGAGAAGGAGCGAGCCGCCGGCATCGGAGGCGGGCGCTCCTATTTTTATCCGCTCCCCCTTATCTTCTCAATGAGCCGGCGCGGCGGCGGCGGTGTCGGGGCTCATTGCCTCTTCGACCTCCGTCATCAACTGTTTGAAAATCTCTTTGACCGACAAGATTTTTTGAATGCGGGGCATATATTCGCCCGTGAACACCAAGCCCGTCTCCAAATCGCCCTGCTGCGCACGGATCAACGCGCGTATGATGCAGAAATTATGTTTGCACGCCTTCAAGCAGTTGTCGCAAGTCTTGGGCGGGACGTTACCTTCCATCACCCGTTTCGAGAACGGCGTTCGCACCGCTCGACCCGGCAGTCCGACGGGACTGTGTATCACGACAATATCCTCGGGCTTCGATTTAAGGTAGTACTCTTTGAGCGACGGCGCGGCATTTGATTCCTCGCTTGCGGCGAACCTCGACCCCATCTGCACGCCGTTGGCGCCCTTCCTGATCATCTCGACGATGTCACGCCCGTTGAGCACGCCGCCCGCGGCGATGATCGGCAGTTTGACCGCCGCGCGGATCGGCTCGATCAGATCGCGAACCGATATGTCGGTGCCGAGATGTCCGCCCGCCTCTTTGCCCTCGACCACGATCGCCGACGCCCCCAACCGTTCAGATATCTTCGCCAGCTTGACCGACGACACGATCGGGACAATGGGCGTGCCCGACTCCTTGCCGTAGCCGAACACGTCTCTACTGAAGCCCGCGCCCGCCACTATCAGATCGATCTTCTCTTGGATCGCGGTCTTGACGATGCCCGCAAAGTCCCGCGCCGCCACCATGATATTGATCCCTATCACGCCCGGCGACAACGCTCGAGCCAATTTAATTTCATATCGGAGCTCGTCGTGTGACATTCCGGAGGCGGCTATTAATCCGATGCCGCCTTCATTCGCCACCGCTGCCGCCAGCCTTGCCGTTGAAAGACGAATCGCCATTCCTCCCTGCACGATTGGCAGTTTCGCGATCTTGTCTCCGATTTTCAACTCCGGAAGTTTCACCAAACCTTGCCTCCTCGATCTTAAAAAAAAACCGCTCAACGCGGCTCAAAAAATCAATTCAATATGCGTCTTCGCATCAATCTTCATTGGCGTTGCCGTCGATGTATTTGACGACGTCGCTGACGGTCTTAATCTTCTCCGCTTTCTCGTCGGGAATTTCAATGCCAAACTCGTCCTCGAATCTCATAATCAGCTCGACAATGTCGAGAGAATCGGCACCGAGATCGTCGACGAAGGTGGAGTTGGGCGTGACGTTATCGGCGTCCTGCTGCAGTTGGTCGACGACGATTTCCTTGACCTTATCAAACGTTGACAATCCGGAGCACCTCCTTTCAGTACTCATTAAGATTTGTGATCACATGGCGAGCCCGCCGTCGACGGCAAGCACTTGCCCTGTGATGTAGTCTGCTTGATCGGAAACCAGGAACGCGACGGCGTTGGCGATGTCCTCAGTCCTGCCGAGCCGACCGACGGGAATTTTATCGGCGGTCGAATGTTTAATCTCGTCGGGAATAGCGTTGGTCATATCGGTCTCGATGAAGCCGGGCGCGACCGCGTTGACGGTGATCCCGCGCGGAGCGAGCTCACGAGCGGCGGACTTGGTGAAGCCGATGATGCCTGCCTTGGCGGCGGCGTAATTGGTTTGACCTGCGTTGCCCTCGAGCGCCACCACCGACGACATGTTGACGATGCGCCCGCTGCGCTGTTTGAGCATCTGCTTTGAAACGAGCTTGGTGCAGTTGAACACGCCCTTGAGGTTGGTGTTGATGACGGCATCAAAGTCATCGGGCTTCATGCGGAGCAGAAGGGCGTCGCGCGTGATGCCCGCGTTATTGATGAGGATATCGATCGACTTCCAATTGTCGGTGATCTGTTTGATCATCTGCTCGACGGCGTTGAAATCGGAGACGTCGCATTGAACGAGCATCGCATTGCCGCCGTTGGCTTCGATGATCGCCTTGACCTCCTGCGCCTTCTCGAGGTTGCCCGCGAAGTTGATGGCGACGTTGGCGCCGTCGGAGGCGAGGCGTATGGCGACGGCACGTCCGATGCCGCGCGAGGCTCCCGTTACGAGTGCGGTCTTTCCATGTAATGGCATTAACTTCAATCCTCACGATTTGCTGTTGATTACGGCAGGAAATATATCATAAAGAAATAGCGTTGTCTACAGTTTTTATTGGCGGAGAGCGCCGAGAGTTTTGTTGAGGCTGTCGATGTCCTCAACGTTGAGGCTGACGATACTCCGCTCGATCCGACGGTTGAAACCGCAAAGCGTCTTACCGGGTCCCGCCTCGACGAACACATCAGCGCCGAACTCTCTCATGGCGTTGACGCACTCGATCCACTTGACGGGGTGGGCGGTCTGCTCGATCAGATTGTTTTTGATTGTTTGAGCGTCGGTTTCGAGCTTGCCGTTGACGTTGGCGACGATGGGGAACGCGGCATCTCTGAAAGTGATCTTCTCGAGCTCGACGGCGAGCTTTTGAGCGGCGGATTCCATCAGCCGACTGTGGAAGGGTGCGCTGACGGGCAGGATCACCGCCTTCTTGGCGCCGTTCGCCTTCAATTGTTCGACGGCGTTTTCGACGGCTTGAGTGGTGCCTGCGATGACGGTTTGACCGGGGCAATTGAAGTTGACCGCCTCGACGGTGCCGCTCGCTTGAGTGATCTGATTGCAGACTTCGATGATCTTTTGATCGTCGAGCCCGATGATAGCCGCCATGGCTCCCTCGCCGACGGGAACCGCCTCTTGCATGAACTGCCCGCGCTTATGGACGAGCACGACGGCATCTTTGAAGTCGATGACGCCCGCGCTGACGAGAGCCGAGTACTCGCCGAGGCTGTGACCCGCCGCGATCGACGGAGTAATGCCGTTGGCTTTGAGCAGTTCGCTGACGATCACGCTGACGACGAGGATAGCAGGCTGAGTGTTGGCGGTAAGGCGAAGATCGTCGTCGGGACCGTCGAAACACATGTCCTTGATAGAGTAGCCGAGAGCCTCATCGGCGTCGTCGAACAGTTTCCTTGCGACGTCGTAGTTATCGCAGAAGTCCTTGCCCATGCCGACCGCTTGAGCGCCCTGCCCCGGGAATATTAACGCCAACTTCTTCACATCAGTCACCCCATCTTGCCCTGCACGTCCGCAACGACTTTCGGCAAGCCGTTGATCATATCCTCAATGATCTGTTTGACGGGCTTGATATCGTCGAGCATGCCCGAGATTTGTCCGATCATCACCGAACCGTTCTCGACATCGCCGAGATGCGTCGCCTTGTGCAAACTGCCGACGCCCAACGCCTCAAGCTCCTCCGTCGACGCGCCGTTGGCTTCCATCTCGAGATAAGTACGCGTCAACTTATTGGCGATCACTCGCGCGGGATGTCCGAGGGTGCGCCCCGTCACCACCGTCGAACGATCCTTCGCCTTCAAAACCAAATTCTTATAGTTCGGGTGCGCAATGCATTCCTCCGATAAAACAAATCGAGTGCCCATCTGCACTCCGCTTGCGCCCAACGCGAACGCCGCCGCCATGCCTCTCGAATCGCCGATGCCGCCCGCCGCGATCACGGGCACATCGACTGCATCAACCGCTTGAGGGATCAACGGGAACGTTGCGATCTCTCCTATATGTCCGCCGCTCTCGAGCCCTTCGGCGATCACCGCGTCCGCTCCGCCCTTGACCAGCCTTCGAGCCAGCGCCACCGACGCGATCACGGGAATGACCTTCGTCCCGATCGCTTTGAGCGCCGGCATGTACTCGCCGGGATTGCCCGCGCCCGTGGTCACCACCGGCACCCGCTCATCTACCACGACCTGCATGACCTCTTTGACGAACGGCGACATCAACATGATATTCACGCCGAAAGGTTTATCCGTCCAACCTTTGCACTTCTGAATCTCTTTGCGCAGGACGTCAGGCGGCATATGCCCCGCTCCTATCAAGCCGAGACCGCCCGCGTTTGATACCGCCGACGCCAGCTCTGCCGTGCCTATCCACGCCATGCCGCCCTGGAAGATCGGATATTTTATACCGAGCAGTTTGCAGACGGCGTTGTTTTCAAACATCTAATCAGTCTCCTCCCCCTGTATGACAGTATCGACTGCCTTTCGGAAATTCTACAGTCAAAGCCACGAATTGTCAATGCTTTGCTTTTCGAGCGCGGTGGTGATGTGTCCGAGCACGTTGCTCCCGACGTAATCATTTGCCGCTCCGATTGCCGAGCAGATTGCCTTTGCATTCGACGACCCATGACTTATCACGCAACAGCCGTTGACGCCCAGCAGAGGCGCGCCGCCGTACTCGCTTGCGTCGAGCCGCTTGCCCAACTGTTTGAGCGTGGGCGTGAGCAGAACCGCGCCGAGTTTTGCCGTCACTCCGCCTTCGACGATCGCATCTCTTATCAACCCCATGATCATCATCGCCAAGCCCTCGGCGAACTTCAGCACGACGTTGCCGACAAAGCCGTCGCAGATCACCACGTCAACTTTGCCGACGGGAATATCTCTGCCCTCGACGTTGCCGACGAAATTGATCTCCGTCATGCCGTTGAGAATCTGATAAGCCGCCTTGACCTGCTCATTGCCCTTCGATGCCTCTTCGCCGATGTTGAGGAGCCCGACGGTGGGATTGGATTTGCCGAAGACGTGTTCGACGTAGACCGCCGCCATCACTCCGATCTGCGCAAGATGTTCGGGCTTGCTGTCGACGTTGGCGCCGCTGTCGAGCATCAACGTCACTCCGCGCGGAGTGGGGAGCGGTGTGGCGATTGCGGGACGCCCCACGCCTCGAATCCGCCTCAAGATCAATTGAGCGGCAGCCGCCGCCGCGCCGGTATTTCCCGCCGACAGTACCGCATCGCACTCGCCGCTTTTGACCAATTCGGTTGCGACCACTATCGACGAATTTTTTTTGGTACGAACCGCTTCCGAAGGGTGTTCGCCCATCTCGATCACTTCGGGCGCATGACGGATCGATATTTTTTCCGACGGTTGATCGATGAACTGTTCGATCTGTTTTTGATCGCCGACCAGCACGATCTCGCACGGAAATTTTTTCGCCGCCTCCAGCGCGCCCTTGACTATTTCCTCCGGCGCATGATCACCGCCCATTGCGTCAACCGCTATCTTCAATTGATCTCGCTCCCCACACAAAAAATGAGCAGGTCTGCTGACGCCTGCCCAACCAAATTTCGATCGCTGTTATGCAGTCTCTATGACTTCTCGTCCGTTATAATATCCGCACTCGAGGCACACGTGATGAGGAAGTTTCGGCTCGTGGCATCTGGGGCATTTGACATACTTCGGAGCCTCGAGCTTCCAATTGGCGCGGCGACGATCGCGGCGACATTTCGACAGTTTACGTTTCGGTGCTGCCATGCATTGACACCTCCCTCGGCTGATCCCTAAAAATTACTGGCACATTCTACACTAACCGATTTTGGATTGTCAAGATTAACCTTGCAAAGTCCATGGTGATCCTTTATAATCGGTTCGCGCGTTTTCACGCGGATATCATTTAAGAGGAGAGATTTATAAATGCGATTGAAGAAAATGCTGATGGCGGCGATGTTGGCGGCTTGCACGATCTTTGCGGGCTGCGGCGGCGGCGGCGATCAACCTGCGGCTGATGCTCCCAAGGGCGACGATGCATCGAAGGCGATCGTGGTCGGGCTCGACGACGAATATCCGCCGATGGGCTTCAAAGACGAGAACAATGAGATCGTCGGTTTCGATGTCGACCTTGCCAAAGAGGCTGCCAAGCGTTTGGGTCGTCCCGTCGAGTTCAAGGGGATCGATTGGGCGTCGAAGGAAGCGGAGCTCAAGAGCGGGCGCGTTGATATTCTGTGGAACGGGCTCGACATCACGCCCGAGCGTCAAGAGAATATGCTTTTCTCCGCGCCGTACATGGACAATCGGCAGATCGTTTTCGTGCGTCACAGCGACGAGCCGAGCCCGGTCACCGAGGAGGCAGGTCTTGCAGGTTTGACTGTCGGAACGCAAGCGGCATCGACGGCTGAAGATTACTTTGCGGCGACGCCCGAGCTCACGGGCAAGCTCAAGGAGCTCAAGACTTACGGCGATTATATCAGCGCGTTCATGGATTTGGAGAACGGACGTCTTGACGCGATTGTTTTCGATGAGATTGTCGGTCGCTACTACATGAGCAAGCACTCCGAGAAGATTGATGCGCTCGACGTTACGGTCGGACCCACCAGCCAATTCGGTATTGCCTTCCGCAAGGACGACACTGCTCTTCGCGACGAAGTTCAAGAGGCATTTGATGAGATGGTCAAGGACGGCGAGGCGAAGCGGATTTCCGAGCGTTGGTTCGGTGCCGATCTGATCAAGTCCAAGTGATAAATTTTCAATGGTAAGGAATGGCGCGAAAAGGATTTCGGCAACACCGCCGTCGATGTCGACGGGAGTTAGGGAGTTGTGATAATTGGACAAGCTCTTGGACATGACCGTGCTGATAATGCAGGGCGCGGCTGTCACTCTGGAAATATTTTTGATCACTCTGATGTTATCGTTGCCGCTGGGAGGGCTTGCCGCACTGGGCAGGCTCTCGTCGATCAAACCGCTCCGATATCTGATGGAGTTCTACGTTTGGTTGATGCGCGGCACGCCGTTGATGCTCCAATTGTTGTTCGTGTACTTTGCGTTGCCGATGGTGGGGCTGATGTTGCCCGACATCGCCGCGGCGTTGCTTGCGTTCACGCTCAACTATACGGCTTACTTCGCGGAAATCTTTCGAGCGGGCATTCAAGCGATCCCGCGCGGACAGTTTGAGGCGTCGCGAGTATTGGGGCTGCCGCACTGGCACACAATGAAGAGGATCGTCTTCCCGCAAGTGTTGAGGATCGTGCTGCCGCCGATCTCCAATGAGACGATCAACCTGGTCAAAGACACGTCGCTGATCTACATCTTGGCGATGAATGATCTGTTGCGCGTGGCGCGAACGATCGTTCAACGCGAGTTCGACATGACGCCGTTCGTGATCGCCGCCGTGTTTTATCTGGTTATGACGGCGGTGCTGACGTGGGGCTTCAAACGATTGGAGGCTTATTATGGCAAGTACGATGCTTGAGCTGACCAACATACACAAGGCGTTTGGCGACAATCAGGTTTTGCGCGGGATCGATCTGGTGGTCGACAAGGGCGAGGTGCTGGCGGTGCTGGGACCGTCGGGGTCGGGGAAGTCGACGATGTTGCGATGCATCAATCATCTTGAATCGATCGACAAGGGAACGATCGACATCAAAGGTCGGCGGCTGGTCGAAGATGGCGTGTACGTCGACGACAAAACTCAACGCGACATACTGTCGGCGACGGGCATGGTGTTTCAGCAGTTCAACTTATTCCCGCACATGACGGTGCTCGAGAATCTGATTGAGGCTCCGACGTACGTCAAGAAGATGTCGCGCGATGAGGCGGTGGCGATAGCGGTTGAGCTCCTTCGAAAGGTGGGGCTTGCCGATCGCCAAGACAGTTATCCCGCTCGATTATCGGGAGGACAGCAACAGCGTGTGGCGATCGCTCGAGCGTTGGCGATGCAGCCCGATATAATGTTGTTTGACGAACCGACGTCGGCGCTCGATCCCGAATTGACGGGTGAGGTTTTAAAGACTATGCGCGAGTTGGCGGAGGAGCACATGACGATGGTGGTCGTGACGCACGAGATGGCGTTTGCGCGAGAGGCGTCGAGCCGCGTGATCTTCATGGCGGGCGGCGTGATCGTCGAGGAGAACAATCCGCAAGAGTTCTTCAACAATCCGAAGGAAGAGCGCACGCGCGCGTTCCTGCGCAACATGCTTTGAAATGCAATTAGTAATGCATAATGCGTAATGCGTAATTGGGGGCGACGTTAATTATGAATTACGAATTACGAATTACGCATTGCTTTTGAAGGGGGTTTGTGGATGGTCAAGAGAATGCTGTCAGCCCTCTTCATTTTTTTGATGGTGTTGACGGTGATAACGACGGTCGAGGCGGCGGATGACGGCGAATCGACCGAAGAGATACAGACGTTCGAAGGCGCAACCGAGGACGAAGAGCCGCAACCGACGGAGGACGAGGAGCAATCGGAAAAGCAATCGTTCAGCGATCGAACGGCGGGCATGGCGCAGGTCAAAGCGATCAGATATTCGATAGGCAAGGGCACGGTGCGGATCGTTGTGGACATAACCAAGCACGTCGAGAACAAAGTGATGCGCTTGAAAGAGCCGTCGCGTCTGGTGCTCGATCTCAAAGATACGTGGCTCGATAACACCGTCGACAAGACGATCGAGATCAAATCGACGATCGCGCCGCAAATCCGCGCGGCGCAATTCGACAAGACGACGGTGCGGCTGGTGGTGAGCACCGACGAGGAGCACAAGATATTTGAGCTCGACGGGGGACCCGCGGGGCGGCGTCTGGTGATCGATCTCGGTACGCCCGAACCCGAACCGCCATCGAAGCCCGCGGCATCGTCGAAGACTGAAACTCCGTCGAAGACCGCGGCGCCGTCGAAGACTGAAACTCCGTCAAAGACCGAACCGTCGTCTGAACCCGAACCCGAAAAAATATCCGAACCGAGCAAGAAACCGTTGACGGTGAATGAGCCGGAACCGTCCGAGGACATCAGCAAGGTGCCCGAGGGCGTTCCGACTCTCGAGCCGGCTGATCAGCCCGAGGTGGACAACCCTTTTGAACTGCCGTCGACGTTGAGCGAGAAGGATCGGGAGAAGTTGCTTGAGAAGGAGCGCAAGGAGCAGGAGAAGCGCGAGCGCAAGGAACGCAAGGAGCGCGAGAAGCGCGAGAAGCAGCTTGAGAAGGAGCGTCGGGAGCGGGAGAAACAGCTTGAGCGCGAGCGCAAGGAACGCGAGAAGCAATCTGAATCGACGACGGATGTGGGCAAGCCGTTCAGCGATGACGAGGTGAACCGTCGGCTGAGGAGTTTGACGAGCTTGGAAGGCAAGAAGATAGCGGTAGACGCGGGGCATGGCGGCAATGACGCGGGCGCGATCGGACCGAGCGGCGTGATGGAGAAGACCGTGACGTTGAGGGTGGCGCTGGCGCTCGAAAAACTGCTCAAAGAGGAAGGCGCCGAGGTCATAATGACGCGGCGCGACGATGTGGAGGTGTCGCCGAAGGGCAAAGCGGCGTCGGCTGTCGAGGAGCTCAAGGCGCGATGCGATGTCGCCAACAAAGCCGACGTCGACATCTTCATCTCGATCCACGCCGACAGCTTTACGAATCCCAATGCGCGTGGCACGACGGGATATTATTATTCGCTGGGCTCGTCGAACTCGAAACGGTTAGCGGACTTGATCAGGAAGGCGCTGATCGAGCAGATCAGGACTCCGAGCCGCGGGACGCAGCCGTGCAATTTTTATGTGGTACGCAACACGGACATGCCCGCGACGTTGGTCGAACTGGCGTTCATCTCGAATCCCGACGAGGAGAAGCTGCTCAACTCTAAGGAAGGGATCATGAAGGCGGCGCAGGGCATTCTCGACGGCATTGAAGATTATTTCGGTTGAACAAAATTTTGGAGGGATCACATGTCGAAGAAGATCATTTTGACGGGCGATCGACCGACGGGCAAGCTGCATCTCGGGCATTACGTGGGCAGTTTGCGTGAGCGCGTCCGTCTCCAAAATTCCAATGAGTATGATGAGATTTACATCATGATCGCCGACGCGCAGGCTCTGACCGATCACGCGGGGACGCCCGCCGCCGTCCGCGAGAACATCTTTGAGGTGGCGCTTGATTATTTGGGCGTGGGGCTCGACCCTCAACGCTCGACGATCTTCATTCAATCGCAACTGCCCCAACTGTTCGAGCTGACGACGTATTACATGAACCTGGTGACGGTCAGTCGGCTCGAGCGCAATCCGACGGTGAAGGCGGAGATTGCGCAGAAGGGCTTTGAGACGAGCATACCCGCGGGATTTTTATGTTATCCCGTGAGCCAAGCGGCGGACATCACGGCATTCGACGCGACGACGGTTCCCGTAGGCGAGGATCAGACGCCGATGCTCGAGCAGACGCGCGAGATCGTACGCAAGTTCAACGATGTGTACGGCGGCGGTCAATCGATCCTGATCGAGCCCGATATCCTGTTGCCGTCCTCTGACGTATGCAAACGGTTGCCGGGGCTCGACGGCAAGGCGAAGATGAGCAAGACGCTCGGCAATGCGATCTACCTGAGCGACGAGGCTGATGTGGTGGCGCAGAAGGTGCAGACGATGTACACCGATCCCACGCACATCAAGGTGAGCGACCCCGGGCACGTCGAAGGCAATGTGGTGTTCACTTATCTCGATGCGTTCTGCAGTGACACGGCAACGGTTACCGAGATGAAGGAGCATTATCAACGGGGCGGGCTCGGCGATGTGAAGGTCAAAAAATATCTGATCGAGGTATTGGAGGAGACGCTTGAGCCGATCCGTCGACGTCGCAAAGCATACGAGCATCGCCCCGACGAAGTGATGTCGATGTTGCGGACGGGCACGACCAAGGCGCGCAACAAGGCGGCGGAAGTTCTGGCGCGGGTGAAGCGCTCGATGAAGATCAATTACTTCGATTGAGCGGCACAATAAATTTCGGCGGGAAAAATTTTTAAGCGGCGGCCGCCGTTTTTTATTATAATATGTGCGGAGGGATTTATTTGGACAGAAGATCATTTTTGATTGGCGGGCTCGGAGCGATCGGGCTGGCGATCGGCGGCGGCGCGTGGTACGTCAACACGCCGAAATTCGGTCGCCTTCCGCGCGGAACTCGTCTCGAACGCATTAAAGCGTCGCCGCATTACATCAACGGTCGCTTTGAATGTCTCGAGCCTGTTGAGGTCATGTCCGATCCCGATGAAAATCGTTTGGTCGCCACCGTCAAGTTCTTCACTCAAGACAAGTCGGCGCTCTTCCCCAAACAGCCCATGATCTCATCGAAAACCGATCTGCACGCGCTTGATCGCTCGGAAGATGTTTTGGTGTGGATGGGGCACTCGACGTTCTACCTGCAATTGGCGGGCAAGCGCATTTTGATCGATCCCGTGTTCTCGTCGTACGGGTCGCCGGTGTTCTTCATCAACAAGGCGTTCCCGGGCTCGAATATTTACTCCGCCGCCGACATTCCCGATCTCGACGTCCTTGCGATCACGCATGACCATTGGGATCATCTCGATTATGCGACGGTCATGGATTTGAAGCCGCGGATCAAGAATGTGGTTGTGCCGTTGGGCGTGGGCGAGTACTTTGAGCAGTGGGGCTTTGATGCCGATCGAATGTACGAAGAGGATTGGGACGCGGCGATTGATCTGGGCGGCTTGACGATCCACATTCTGCCGTCTCAACATTTTTCGGGGCGCTTCCTGACGACCAATCCGACGTTGTGGTGCGGGTTTGCATTCGTGACCGATCGGTTGAAGGTGTACTGCAGCGGCGATGGAGGATACGGCTCGCATTTCAAGGCGATCGGTGAGAAGTTTGGCGGCTTTGATCTGGCGCTGCTCGAAAACGGGCAATACAATTTGCGTTGGCATGCGATACACATGTTGCCCGAGGAGACGGCGCAAGCGGCGGTTGATGTCGGGGCGCGGCAGGTGATCACGTCGCACAACGGGAAATTTGCGCTGGCGATGCACTCGTGGCAGGAGCCGTTGGAGGCGATGACGGAGCTCAGTCGCGGAAAAAATTATGATCGGTTGACGCCGATGATCGGTGAAAAAGTTTTGATAGGGCGATCCGATCAGAAGTTTGATCATTGGTGGAAACGAATGGAGTAATTGATCCCGCTGCGGTTGGGGGCAACGGTCGAAAAAAAACGGGCGCCCGCCTCCCGCTCGGGGCGGCTCGCCCTTATCCCTTTATCGTCAACCAAAAAAATCTTTGAGTCGAAGGCGGTCAGCCTTCAAACCAAAAGGAGCGTCGGCGACGGTTGGGGGCGACGATGAAAGAACGGGCGCCCGCCTCCCGATTGGGGCGGCGCGCCCTTATCCCTTTCGTCGTTCAAAAATTTGTTGGCGATCGAAGGTGGCGACGGCGAAGAACGGGCGCCCGCCAGCTCACGTGGTGGCTCGCCCTTATCCCTTTCGTCGTTCAAAAATTTGTTGGCAGTCGAAGGGGGCGACGGGCGAAGTAAGGGCGCCCGCCTACCGCTCGTGGCGGCTCGCCCTGATCCCTTTATCGTCAACCAAAAAATCTTTGAGGCGAAGGCAGTCAGCCTTCAAACCAAACGGAGCGGCGTCGGCGGTTGGGGCGACGGGCGAAAGACGGGAGCCCGCTTGCTTACGTGGCGGCTCGCCCCTTTACTCCATTGCTCTTTAAAATTATTTTTTGGACGGTCGAAGGCGGTCAGCCTTCAATCGCCGGGATCATAAGATTTTTAGAGGTGAATGTATTGCTGGAGAATATAATTTCGCCGCTCGAGGTTCAGAAGCTCAACATAAACGAGCTCAACGACCTCGCCGACGAAATTCGTAAGTTCATACTGTCGACCGTATCAGAGACGGGCGGACACTTGGCGCCGAGCCTCGGCACGGTCGAGCTCACCGTTGCGCTGTTCAACGTGTTCAATCTCGAGAACGATCAGATTGTCTGGGACGTCGGGCATCAATCCTACACTCACAAAATCCTCACCGACCGCCGCAATCGGTTCAAGACGTTGCGCACGTTCGGCGGCATCAGCGGTTTCCCGAAGCGTTCCGAATCGAAGTATGATGCATTCGGCGTGGGTCATGCGTCGACTTCGATATCCGCCGCGCTCGGACTGTTGATTGCCAACGAGATCAACAATCGGAAGAACAAAGTGATCGCGGTGATAGGCGACGGAGCGTTGACGGGCGGCGAATCGTTTGAGGCTCTAAACCATGCGGGTCAGCTCAAGAAGAATTTGATCGTCGTGCTCAACGACAACGCCATGTCCATCGACAAGAACGTTGGAGCGTTGAGCGAATACCTCTCGCAAATTCGTTTGACGCCGCGCTACCGTCAAGCCAAGAGGGACTTTGAATCGTTCGTCAAGCGCATTCCGATCGCGTCGATCGGCGACAAGATTTTGAGCACCGCCAACAGCATCAAATACGGAGTGAAGTCGGCGATCAGCGCGGGCGGATTGTTTGAGGCGCTGGGCTTTGTTTACATCGGACCCGTCGACGGGCACGACATCAAGGCGATGCAGGAGACGTTTGCGCGCGTGAAGGAGCTCAACGAGCCGGTGATTGTGCACGTGCACACGGTGAAGGGCAAGGGCTATGCGCCGGCGGAGGACTCTCCCGACAAATTTCATGGTGTGGGGCGTTTCGACGTGGCGACGGGCGAGGTTGAGAAGAAATTGACGCCGCCGACGTACACATCGATCTTCAGCCGCGCGGTGATCGATTGCGCGAAGGTCAATGAAAAGCTGGTGGCGATCACTGCCGCAATGCCGTCGGGCACGGGCTTGAAAACGTTCAGCGAGATGTTCCCCGAGAGATTTTTCGACGTGGGGATCGCCGAGGAGCATGCGTTGACGTTGGCGGCGGGCATGGCGGCGGGCGGCTTGCACCCCGTGGTGGCGTTGTACTCGACATTTGCTCAACGCGGCTACGATCAATTGCTCCACGACGTTTGCCTTCAAAACTTGCCGTTGACATTGTGCTTGGATCGAGCGGGACTTGTGGGCGAGGACGGTCCGACGCATCATGGCGTGTTCGATCTGTCGTACCTCCGCCACATTCCGAACATGTCTGTGCTGGCGCCGAAGGACGAAAACGAATTGCGTCAGATGTTTTTTGCGGCGGTCGAGCGCGAAAGCCCGATAGCGATCCGATATCCGCGCGGAGCGGGGACGGGCGCGACGGTGTTGAAGAAGGTGGCGCCGTTGCCGTGGGGCAAATCGGAACTGATTTCGAAGTTCAACGGAGAGGCGGACGCGGCGATCTTTGCGGTGGGCTCGATGGTGGTGCCGGCGTTGAAGGCGGCGGACATACTCAAGTCGAAACGAATTTACGTCAATGTGATCAACGTGCGGTTCGTCAAGCCGCTCGACGAGGAGATGATCATCGAGCAATCGAAGGCGGCGCGACTGCTGTTGACTTGCGAGGAGAACGTATTGATAGGCGGGTACGGGTCGGCGGCGGCGGAATGTCTGATCGACCATGGGATCACAAAAAAATTGATCCGATTGGGGATCGACGATCGATTTGTCGAGCATGGCTCGCGGGCAGAGCTGTTGGAGTTATGCGGGCTGTCGCCGGAGCGGATTGCCGCGACGATCGAGGAGAACATCAATAAGAAGCCGGGCATCAGCCTCAAAAAAAATAGCCGTTGAGATTATCAACGGCATCTTTTTTTATTACAGGGTTTGAAATTTATCGAGCGGCCAGAAGATCAGGATCGCCTTGCCCTTGATCAGATCGAACGGCACGAATCCCACATCGGAGAAGCGGCTGTCGTCCGAGTTGTTTCGGTTATCGCCCATCACAAATACAGTTCCCTCGGGCACCGTCACCTTCGAATATTCCGTCCGCGTCCTCTCGAGAATGTAATCCTCCGTCTGCATCTGACCGTTGAGGTACACTCGACCGTCTTTGATCTCGATCGTGTCTCCTCCGATCGCTATCACCCGCTTGATGAAATCTCTGCTCGGATCACGCGGATAACGGAAGATCAGAACCTCCCCACGCTCGGGATCGCGCAGCTTGTAGATGAATTTGCTCACCACCAACCGCTCTTCGTGTTGCAATGTCGGTCTCATCGAAGGACCGTCGACAATATAAAGCTCGACGATAAACGTTCGAATGATCAACGCCATCACCACCGCCGCCGCGATCGAGATGATCCAATCCTTTACTTCGTTGCCCAACGATCTTCTGCTGCCACCTATCCTGCCTGCGCTCATCAATCAGGCTTTTCTCTCTTTGATGCGAGCCGCCTTGCCCGTCAATTTCCTCAGATAGAACAGTTTAGCGCGACGGACTTTGCCCAGACGCACCACTTCGATCTTCTCAACGCGCGGCGAGTGCACCGGGAACATTCTTTCGACGCCCACGCCGTACGAGATGCGGCGCACCGTAAACATCTCGCGCACGCCCGTACCCTGTCGAGCGATTACCACGCCCTCGAAAATCTGAATGCGCTCGCGAGTGCCCTCAACGATCTTCGCATGGACTTTCACCGTGTCGCCCGGACGAAACTCGGGGATATCTTTTTTGAGCTGCTCCTTCTCGAGCATTTCGATAATGTTCAACTTTAAATCTCCCTTCCCGACGTTCATGCCGACAATAAAACACCGACAGCGGAACGCCTGTTTGACGCCCGCAAGTTTATCACATGCTTTCGTCGACTGTCAACACCCGCGATCCCTAAATTGTTTTATCGTCTCGCTCGTTGAAATCTGCATGAACACTACATTAAACTTTGATTAAATTTTGGTTAAGAGCATTTATTTTGCCGACGCTTTGTTATATCATAGGGAAAAATGGTTTGGGTGGTGCTGATGCTCGGTAAACTGAAAATCTTGATCGTCGAAGATGAGGCGCGGATTGCTCGATTCGTTCAGCTCGAGCTCCGACATGAAGGCTTCGACACTTCAACCGAGAGCAACGGTCGGCTCGCTCTCGAACGCATTCTCAAGGAGAAATTTGATCTCGTCCTGCTCGATATCATGCTTCCCGAGCTTGACGGCATGGAAATTTGTCGGCGCGTGCGTCAGTCCTCCAACGTCCCGATCATCATGCTCACCGCCAAGGACGATGTCTCCGATAAGGTCCAAGGTCTCGACATCGGCGCGAATGATTATCTCACAAAACCTTTTGCCATGGCTGAACTGCTCGCGCGCATTCGCGCCACACTTCGAGACACCAATCATAATTGAGGGAGGATACTTTGTGGCTCAAAAGCAGAAAATATTAATCGTCGAAGACAAAAAGGAAATCGCCCGCTTCATTCAAATGGATCTGATTCACTCGGGCTTTGACACCGCCATCGAGGGCAACGGGCTGCGCGCTTTCGAGCGGATCATTCAAGAGGATTATGATCTGGTGTTGCTCGATGTCATGCTCCCCGATATGAACGGGCTCGAGATATGTCGCAAGGTGCGCGAACTGCAATCGAATATCCCGATCATCATGCTGACCGCCAAGGACTCAATCGAGGACAAGATCGACGGGCTCAACATCGGGGCGGACGATTACATCACCAAGCCTTTCGAGTTTAAAGAGTTACTCGCTCGGATCAATGCGGCGCTTCGGAAGGTCGCCAAGCGTCCCGAAGAGAGTTTCGAGCGCCGATACATCGTCAAGGATTTGGTGTTGTACCCCGAGCGTTATGAGGTGCAGTTGAAGGGCAATCCGGTCGAACTGACCAGAAAGGAGTACAAGCTGCTCGAATATCTGGTCGAGAACAAGCGGAGCGTCCTGACGCGCGATCAAATCTTGCAACACGTTTGGGGCTACGACTACCCGGGCGATACAAATGTGGTCGACGTGTACATTCGATATTTGCGTGCGAAGATCGATGTGCCGTCGGGAGAGAAGTACATTCAGACGATGCGCGGCGTCGGCTACAAGATCAAGGAGCAGAGCAGTCCACTCAACAAAGATGGAAAAGACAAATGACAGCAGATTGATTGACTTTGTTCGGCGACGGCTCCGCGCGGATCGATTGAAGGCGTACGCGCTCGACAAGGTACACTCGCAGAAGTTGTCGGTCAAGATCACGTTGATCTATGCGGCGACGCTGCTGGTGGTGTTGAGCCTGACGAGCCTGCTGACGACGGCGGGCGTGTACATTTCATTTTATCATCAAGCGCAATTGGCGATGGAAAGTTCGATCCGTCATACGATGGAGAAACTCCGTCGCGGCGATCAGCTTGACAGCAGTTTTTGGGCGGGCGACCCGATGACGCAGGGCGTGGTGTTGCGAGTGACGGACGTCAAGGGCGGGACGATCATCGAAAACGATCCGCAGTTCCCGCCGATCAAGGAGATGGTGTCGAACATACGTCGGCACCCGCCGTTCTGGGCGAGCCGCGAATTTAAGTTGATCGAGACGCACGAGGCGATGACGTACTACAAGCGGCTGACGCTCGAGCGCGGCGGACAGATTTTCTATCTGCATTTTTTCAAGACGATCACGTTTGAAAAGCAGTTCCTTCGATACATGCTGTTGATCTTGACGGCGGTATCGTTTATCGGATTGATCTTTGCGTTGATCGCGGGCTATTTGGTGAGCAGTCGAATACTCAAGCCGATCAGAGACGTGACGGCGGCGGCGCAAACGATCGAGGCTCAAAAGATGGACGAGCGGTTGGCGATCGGCAAGGCGAAGGACGAAGTGACGGAGCTTGCCGACACGTTCAATCACATGCTCGATCGACTGCAGGAGAGTTTCAAACAGCAGCAGAGGTTCATATCGGACGCGTCGCATGAGTTGCGCACGCCGGTGACGGTGATCATGGGCTATGCGGACATGCTCAAGCGTTGGGGCGCGGACGACAGAGAGTTGCTCGACGAGGGCATCACGACGATCCACTCGGAGGCGCAGAACATGCAGGGGCTGATCGAAGAACTGTTGTTTTTGGCGCGGGCGGATCAAAATGAGCAGACGTTGATCAAGGCGCCGGTGGAGTTGTCGGAGATAATAGAGGAGGCGGCGGCTCGAGCGGCGACGCAGAATCGGACGGTTGAGATATTGATCAACGATGTTGGGGAGATATTTGCCGACAAAGATGCGATCTCGAAGATGCTGCGTATATTCATCGACAATGCGATCAAGTACAGTGACGGCGCGGTGCGGATCATGTCGAGGCGGGAACGGTCGTCGATGCGTGTGTCGATAGAGGACAACGGGGTTGGGATAGCGAAGGAGCATCACGAGAAAATTTTTGAGCGGTTCTATCGAGTGGACAAGGCGCGAACGACGTCGCCGGACGAGAAGACGACGGCGGGGTTGGGCTTGGCGATTGCGAAGTGGATTGCCGACAACCATGAGATCAAGATAGAATTGGACAGTGCGCCGGCGGAGGGCACGCGGATCACGTTGACGATCCCGTTGGCGCTGATCAAATTGACGGGGAACATGGATTTGGTTGATGACGGCGAGTTTGTTGAGGAGCATGAGCTTGAGGCTGATTCGAAGGCAAGCCCTCAACTGTCGAAGTTCGCAATATGATCAGCCCTTCGGGGCTTTTTATTTTTGATGGCGGCTCCGCGCGGAGCATGTGATCTCGTTTTGTTTCAACAGGTTTTTGAGCTCGAAGGATTCTTCCAAGTCGACGGAAATATTGTCGATCGGGATAATGCTTTCGAGCGGATCATCTTCAACATTTGGCTCGAACCAATAAGCGTCGGACGCCAACTGCTCATTTCCGATCAATGCGTCGCTCAACTGTTTATTTTTTTTCGAGAATGAATAGGAGCTTGTCTCGCCGTCGACCGTCGTGATCTCTATCGTCATGCCCGATACATTGTTAATGGTCAAAGTTCCTTTGCTCGACGTCGTCAGCACTGCCTTTTTGCCGCTCACCTTCACCTTGGTGACCTCGTCCGTCAACACGATCCGATCGTCCTCGGCGTAGTTGTAAATCTTATCCTTGCCTTGACCGTCGAACACAAATACATCAGCGCCATCGCCTCCGTAGAGCTTATCGTTTTTGCCTCCTCCGTTCAGCGTCGAGCCGCCCGCTCCCGCTTTCAACACATTATTTTTCGCGTTTCCGATCAGATTGACCGCATTATTGTCGCCCGACGCGTCTATCAGTTTGAGTTTCTCCGAAATGTTATCGGCGTCGATGGTGCCGGTGAACGGCGTCTCAACAATGAGTTTCGTCTTAGCCTTGTTGAGCGTCAACCCTTCAAACTCCGACCAGTTATCGCCGTCGACGGGCGCTCGTCCGTAAATCGCCGACGTCTCATTGCCGTCACGATCGATAATCGCGATGAATTTGTCCTTCGCGTCTTTGACCGTGAGTGAGCAGTTGCCGTCGGTATGGATGATCACGTCCGAGCCGTTCAACGTCGAGCTCACTATCGAACGCTCCTCCAATTGAATCTTATCGACGCCCTCAACATAATCGGTGATCACGTCTCTGCCGTTCGCGTAAACAAATATGTCAGCGCCGTTGCCTCCGTTCAAGGTGTCGTTGCCCGACTCCCCGCACAGAATATCATTGCCCGCTCCGCCGTACAATTTATCGTTGCCTTCATTTCCGAACAACGTATCGTTGCCTCCGTTGCCGCGCAATGTGTCGGCGCCCGCACCGCCGTAGAGCTTATCGGCATTCGAGCCTCCCAAGATCGAATCGTTCAACGTGCCGCCCAAGATTGCCGCCTTTTGCGTCAGCGCCGTCGCATTCACTCTGTTCACGTCCGTGTCGTAATCCGACACCACTATCATATTGCCGATGAAACTTTCGGTCACCGTCAACTGATTGTTCTCTATCACTATGCCCGTCGGTATGTAATTGTCCGATGTGATGCCGTGATTATTCGTATTCGCCTGCGACGAGAACTGTTTTGCGATGTAACGCATGAACATATAGCCGCCCGCATACGAACAGAAATTATTGTTGGTCGTCGACACGTTCAACGCCTTCCTCAACGTCGACGGGTTTTGAGCATAGGAACTGATATCAACATCGCGATGGTCGTCAGCGCCGTGCGTGAGCTCTGCCGTCCCCTCTTTGATGAATTGAGGCAAGCCGTTCGTTCCCGTCGCGTTCCTGACGTTGGCGTTCATGACTGCGTGCGTCAACTCGTGCGAGATGATCCGCTCAAGATAATAGCAATTGCCGATCAGATTGTCCGTCATCTGATAGCCGTCGCTCTCGTCGCCCGTCATAAACTCATTGTAGTGCGCCATGTTGATCTTCAAACGGAGCGGCTCCAAAGTGCCGTCGGCGTTTTCGATCGGTGCGCTCACTCCCGCCAATGCACTGTCGGCACTGTTGTTTTCAAACGTCACATACAATGTGTTTTCGGCAAGCAACGAATTGGAGCCGAAGCCGTAATTGTCGCCGTAAGACTCGGCTATCAACGCGAGCGCATTCTCTATCCAGCCCGAATACAATCCCTGCCAGATTTTCTGTTCATTCTCGTTGAGATCGTCGAAGGCGACATCGGAATAAGTTTTCGACGCCTGATTGTATTTGCCGAGGCGAACCGTCAGCCCGTTGACATCAAAACTGTCGGCGCTGAACGACGTATCCAACGCAGTGTTCTCACTGACTATCGATTTTGCCGTCTTCTCAACATTCGAGCCGCCCGCGTCCAAGCCGCTTATCGCTCCCGTGTCGCCGTTGTACAGATCAATATCGCATTTCTCAAGCAGGAACTTCTTCCAGCCGTTGACGCTATCGTTAGCGTTGTAAGTCTGGCAGTCGTCAACCATGTCGTCGATGACATCTTGAATGTTGGAATACTGATTGTTTGACGCCGAGCGGACAGCATTGTTGAGCATGTTGATGGTCGAAGTCTCGGTCGAGCGATCCAGCGACAGCATGAACGCCTTGATCACGTCTTGAGGCGTATCGCCTTCGACGGTTGTGCTCGATGAATCATCATTGTTGATGTTGATCGAAACGGTCTTGGCGTCCTTGAGCACAATGGTATTGCCGCCGTCGACATTGACAAACACATCGTTGCCGACGGTCGAACGCGAATACGAACCGCCGACGACCGTCAAAGTGTCATTGCCGTTGAAGCCGACGATAACATCATTGCCGTCGCCCGCGTTGTATTGATAGACATTGCCCTTGGTGCCGACGTTGACAATGGTATCGTTGCCCGCGCCCCCGACGACGGTATTGCCGCCGTAATCTCCGAGGCTGATCGAATCATTGCCCGCTCCGCCTCTCAGCATCGAACGGAAATGATCTCCGCTGATTGTGTCATTGCCCGCCCCGCCGTCGAGCGTACTGTAATTATTCGTTCCGATGATGCGATCATCGCCCGCGTCGCCGCTGATTGAAATGTATTCGGCGAAGTCGTTCATGACGGTATCGTTGCCGTCGCCCGCGCTGATGATGTTGAACACGCCCGAATTGTTGTAGATTGAATCGTTGCCCGAACCCGCGCGGATCGTGACGTAAGAACCGCCGTTGTTATTGATGGCGTCGGCGTTCGCCGTGCCCGCAATCAGAGTATTGGAGTTCGTATTGTCAATGACGTTGGCTATAGTTTCATCGGCATCGGAATCCGAATCGGCATCGGTGTCGGTATCGGCGTCCGCATCAGTGTCGGCGTCCGCGTCGGCATCGGCGTCGCCGTCATCGACTTCGACGGTGTCTCTCACGCCTTCGATATTAATCTCCATGCCGACCGCGTCTTTCAAGGTGATCCGCCCCGAGCCCACTCTGACGACAATATCATCGCCGCTTTCGACCGTCGAGTACTTTGCGCCGCCGGTTATCTGCAACGTGTCTTCCTCACTGATGTATTCGACAACATCATTGCCGTCGCCGTTGGCGTATTGAATCACTGCGCCGTTGCCGCCGAAGGAGATGGTATCATTGCCCTTGCCGCCGTTTATCGTCGAGGGCATATCGACATAAATTGAATCATTGCCTTCGCCCGCAAATATCTTCGACTCTATGCCGCTGTTTGAAATGGTATCACTGCCCGCGCCTCCGAGCACCGTTGCCTGTTGGCTGTAGTTGCGAACATAATCGTTGCCGTTGCCCGCATTGATTGACGACTGCTCAGCGTTGGTATTGGTGATGTAATCGTCGCCGTTGCCGCCGCGAATTGACGAGTATGCGCCTCTGTTTGAGATCGAATCATAGTCTTCGCCGCCGTCGATCAAAACGTATTCTCCGCTGTTCTCGATAGTGTCATTGCCCGTGCCGCCGAGCACCGTCGAGTATGCGCCCGAATTTGAAACGGAATCATCTCCCGCGCCCGCGAGGAGCGACGCTCTTTCACCCGAATTGCTGATGGTGTCATTACCCGCGCCGGTGTTGATGGTGACGTTGGCGGTTTCGTTGTTGGTAAAGTAATCGTCCGTCGTGATGTTGACGGCATTATAATATTTTTGAGTGACGCCGTTCCTGTCGCGGAAGGTGAGCGTCAAGCCGGTTGCGTCGACGAGGCGCACGGAACCTTCGCCGATTTTGAAGATGACATCGTTGCCGCTGATTTGAGTGTTGCTGACCACGCCGTCGGTGATGTCGAGAGTTTCATTGGTGCCGAAGCCGACAATGGTATCGTTACCGTCGCCCGACGCATACTTGATCACATTGTTGTAAGCGGCGGCTCCGATCAAAATGCGATCATCGCCTCTGCCACCGATGATTGTTACATTATCGCTTCTGTTGGAGATAGAATCGGCGCCCAACCCGCCGTCGAGCACCGAGTTGTAAGCGTTGTCGGAGGTTTCGATGGTATCATTGCCTGCGCCGGCATTGATCGTCGTCCACCCCCCCCCCAGAGTTATCGACAGAGTCATTGCCCACGCCCGCAAGAATTAAAACTTCATCGTAATAGTTATAAATTGTGTCGTCGCCGGCGCCCGAGTTCACCGTCGCGTAGTAGCCCCAACCAGGCAAGAGATCATCATCAGGCGAGAGATCATCATCGCCTTCGGTGCCGACGATGTATTCGTTGTCGAACAGCTGAAGATCAAACTTCAGGTGCTTTTTAATGTTCATAATGCGTATCCTCCTCTGCCATTGAAACACACATTTCATCACGCGAATTATATTATCCGCGTTCAATCAAAGTCAATCACTTCGGCGCATTTTTAATCTGTTTCTAATGAAAAAGCCCGCCGCCCTCTCGGACGACGAGCACAAAAATATTTCGCGATCGACTTTACAAACTGAAACTAGTGTGCCGGACTACCACAAAATCGTGCGACACGCGCGAGCGATGCCGGATGATTTTATCTTCTTAGCATTCGTGCTGACGATCATCTTCCGGATCATCGTCTGTATATATCGAAGGCGCCGATTGCAAGGAAAATTTTTAGTGCTCTACGAGTAGATTGATGCGATCAACGCCGACCGCTTTTCGATATAATGATCGATGTCTCGAAGATAGGTTATCAAATCCTTCGGGTGGAAGCTCGACTGCAGTCGGGCATTTTTATTGTCGGGGACTTTAGTAGACGCCGCGCCGCCGATCCCGATGATCGTCTGCCGCTCGTCCATGATCTGCACGTTGTAAATACTCGCCGCTCCCGCTCGACACCAACCGACATTTTCAAGTTGCCCGCTCATATATCCCTGCCGATAAAGATAGTACGGCTCATAACCCGCCGCCCTCAACATCGTCTCTGCCGTCGAGCCCATCTGCCGAACCTCGTCATCGGAAGGCAGATCATAATCGCGCCACTGCTTAACTCGATCGTCAATCTCAATCTGCAATCGAGAGCCGCGCTTCAACGCCAACGCATGCAACGTCACATCATCGGGCTCGAGCGCCAGCACCTTGCTTAAACTGTCGACCACATCATTGAGCCGCTCGCCCGGCAACCCGAGGATCATGTCCATGTTGATCTGCCAATCCGACGCTCGACGCAACTCATCGAACGCTCGAACAATGTCCTCTGGAGAGTGCCGACGACCGATCCGATCCAATGTCCTCTGTTGCATCGTTTGAGGATTGACGCTCACCCTGCTCACCCCATGCCACCTCATCAGCTCGATCTTCGACGGCGTGATCGTATCGGGGCGCCCGCACTCAACCGTAAACTCCTCAACGTTCCGCCCGTCGAACGCCCCAACCGTCCAATCGAGCAGTTGAGCGAAATGATCATCGGGCAAGCTCGTCGGCGTCCCTCCACCAATGTAGATCGTCTGCACTCGAAATCCATGCCGCTCAACGTCGCTCCGCGCGGAATCGATGTCGCGCTCGAGCACCGACATGAACTCGGCGATCTTCTTCTCACTCGGCAACACGTTCGACGGGAATGAACAATAAAGGCACCTCGTCACGCAGAACGGGATGCCGATATATATGCTCACCGTCCGCTCGTCCGACGACGCAAGGATCGGCAGTTGGCGCTCGGCGACCTCCATCAACAGCCGCGCCTTCGCTTCGCTCACAAGATATTCGTCCATCAGCCGCCGAACTGCCATCGAGCGATCAAAGCCCGACCTCAACCATCGATGAACGATTTTCGTCGGGCGCACTCCATGCATGATCCCGTACGGCGCCGCCTCTCGACCAAACTCCTCAACAAAAATTTGATAGAGGTTGCGCTTGACCAGTCGATGAACCTCCGCGCGCCACTGCTCATTCGGATTGATCGCCTCCCGACGCTCGAAAATCTTATCGCCGATGAGCAGCCGCGTTCGAACAAACGGCTCCTCCCATTCGTTTTCGACCGCAAAATCTTCGTCGACGTTGAACAGATTTTTGATCTCGTGCTCGAGCTTGGAAATGACTTCCGTCGTTTGAATTTCCATCGACAGCCTCCACGTGCTATAATTTGAGCAGTACTTTTTTACGAGGTGATTGAATTGAAGCAGTTTGTTGTTGACGCGTTCACCGACCATCTTTTTGCGGGCAACCAGGCGGCGGTGTGCATTCTCGACGAGTTTTTGCCCGACCCGTTGATGATCCACATCGCGCGCGAAAATAATTTTTCCGAAACGGCGTTTGCGGTCGAGGACGGAGACATTTGGCGTCTGCGTTGGTTCACGCCCAACGGCGAAATCGATCTGTGCGGGCATGCGACGCTTGCCACTGCCTACGTCATTCTCGAGCACATTGACATCAACAGAGCCGAAGTCGAGTTCGAGACGTTGAGCGGGCGGTTGACGGTTGCAAAGCGCGGCGACCTCTACGAGATGACCTTCCCCGCTTACGATTACAAACACGTGCCGATTACCGACGACATGGAATCGGCGCTCGGCGTGAGACCGATCGATGCGGTGTTGAGCCGCGACCTCATGATGGTGCTCGACGACGATGCCGACGTCAAAAATCTCAAGCCCGACTTTGCTCGATTGGCGACGCTCGACGGATTGATCCAAGCGGTGACTGCTCGCGGCTCGGATTTCGATTGTGTGTCGAGAGTGTTTGCGCCCAAGCTCGGGCTGCTCGAAGACCCTGTGACGGGCTCGACGCATTGTCTGATCGCTCCCTATTGGTCGAAGCGGCTCGGCAAGCGAGAAATTCATGCGTTTCAAGCGTCGTCGAGAACGGGCTCGCTCAATTGCATCGTCGAAGATTCCTCCGTCAAGTTGTCGGGCAAAGCGGTGCTGTACTCGATCGCCGAATTAATACTGCCCTGAGAGTTTTGCCATCAGTTGACGGTACATCGGTTTGATCCAATTCCAACTGATGAGCGGATCATAAACCGTGACGTTGGCGGTGATGTTGGGACGATATTCAAACGTGCGCTCGACGGGCAACGAGAACTTCACTATGAATTTCGGTTCGGGCTCGGGCTCATACTCTTGACCGTCGAGCCCGCTGCTGTCGAAAGGCGCATCAACCACTTGAGTGAAATCCTGCGTCGCGGGCTGATCGTTTTCGGCGAGCAGGATCGGATAAGGTCCGCCGACGCCTCGATACTCTGAAGGCGCAACCTTCTCAATGACGGTGCCCTTGAATGTTTGACCGTCGATCGTATAGCTGACGAGCTTGCCGAGCGTCAATCGATAGAACTGATCCTCGGTGACCTCCGCCTCGAGCCAAAGTTCATTGCTGTCGCCGACTTTAGCGATCGGTTCGCCCGCGACGATCGATTGATCACTGTCGACATCATAATAAATCGTGCCGCTGACGGGCGCGGTGACTTGAGTTTGCATCGACTCCTGGCGCGCGGTGTTGAGCGACATCTCCGCCTGCTTGATCGCCAATTGAGCGCCCTCCAAAATTTCGGGCGGCGTGGGCTGCCACTGATCTATGTACTCCGTGACGTACTCCATTTCGGTTTCGTAGATCGGTTCGGGCGTGTACTCCTCATAATGCGGCGTCGACGCCTCGAGTTGCGCCATCTCATATTCTTGCACGGCGGCATCGCGTTGCACTCGACTGATCGCGCCCATCTCGTAGAGCTTCTCCATGCGCTCCTTGCGTTCGGCGAGCACTGACAGATTCGCGCTCGGAGCCGCGACCTCATACTGTTGAGAGGGCTGCTGACGGACGACGGTCTTGGGTCTGGGTGTACGCACCTCGACCTTGACCATCTGCCCCTGCTGAAGTTGCGCGTAATTGTCTTTGGCGAGATCGACAGCCTGCTCGAGTTGAGCGATCTGCTCGTCGGTGACGCTGACCTCGAGGTTGGCGAGCACATCACCGGCTTTGACCTGATCTCCGTCGGCATGAGTGAGAGCGTGAATCTTGCCGTCGGTCAACACGCGCACCGATACCAGAGTGCCGGCGAGTTTGGCGTTGGCGATCGTCATGGTGTCCTCGACGTGTTGAAAATAAAAAATGCCTCCGCCGACGGCAGACGCAATCGCGAGCAGACCGACGAGGCTGAACTTTATATATCGGGAAATTTTTTTAGAGATGTCGATGATGTGCGTAGATATCACTCCTCGAAAAAGGTTTGTGATAGTTTAAAGCCTCGACGCAAAAATTTCAACCCTGAGCATTGAAATGGTGGGGCTCGACAAAAAATAATGAGCCGACGGAAAAAAAGGGCGATCGCCGCTCGCTCAGTAAGCGGCGCCGCCCACATCTTACGATGGACACCATAAAAATTTGGTTTGGAGGAAGGCGGCGGTCGCCCCCAACTTATAACGGACACCACAAAAAATTTTATTTCGACGCAAGAAAATGGTGGCGTTCGCTCCCTTGGAAAGCGACGCCACCTTTTTTTATATCACTCTAATCGTCAGCCCGGATTTATCGGCGACGCCGACGACAGGACACCACAAACATTTTATTTCGACGCAAGAAAGTGGTGGCGGTCGCTCCCGTGGAAAGCGACGCCACCTTTTTTTATATCACATTGATCGTCAGCACGGATGTATCGCCGACGCCGACGGCAAGACACCACAAACATTTTATTTCGACGGAAGAAATGGTGGCGGTCGCTCCCTTGGAAAGCGACGCCACCTTTTTCATATCACTCTGATCGTGAGCACGGATGTA
>JAFUXN010000108.1 GCA_017477125.1 Selenomonadaceae bacterium
ACCAGCACCGCAAACATTATGATGACCTGTCCGTGCTCCGAGCGAACTGCATGCTTGAGCACTCTGACGCGCCTCCCCCAAAATCATTTCAAACGCGCCAATGATATTGTCGATCACTCTTTCCTGTCAAGCAGAAATTTGTTCAATGCGCCTTGCTGTTGTAATCCACTTGGATATTCCCGTTGCTGTCCGTCGAGACAACGACCTTTCGACTGCCATCGTTTTTCTTCAAATTTATGGT
Source organism: Selenomonadaceae bacterium (assembly GCA_017477125.1). Lineage (GTDB taxonomy): Bacteria > Bacillota > Negativicutes > Selenomonadales > Selenomonadaceae > Quinella. The sequence goes on from JAFUXN010000108.1 coordinate 242, forward strand.
ATAGGTTCCGTTGCCGTTATCCACCGGTGCCGACACGCTTTTTATTTTTGAGTTACTCTGAGTACTGTTCTCCTGCATTGCGAGATACAAAACCTGCGCCGCCTCCTGCGCGGTGGCTCCCGTCAATCCTTCCGCCGCATTCACGTAACCGTTGATACTCTGCGAATTGCCGCCTTGTTGTTTTTCGGTGTTCAAGTACGTGTTGAACAGCTCACCCTTCGTTTCGTCGGTGATGTTTTCGTTCTCCGACAACAACACCGCCAACACCACTTCGCTTTTGGTTTCTTTCGCCTCATCTGTGGTCGCTTTCGAGTTCCCCAACAGTTCGGTAAGAGTGTTGACAGCGGCAGTCGCCTCCGATGGCGTTGACGGAGTCACCAATGAATCGATGACTGCCGTCTTCGTCGCATCGTCGTCGCTGTTCAAAAAATTACTGACGGCTTCTTTCTTCTCTGTCGAGCTGCTTGAAGAATTGTTGCCCAATGTCGAAGTCAAATCCTCAACGGCTGCCGCCACAACCACCGGATCGGCACTGCCTTCATCTCCGTCGGACAAGCCTCCCGTCACTTTGTTGGAGGCTTTTTCAAACTTCATGATCATGACGTGGTTGATCATATTCGCATTGTTGCTCGATGAAAAGGTGTCGCCCTCGGCAGCACTCGCTATCTTCATTATCGCGTTGTACGCCTTCGATACCTCTACCTTATAATATAAATCCTTGGTAGTGTTATCGATCGCGAACGTCTCTTCGACCGTCACGCCGTTCGTCGACGCCAACAGCGCAATGTTACTCATCAAACTCTCAAGCGTTGCCTTCACCGAATCGCTCAAGTTCAGATCACCGTCATCTTCAAGCGCTTTGTAAGTGGTATAAGTCGTTACTCCTTCGGAAGGAATTTCCGACACAAGCACTCCACTCGATGTTCCCGTGCTCAACATCTTATTGACCGTTCGGATCATTGAATCGGCGACCTGTTGAGTATTTCTGTTCTCGAGATACGTCTGCCCGACGTCGACCACGAACGCCAGCATCGCCAAAAAGATCGGCACCAGCACCGCGAACATGATGATCACTTGCCCGCGCTCATTCCTCTCGCGCATCATCAACACCTCCCATCACAGGTTAAAATTCTGCAACGTCGTGTAGATCATCGGCAACAGCAGGATGACGAATAACGCCGGCAGTATGAACAGCACCAGCGGGAATACGATCTTCACCGGCGCCTTCAACGCTTGCGCCTTGACATGTTGCCGATGCCGATCTCGTATGTTCGCCGCCTGCACCGTCAACGTCTTCGCCAGGCTCGTCCCCAGCCGCTCCGATTGGATCACCGACGCCGTGAATAAATATATCTCCTCCATGTCGCAACGCTTCGCCATCTGTTGGAGCGACATTCGCCGCGGTATGCCCATCGCTCCGTCGCGCTGCATCTGCTTGAACTCGTCGATCAACGGTCCCTTCATGCGCTCGGTGATCTTCGCGACCGACCCCTCGAACGACAACCCCGCTTGCACGCTCACGCACAACAGATCAAGAAACTCCGGCATCTGCCGACGGATCATTCGGTGCCGCTTGTCGATGATGTGATTGAGCACCACGAACGGCAGGATCGCGCCCACCACCGCCCCGATGAACGCCACCAACACTTTTTGGATCAAAAACAGATCGGGATCGTCGAAGACCATCATAAACGCGAACAGCGCGACGACGACAATCGAGCCGATCCATACCATCACGCAACGGTTGACGCTCCACACGCCCGTTTTGCCCGCCAGCAGTATTTTGTTCTCGAGCATCGTCGAGATGTCCGACGGCGCGAACGACAGCAATTTCTTCTGTATCGCTCGCCCCAACGGTTTGAACGTTCGATCGAGGAACGGGATATCGGCAAGCGTCAACGCCACCCGACGCGGTGCAACCTTCTTGTTTTGCGCCGCCGTCTCGTCCTTGAACTTCTGCAGTCGGCGTGAAACGTGCGCCCGTTCGCCGTGCTTGTGTTGTATGCGCTGAAATATTATACAGACCGCCATGAATCCGAACAGCGCACCCAACAGCGCCGTCAACATGATCAACGCCAATCGCCTCCGTCCTTCGCGAATATCGTCAGCGGGATTTCAATGCCGTTCATCTTAAACTTGTCGAGGAACGCCGGCTGCAGTCCCGACGATTCGAAATGCCCCACCGATTTGCCGTTCTCGTCAATGTAATCCTGCACGTAACTGAACAAATCCTGCAGAACGATCGTATCGCCCTCGAGCCGTTGAACCTCCGTGATATGCGTGATCTTGCGGCTGCCGTCCTTGATCCTCGACTGTTGAATGATCAGATCGATCGCCGCCGATATCTGTTCGCGGATCGCCTTAACAGGTATCTCCATGCCCGCCATCAGCACCATCGTTTCAAGTCGGCTCAACACGTCGCGCGGAGAGTTGGCATGCGCTGTCGTCAACGAGCCGTCGTGACCGGTGTTCATTGCCTGCAACATGTCAAGCGCCTCTCCCGAACGCACCTCCCCGACCACGATCCGATCGGGTCTCATGCGCAGTGCATTTCGAACGAGATCGCGGATCGAGATCGCGCCGGAGCCCTCGATGTTTGGCGGACGCGATTCGAGCGTAACCACGTGCTCCTGTTGCAAGCGAAGTTCGGCGGCGTCCTCAATGGTGACGATCCGATCGTCGGGCGGTATGAATGACGACAGCACGTTGAGCGTCGTCGTCTTGCCCGAGCCCGTGCCTCCGCTTACGAGTATGTTGAGCCGCGCCTTCACGCCCGCGCGCAGGAACGTCGCCATGTCCTCGCTCAACGTCCCGAACCTTATCAAATCTTCGACCGCCAGCGCCGACTTGGAAAATTTACGTATGGTGACGCACGGTCCTATCAGCGACAGCGGCGGGATTATGATGTTGACGCGGGAGCCGTCTTCGAGACGCGCATCGACCAGCGGCGAGGATTCATCGATCCGTCGACCGAGCGGCGTCAGTATCCTTTCGATGATATTCATGAGATGATCGTCGTCGCGGAACTGTACGTTGGTGCGATGGAGTTTGCCCTTCTGCTCGATGAAAATCTTTTTGGGACCGTTGACCATGATTTCGCTGATCGACTCGTTTTTGAGGAGCGGCTCGATCGGTCCGAGCCCCAATATCTCGTCGCAGATGTCCGAGACGATCTGAATGCGTTCTCCGCGCGGAACGACGAGCGGGCTGTCCTCGAGCACGCGTTGACAGTAGGCGGTGATGATGGCGGTGACTTCTTCGCGCGAGCGTTCGCCGCGGGTGAGCACCAACTGTTCTTCGGGGTTCATCTCGTCGACGATACGACGGTGAATTTCGAGCTTAAGTTCCTGGTACCGATCGGAGACGGGTTCGGACGGTGCGCCGCGTCGGACGACGAAGGTCGTTGCTTCGGGTTTGGGCGCGTCCTTCAATCGGCGGCTGGCGAATGATGTTGAGTCCTGTCTGTTTGCCGACGGTTGAGGTTGAGCGGGTGCCGACGTCGGTTTTGATTGTTGGGACTGTTGTGGTTTAAGTTGGGGGCGGAGGCTGTCCTCGACGGCTTTGCGTCCGCCCAATCGATCCAATATCGACAAAGTTGCTCGCCTCCGATCAATCGCCCTTGAACTCGGGCGCGGACGTTGCTTTCAACTCGTCAGTAAAATACCGTTTGACGATCGGGATTTTGACGGTTGCCGACGCGGTGACGTAAACGAACTTGGTATCATCGTCACTGCTGTCCTTGACGATGTTCGGCGTCAACGTCAGAGTGTCGCAGACCATGAGAGCGGTAGAGTTTTTGAGCACGGTCTGATTGGCAGAGGAGATCGACGCGGTTGAACCGCTGAGGGTGGCGACGCGGGCGGCGGTGCCTGCGACGTGTTTAAGGGCAAGGTAATCGGAGATCATCATGCCGCCGTAGATTACAGAGAGCATGAACGTCAAAAAAAAGGGCACGATCACCGCGAACTCAATGATGGACTGTCCGCGTTGCCGACCTTTGGAGAGTAATTCAATCATGGGACTCACCTCGATATCTAAAAAGGCTTCCTGTCCCCGAAAGAACAAGAAGCCTTCCATATTCAATTTAAACTGTCCACGCCCGTGGTGTCACGTCACACAATCAAGTTTTCGCACTCACCGAGACATAAGTTCCGCCTGCGCTTATGGCAGAACCAATGCTCTTGTTGAGATTCTCAAACTCCGTTTTCATCGAGTTGTTGCTTTGGAACGCTATAATCGCAGTTGCTATAACCGCGAGGAGAATGCCGTACTCGATGATGGACTGCCCCTTCTCTTTATGCTCCTTGAAGAAGTTATAGATTTTCTGCATCATGGTTTTTCACCTCCCTGTGTCCGTATTCCCTTATGAACCATTTATAATTGCTTTATGTCGAAGCCCGAAGGCTCAGGCATCCTCTAAATTGGTCACCTTATTGATTATATACAACCCGATCGCTTCACTGATAAACGCTAATACCGCCGCGATCCGCCCGATATCATTCTCTACGAAGAACATCACGTTGTCCCTCGCGAAGAAGTACATGCCCACCAATATCACAAACGGTGCCGCCGACAGTAACTTCGCCGTCGAACGTCCTTGCGCGGTCAACGTCTTTACTTCGCGCTTCATCTTGATCCGATCGATCACAGTCTCGCTTATGTTGTCGAGTATCGTCGCAAGGTTGCCTCCGACCTGCCGCTGGATCAGCACCGCCGTCACCACCAGGCTGAAGTCCATCGAGTTCACGCGCTTATCCATGTCCTCGAGCGCCCGTTCCAAACTCACGCCCGCCGACATATCCCTCATCACTCGAGCAAACTCGTCGCTGATGGGCGGCTCCATGTCCCGCACAATGACTTCCATCGACTGCGCAAAGCTGAAGCCCGCGCGGAGCGAATCCGCCACCGTCGTCAGACAATCGCCCAACTGATTGGTGAACGCGTTGCGCCGCCGATAAATCCTCCAGCCGACGAACAGGTCTTCAATTACCAGGACTGCGATTGTGGCGATCATAGCATAACTTGTTTCGAGTGTCAAGAAGAACGTGAAGATACCGACAGCCGCCGAGCTCAACAACAGGATCGTCGCGAACTCCGAACCGAGCAACGGGAGCCCCGCCTGCTTCATTCGAGCATCGTACTTCTCGATCGGCTTGAACTGCCCGAGGGGCGTCGCCGTCCGTCGAACGAAATCCATCAGCCGCGGCACGATCGAACGCTCGTCCCGAACAACAACGTCGTCGGTGTAGAGCCTCAATCGATACAGAAGGTCGATCCTCTCGCGGCTCCGCGCATACGCTATGATCAAGATGACCACGCTCGCCGCAAGTACCGCGATCGTCAGCGCCATAACCATTGCAATCATCGCGCGCCTCCATACATCAATTCGGACGCGATCAGCTCAAACTTCTTGGCGATGGTCGAATTGAAGTCAATGCCGTCGGGCATCTTGCCGCTGTTGGCGGTGGAGATCAAAAGGTATTCATTGGGAAGGATCGCAGACACCGGATAATCGATCTGATCGGCAAGCCGCCGCCGCTCCTCATCGTTGTAAGGTACGACGCGGGAGAACACAACTCTGATATCCTTGCCGAGTGCCGACCAATCTTGGAACAAACCCAAAGCGCGCCGCATGTGTTGCGTTTCGAAGCCGCTGCCGATCATACCCGTCAAGAAGATCGTGTCGGCGAGTTCGCAAACGCCCATGACCAAAGGACTTACGCCCGAAGGAAGGTCGATCAAAACGTACTTGTAGAGACTGCCCGCCATTCTGATGATCTCGATGAGACTTTCCTGTTCGACAAGTTCAGCGAGCTCGGGACGTTTGGGGCTGCTCAACATGTGCAGTTGATCCGCCAATTGCATGAAGTACGGGCTCAAGGTGACCGGCGACAGGAGTTTGATGTCGCGTGCCGCCTCGACGATGGTACTGACGGGCTCGGCGTCGAAGAAGATCGGGAGGTCGCCGAATTGCAAGTCCGCATCGATGACGCCGACGGATTCACCGCTGCGCCTCGACAGACTGATCGCAAGGTTGGCGACGATGGTCGTCTTGCCGCTGCGACCCTTGGGGCTGAAGAATGCGATGATGTGCGGAGACCCCGCTTGCCCTCGACGCTCGAAAGTGCTCATAGCCTCGACAATTTCTTCGCCGCGTAAGGGAGTGAGCATCGATCCGATCGCGCCCATGCGTTGGCATTGCTCCGCGATATCGGCGTTCCAATGCTCCATCATGCACAGCACCGACGCTTGAGGGAAATTCTTCAGCAGATCGGGGATAGCGTCTCGAGCATTGGGATCATCGACGTCGATCAAGAACACGTCGGGTCGAAACATCGAACTTTGTCCGAGGGCGGCACCGATCTTATCGAACGACGCAGCCAACTCGAAGTCTTCGACCTCACGGACGACGCCCGCAAGGCGATCGATCTGAGACGCATCGGTCTCGACCAGTATCAACCGTTGAACCATTTCAGCACCTGCTTTGATGTTCCGTGTTTGTTATCGATCATTTCGGCTGTAATGTTAATAACCTTGCATTAAACTTTGATTAAAGTTTGATTAAAAACGATCAGCGCATTAATGTTAGGCGCGTGTGGTGCCCTTTTTTGGGGCTTCCTGTTTCATCGAGAAGTACGCCGAGGTTGCGTCTTACATTCTCTCCACAGGCGTTAATTCCCGCACCACCTGCGGTATCCGACGTTTCGAATATTGATGGCGGCGTTGATATCTCTGTCGTGATACGTGCCGCATTGAGGACAGCACCATTTTCTGACTTTCAAATCCCTCGTCGCCAAATTTTTATATCCGCAAACGTGACACGTCTGACTCGTCGGTTCAAACTTCCCTATCTTGATGAAATGCTTGCCATGCCACTTGCATTTATACTCAAGCATTCGAGTGAACGTGCCCCAGCCGTTGTCGTGCACAGACTTACCAAAGCTCAACGCTCGGCTCATCGCTGACATATTGAGGTCTTCAATACAAATTGCATCATATCTCTCAACCAATTGTGCCGACAACTTATGTAAAAAGTCGCGTCTCTGATTGGCGACCCGTTCATGCGCCTTTGACAGCCGACAACGAAACTTTTCCCAATTATGACTGCCTCTGACCTTGCGAGAGAATTTCCGATGAATGCCGATCAACTTCTTCTCGGATTTTCTATAGAAGCGGGGATAATTCGGTACTTGTCCGTCGGAGCTGACATACAGCTCGTGCATTGAGTAATCCAATCCGACAAAATTCTTGGGAACAACCTTGAGCACTTGGTTCTCGTACTCAACCAAAATACTTACGTAGTATTTGTTTGACGGATTGTAGTATTTGTTTGACGGATTCTTTACGACGGTAACGGATTTAATAATGCCCTCGATCTTTCGGTGTGCAACGATCTTGATCCAACCGACCTTTGGCAGTCTGAGTTTACCGTTCTCGATCCTAATTTTGTTCCGTTGATTGTTGGTAGAATAAGATTGTCGATTTCGTCGGCTCTTGAAATGAGGTGCTCTAAAATGCTTGGGATTTCGTTTGTGATTGCGAAATGCCTGCATCAAATTCATTTGGGCATTGCACAGTGCGAAGCAATCAACTTCTTTGAGCCACTCAAAAACTTTTTTGTAAGCAGCAGGAGTTTTGGTTAATCTGTCTTCCAGCATCTTGTTGTAGATAAAGCGAACGCAACCAAAAGTTTTCGTGAACATGATCTCCTGTTCGGCAGTAGGGTAGATTCTAAATTTGTAAGCCTTATTCATCATGATCAGCGTCCGCCGAAAAGCCCTTTGAACCATGAGATGATGCCGCCGCCCGATTGAGTTTCGGGCTCGGGCTCGACGGTTGACGTTGTCTCGCGATTGGTCAATTGACCGACGAGCAATCTGAGACTGTCGGACAACGGATTCGAGCCGCCTTCGAGCACCAGAGGATAACCGCGTTCGATCGATCGTTTTGCCGACATGAAGTCGTTGGGCAGATTATAGTAAAACTGCTTGCCGAGTACTTGCTCGACGTCCTCCGTCAAGATCAATTTCTGTGAGTCGCTACGGTTTTGCACCAGCCGAATGCGATTGTCCTCATAACTGAAACGGTGCAGGGTGTCATAGCCAGTTTTGAGATTCTTGATCGCGGGAACGAAATCCGCCACGCACAGGAAGGTGATGATCGTCGACAGGTCGAGCGCGGTGAGGATCAGATCGGAAAAAATTTTGGGCGTGTCGAAGATGATGAAGTCGAAATGGTTGAGCGCCACGACCAATTGCTCAAGCGTGCCCGATTGAATGTTGTAGGATTCGAGGAGCGTGCGCGGAGGAGGTATGATTGCAAATGAAGTGTCGCCATGCCTGAACGTCGTGAGGAAATGATCCGCGCGGAATTGATCGGGCGACCGTTCGAGCGCAAGTTGAGCGTCGGCAATGGTAAGTTGCGGCTCGAGTTTTAGATAATTGCAGACGTCTCCGAACTGCAGATCGAGATCGAGCAGGCAAACCGAATGACCATGGTGCGCAAGCTCGGCGGCGATGTTGGTAGCCAAGAACGTTTTGCCGATGCCCGACGCCGTACTGAATACCGTTATGACGATGCTGCTTCGCATGTCCGCCATCGAAATCCCTCCGTCCAATCAACGCTTCGTCGGCTCTTTGGTGAAAGGCTCGGTTGCATACGGCTCGTTGAGATCAACCTGCTCGCGATCCTTCGCAAACCGTTGCCCCTCCTCATACCAATCGCGCATGGGCGTCGTCATGGGCGTTGAACCTTCGTCGGTGACGATCGTCGGCGTGATCAGGATCATGAGCTCGCGCTTGTCCTTTGACTTTTGAGTGTGTTTGAAGAACTCGCCGAGGATCGGAATGCTGCCGAGGATCGGAACCTTGACGACATTTTTTGACTCGGTCGAGTCGATGAGCCCGCCGATCGCCATGGTCATGCCCGTCTCGACATTGATGACAGCGTTCGCCTCTCTGGTGCGGAAGCCCGGGACGCTGGTGCCGTTGATCGAAATCGAATTGGCATAATCGAGCGTGCTGATGATCGCCGTCACGTCCGACGTGATTTTATTTTTGTTGTCGACGGTCGGGACGATTTTCAAGATGACGCCGTAGGGGTGATATTCGTAAGTGATATCGCCGTCGTCGCTGATGGGCACGGGAATTTCGCCGCCGATGTGAATACTCGCCGCCTCGCCGCTCATCGTCGTGATGTTGGGGCGGGACAAAATACGCGCCTTGCCCTTCGATATGAGCGCGCTGAGAGTGAAGTTGATCGGAGCCTGATTGGTATAGAACCAACGGAACGGATTATTTTTGAAGTCCCGATAACCATGCTCGCGATCGGGATTCCAGTTTTGCCCGCCGTAGAAGACGCCCGCACTGCCGATTGCATCTTCGCCCTTGCCGTCGTCGGTCGAGCCGTACCATTGAACGCCCAAACTTTTTGCGTCGTCAACGGAAATCTCGATTATTTGAGCCTCGAGCTTGACTTGAGTGGGGAACTCGATTTCGAGCAGATCGATGATGCCCGACTCTCCGCCCGTCGCATTTTCGAACACGCTGACCGACGTGCCAACCTGCTCCCCCATATTTGTATTGCGTCGAGCGCCGACGTTATGAGAATTGGTGATGCTGTGGACGGAACTGCTTCCGGTGTAGAGTTGCACGGTCTTGATGGCGTACTCGCGTTCGTACTGATTGCGAACCTTGCCGCTCAACATGACGCGGTTGCCGACCTTCTGAACCTTGACGTGCGGCAGATTGATCGCGCGCTCGATCATATTCGCCTGCCCCTTGTCCTCGGGCGACACGTTGACGAGGTACTCTGTCATGTTGCCGTCGGCGGTCCAGATGAGCATCGAAGTCGAGCCGGGTTGTTTGGCGACGATGAGGATTTCGGTGCGCGACGGTTTGAGCTCGACGATGCTGATGATGTCCGCCGAGCCCGTTGCCACTCGAGTGATGGGTTTGTCGATCTTGAGGTAGTGGGACGCGTTGAGATTGATCTCGAGCATTTCCGCCGCTTGGGTCGTCGACGGCGGCAACACCAGCAGGGACGCGGCGAGCAGCAAACCTTTCAGTTTACGGAACTGCATTGATGTAACACCTCCACGGTGGACGGGTGATCAACTTCTGGTCACTTTATCGCCTTGAATGATTTCGATGCCTTGCTCGGGTGGCGGAGTATTATTCGAACCCGATTGAGCGGGCGGTTGGAATGCGGGAGAAGGTCTGTCGACGACTGGCGACGCGGGCGGTTGAAATGCGGGCGTCGGCGGTTGAGCATTTTTCTGTTCGAGATTGACGGAAGGGAGATCGTAAAGACTTTCGGACTCCGCATTTGGGATCGATCTCGTTGAATAACTTGCGTCGGCGATGAACTCTTCATCGGGACGGAACGGACGCATGACGAGGTAGAGCGTGCCCTTGCGAGCGGCGGCGGCGATCTGAAGAATTTCGTCGGCATGCAATGCGAGGGTCGCGGTCGAGCTCGATTTTTCTGCGCCTCCGCCGGCTTGAGCCGCGCCCGCTACTCCTGCCGTCAAACCCGACGCCAATCCGGAGACTGCGCCTTCGAGAATGCCCTTATCAGTTTGAACGGCGCGCTTGCCCATCGCGAGGAGCAACACGTTTTGAAGTATAATTTCGGAATGAACATTGCCGTCGCGCTCATAGACCATCATGACATCGACGTGATCGCCGGGGTTGATGAATCCCGATACGCTCGTGACGTCGGAAATGCCGATCGAGATCGCGCGACAATCGGGCGGGATCATGCCGATCAATCCCGCCTGTTCTATATTGTGGAAGACTTTCTTCTCGGTGAAGACGTCGTCGGTCAGCACATCAACGCGCGTAACCTTGCCGACGAGTTTTGAGGTGTCGCGGACGGTGGTGGTGGTTACCATGTCCTGCGGGATTTCGGTGAGCTTAAGCATGCCCTCCTGAATGACGGTTTGGGCGGGGATATCGACGGCGGCAGTGACGATCGCCACGGTCGGCGTCTTGACTTCGACGATTTGCGGTTGCTCGACGATCGATTTGTCGGCGACGGCGGAGGATAACGTTGTGTAGATGAGTCCGAACATCGCGGTGCCGGTGACGCCCGCCATCGCCAAGATTTTCTTCTGCGACAATCGACTCAACTTATTCATGATATCGACAAACAATAGGACGCACTCCCTCTCGTCAATCAGAGAACCTTCATGGGAATTTCAGTTTGTGATTGCATTATACGCCGTCGAAATCTGTTTGTCTAGTGTTTACCTTATCGTTGTCGATCAAAAATAAAATGCTTTGAGCTCGGAGGCGATCCGCTCGAGATTGTTTGGGCGGAAGCGAATGTTGTAGCCGACGAAGTACGGCGACGTTGCAAACCGCGGGATCATCTTCGCATAAATTTTTTCGTCGCGATGATAGAAGAAAATGTTGTAGCTCGTCATGTTCTTTCTGAAGTGATGCATTAGATAATGGACGCCCGCTTGAATGAACTCCGCCATCGGATCGATCGGCAGCTCGAACGTCGAGATCACATTGAGCTCGCCGAATCCGATCCGCGGACACGTCGACACGTTGAGCTCTACTCCGTCGCGCCGCTCGACCACAAGCCCGTTGAGCTCGATCGGATCGAACAACAGTTCCGCGCGGAGCTCGGGGAAGGCAACCAATTGCATGTGCGGGTGCTTGATCGTTCCTCCCGACAGCGGACCGAAATTCTTGAAGAACAAAACTTCATCGTATCGCCCGCACTCGAGCAGCCGACGCCAATGCTTGAGCCCCATGGTCAGCACGCGGATCATGTGTTCGCGCGAGTAATCGGGCATGTCCGCTCCGCACTCCCGCCCTTCGATCAACACAAACTGATCCGCGCCCACCACCACGTTATATTTGTTCTTGAGGAAGATGATATCGTCGTCGGTGTCAATGATGTCGGTGAGATGCTCGACGTCGCAGAACGGGCATGCGTCATGCCGATCGTCGATCAACGTCACCGGCTTCGTCCTGCCGATCGTCGTGTCGAATTTGATCAGATTGATTTCCATTTCGCTCCCCCGTTCTGAAAGTTATCTTGTCGCTTCCCGCGTTTGATGTTATAATCGCCATTATACATTCACGCAAAACGATTTTCAATCGATCTCCTCGAAGGAGTGAACTGCAATTACTAATTCTGACAATCGAGCCGGCGAGAAATTTCTCAAGGGCACTTTCATACTGACAATCGCGAGCTTCGTCGTCAAAGTGATCGGCTCGCTCAATTGGATTTTCGTCTCGCGCATACTCGGCGGCGAGGGCATTGGTCTCTACCAAATGGCGTTCCCGATCTACTTCTTCGCAATGACGGTGTCGCAAGCGGGCGTGCCCGTCGCGATCTCGATCATCACCGCCGAACGAGTTGCGCTCAATGACATTTACGGCGCCAAAAGAGTGTTCCGCATCTCGATGGCGTTGATGTTGTTGACGGGAATATTATTTTCGGTGCTGACATACTTCGCGGCAAGTTGGTTGATCGAATGGCAGTTCATTCGCGACCCGCGCGCTTATATGTCGGTGGTGGTGCTGGCGCCGACGGTCTTCTTCGTTACGTTCCTTGCCTCGTCGAGAGGATACTTGCAAGGTTGGCAACGAATGACGCCGACCGCCGTCAGTCAGATCGTCGAGCAGATCTTTCGCGTGATCACCATGATCGTTCTTGCCGATCTGTTCCTGCCGTGGGGCTTGGAGTATGCGGCGGCGGGCGCGAGCTTGGGCGCGTTGGCGGGAGCGGTCACGGGCTTGATCGTGTTGGTGTACTTTCATATCAAACTCAATCGGGAGATCGATCTGAAGTACGGCACCGATCTTCAACCGACGGAGCAATCGAAGAACGAATCGGCGCTGTCGATCATGAAACGGATATTTAAATTGTCGTTGCCTGTCAGCGCGGCGTCAATCATGTTGCCCGTCGTGTCGAATTTGGATTTAATGATCGTCCCTCAACGGTTGGAGGTGGCGGGCTACTCGGTGCACCAGGCGACGGAGCTCTTCGGATACTTGACGGGCATGGCGGTGCCGCTGGTCAATCTGGCGACGATCTTGACGGCGTCGTTGGCGGTGTCGATCGTTCCTGCGATCTCGGAGGCTCGAGCGTTGAAGGACTCCGCGCGGATTTATCGACAGACGGCGGCGGCGGTTCGCATCTCCAATTTCGTGTGCTTCCCCGCGTTCGTGATCGTGTTCATACTCGCGACGCCGATCGCCTCATTGATCTACAATGCTCCGGGCGCGGGACCTGCCGTGATGATCTCGGCGGTGTCGATCATCTTGCTCGGCTTGCATCAGGTATCGACGGGCGTATTGCAGGGGCTCGGGCACACGACGATCCCGATGGTCAACATGATCTTGGCGGCGGCGGCGAAGGTTGCGCTCAACTGGACGTTGACGGCGATCCCCGCGTTGGGAATCATGGGCGCGGCGTGGGCGACTGCGGCGGACATGGGCGTTGCGGCTTTCATCAATCTGTACTTCATTCATCGATACATCGGATATAAACCGGATTTCGGACATCTGCTGAAGGCGATCGTATCGGCGGGAGTGATGGCGGCGGCTACAAAATTCTTCTATGACTTCACGTTGGCGGAGTGGAGCATCGAAGTCGTGTCGCTGTTCGGCGCGGTGCTGTTCGGGTGCGCGGTGTACTTGGCGGTCATGGCGTTGATCGGCGGCATGCTCGAGGAAGATATGAAACGAATCCCGTTGGTCGGCAGCGCGGGCGTGAAAGTCTTCCGTCGGCTGGGAATATTTAAAGACAGGTGAGCACCTTGGAGGCAGAAAAAATTTTAATGCATGGGCTGTATCCGTTTGAGATGGTCGACAGCGGGATCGATTGGATCGGGCTGATGCCTTCGCATTGGCGTCTCGTTCCGTTCTCGACGCTCGACAACGATCCCAAATATCTTGATCGTCTGCTCAACAGCGAGAGGTTCATCGCCAAGTTCGGGCGGCGTTCGCTCGACGACGAGTCGTTGAAGGAGATCACGATCGCGCGTCCGCCTCTGTTCGAGCAAACGGAGATCGTCGGCTACCTTGAGGCGCAGGCATGAAGAAAATTTTATTGGTATATAATCCCGTATCGGGGCACGCCGCGTTCAAACATCGAATCGATCAGATCGTCGACGCATGCCAACGGCGCGGCATACTCCTTTCGATGTACCGCACCCGACGCCGCGATTGGTCAGACTTCGAACGATGCGTGGTCGAGAGCAGGGCGGAGGGGCTGATCGCGGCGGGCGGCGACGGCACTCTTCATGCGATCGTCAACGCCGTGATGAAATCGTCGATAGAAATTCCGATCGGGATCATCGGCAGCGGCACTTCGAACGACTTCGCCACGCATCTGGGCATCAACGATCTCGATCGATACTTCGACGCGGTTGCCGACGGTCACACTCGAGCGGTCGATGTCGGCATCGTCAACGGGCGCGAGTACTTTATCAATGTGGCGAGCGCCGGCATGCTCACGTCGATCGCTCACGAGGTCAACACCAAACTCAAAAATTCTCTGGGCAAGCCCGCTTACTACCTCCGCGCGGTCTGCGAGATTCCCAAATTCCGATCGCACTCGATCAAAGTTGCCGCCGACGGGATCGAATTTGAGCTCGATGCATTTCTGTTTGTGGTGCTCAACTCTCCGACGGTGGCGGGGCTCAACAACGCGGCGGGCTTTGCATCGATCGACGACGGCAAGCTCGATTTCATAGCCGTCCGCCGTTGCAGTACCAAGCGCTTGCTGACGTTGACGCGTGATCTGTTCTCGGGGCGCGGGGTGCTCGATGACGATGTGATCTTCAAACTGGCGTCGAAACGATTTTATATCTCGTCGGAGGAGAAATTGATCAGCGATCTCGACGGGGAGGCGGGCGACGAGTTACCGATCGAGATTGACACGCTCCCGCGCGCCGTTGAGATTTTCGTTCAGCTTGACGCCGCGCGACGCAACGGATAAAATCTAACTTGGTTGATTATACGAAAGGAGCTATTCAAATGAAGTGGTATCAAAAGACATGGGCAGCATGGTTTTTATTGATATTGTTTTGGCCGGTCGGCGTTTATTTAACATGCAAATATCACCCTACCGGCAGAAAATTTCTCGCGGGATTTTTTGCCCTGATGATTATAGGTGTTGCGTTGTCAGACAAACCGAATAATAAAGGATCGACATCTTCGTCGACTTCTTCGGTAATTCAATCGACAAAAAATGAAAGTATTGAAGTAAAATCCGAGCCTGCAAAGCCTCTCGTACATGAGACACCTAAAATAGAAAGTCCAGCTCCCGAACCTGTTAAGACCTTTGGCATCACGCCATATGAGTTCGCCGACCGTTTCAATCAATGCTCACAAGAATTGAATTCAAGTCTGGGCATTTATATCGATGACTTTACATTTGAAAGCGGACCCGTCAATGATGTTGCTCGATACAAATTCAACGACTACACCGAAAGTGTAATTACTATCGACAAAAACACCGACAGAATAAAAAACTTCGTTATGCTCACTTCACCATCTAATCCCGACGCACTTATAAATTCGCTCATCACTTATGCGTTAGCGATGACGGCAATCAATCCTGATCTGGATAACGATCAACGAGGGAACATTTTCAAGAACTTGGATCTGGTTTATTCGTCTCCGAGTGCATATACTAATTTGAAGCGAACTGCTGTGAATGGCAATTCGAGATATATGGCAACTTTATCAAATGGTGTGTTCATGTTTGGCATTGAACCTAAGTGAGGAGGTGGGTTGAGGTGCGGAAATTTTTTCATTCGATCGCTTTGTTGATAGCGCTGTTGATCATGCCGTCGACGAGCTTGGCTCAGATGCCGGACATCACCGCCGGCGAGACGAGTTTCGTCAACGGCTTTTACATTCTCAAAAACAATGTTCGAGTGGTGGCGCGCGGACGTACCATGACCGCTCAAGAGGCAAAGGTCTCGGTGTTCACGCAAAAGGTGTGGGCGCAGGGCGATGTCACTCTCATGCAGGACGGCATTGAGTTTCATTGCGATAGCATTTACGTTCAGGGCACCGAGAAGACGGTTGACGTGCTCGGCAACGTGAAGTTCGATGCGACGGACATCATCAAGATCACGTCGGGAGTGGCGAAGTTCTCTTGGGGGACGAAGCTCGCCGACTTCTACGGCGGCGTTAAGCTCGAGGTGCTCAACGCCGATCAATTGAAGTTCGATGCCGCGGTCGATCGGTCGCTCGACTTGAATCAAATTTATGATCACGTTCAATATAATGTGGTCGAGCGGAAGTTGATGTTGGTTGAGACAAAGACGAGCGAGGCGCCGAAGGTCGACATGCCGCAGTTGAAAATCGAGATTTGAGGTGACGAGATGAGGTACAAAATTTTATATCCCGAAGCATTTCCCGTGGTCGAATGTCAATTGGCGCGGGGCGAGAAGTTACAGGCGGAGTCCGACGCGATGATCGCGATGTCGGATACGATCGACATTGAGGGCAAGATGCAAGGAGAGGGCATCGGAGGAATATTGAGCGGCTTGGCTCGAAAGTTTTTGGCGGGCGAGAGTTTCTTCTTTCAAGAGATGGTTGCGCGCCGCGGTCCGGGCAAAGTGTTGTTCGGTCACAGCGAGCCGGGCGGCATACTCGATGTTGAGCTCGATGGTTCGTACGGCTTGACGGTTCAGAAGAACGGATTTTTGGCGGCGACGGAAGGCATTACGGTCGACACCAAGATGCAGAACTTATCGCAGGGACTTTTGAGCGGCGAGGGCTTTTTTGTGCTCAACGTCAGAGGGCGCGGGACGGTATTCGTTTCGAGCTACGGAGTGATTCATCCGATCAATCTCGACGACAAGCAGGAAGTGATCATCGACAACGGGCATCTGGTTGCGTGGCCCGATTATATGCGTTACGACATTGAGAAAGCATCGTCGCGCGGTTGGATTTCGAGCTTCACGTCGGGCGAAGGTTTGGTGTGCAGGTTCAGAGGTCCGGGCGTGGTGTTGATCCAAACGAGAAATCCCGGCGGCTTCCAAGATTGGATCAGATCGATGCTGCCGGGTCAAACCGCGTCGCACAACAACAGCGGCGGCATCAGCGATTTCTTCTGATCATGAACACAAGCACCAGACCTGTCGTCGAGGGCGGACTTCTGATCGCCGTCGCTCTGCTCATGGGGCTCGCCTCGGTGTATTTGCCGATCCTCGGCACGATCATAGAATTTTTTTGGGCGGTGCCGTTCACGGTGCTCGCCGTTCGACAAGGGCTCAACAAGGCGATCACCGGACTGGTCGCCGCAACCGTACTGCTCATGCTTTTCGTCGGACCGTTGCTTGCATTGAGATTGTCGCTGTCGTTCGGACCGGTGGGGCTGGCGATCGGTTGGTGCATTCGACAAAAGCATGACGCCGTTCGCATCTTCATCACGACACTCGGCGCGGCGTTTGCGGGACAAATTTTATCGATCGCGATCATCTTCTTCGTGATGGACATCGATTTCATGCAGACGCAAACCGATTTGCTCCGAGAGATGTTCGACGAAACGCTCAAAGTCTATGAGGAGATGGGCATGGACGAGGCGACGCTGACAGAGGCGCGCGAGACCGTCGAGCCGACGATCACGTTGGCGCTCCTGTTGATGCCGACGGTGATCGTGTTGATGGCGCTGATCAATGCGGCGGCAAGTTTTTGGGCGTCGAAGGCGATCCTCAAAAAACTCGACATCGATCTGCCGGAGTTCCCGCGGTTTGCCGAGTGGCGCTTCCCGATCGTATTTTTATATATGATGGGGTTCGCGTTGATCGGAATGTATTGGGGCGTGACGCGCAATATCGAATGGCTCCACACGATGTCGATCAACGCCAACGTGCTGGCGATGCTGGCGGGATTTGTTCAGGGACTGTCGTTGATGTCCTTCGCCGCCGATCATTTCAAGCTGTCGAAGCTCATTCGGCGGCTGCTCTTTCTGGTCGTGCTGCTCAACGGAATGCTGTTGCAGGCGGTGGCGTTCACGGGGCTGTTCGACATGTATTTCGATTATCGGAAGCGACTGACGCGGAAGAAGGATTGAGGAGGTGGGGTGATGCCGCGAAATCTTTCGGCGTGGATCGATCTGACGATACAATTGATCATAATGTTGGTGTTGATATCGGTGCTGGCTCAATACAATCTGACGTTGGCGCTTGAGGCGTTGGTGTTGTGGGTGGTGCTGGCGTGGTTCACTCGGGAGCGGTGCGCGGATCGCGGACGCAAGATCGAGATGTACGTCAAGCATGTGATCGGCAAGTTCGGCGAGATGGGTTCGTATGCGCTGAAGAGTTTGCCGCAAGCGGTGTTGATCGTCGACGGCGAAGGGCGGCTCGAGTGGTGCAGCAAGAGGACGAAGACTTATACCGACAAGAGTCCCGAGCAAGGCATGATGCTCGATGAATTTTGGTCGGGCATGATGAATGATAAGTTGTTCGGGGCGGACGGGGATTATGTATTTTCGAGCGGCGAGAAATTTTTCAGGGTGCAACACACGGCGTTGAAGATCGAGAACGAGAAGCCGGCGCTGATAGTGTTGTACGTGCAGGACGTGACCGGGCACGAACGATTGAAGCGCGAATATGCGGCGAGCCGAACGGTGCTCATCTACGTGCAAATCGACAATTACGATGAGATCACGCAAGGGTTGAGCGAGGCGGAGAAGACTTCGCTGATGTTGTCGGTGAACGAGACGCTTGACGCGTGGATCAATTCGCTGTCGGGATTTATGAGGCGGATATCTGAAGATACATATGTGGTTGTGCTGGAGCGTCGGCAATTGGACAAGGCGGTTGCGGAGAAGTTTGATGTGCTCGACAAGATGAGGCAGTTGCTGAGCAAGAACCGATTGCCGGTGACGTTATCGATGGGAGCGGCGGCGGCGGACAAACCGTCGGACGAGCAATCGCTGAAGGCGTTGGGCGAGGAGGCTCAAGCGCGATTGGATTTGGCGTTGGGGCGCGGCGGCGATCAGATCGCGGTGAAGCTCGACGGCAAGATGCAATTCTTTGGCGGGCGCTCGGCGTCGGTTGAGAAGCACACGAAGACGAAGGCGCGGATCGTGGCGCATGCGGTGCGGGAGTCGATCGAGAATGCCGACGAGATTTTTATAATGGGGCATCACAACGAGGACTTTGATTGTTTCGGAGCGGCGATCGGCGTGGCGTTCATGGCGCGGCAACTTAAGAAGCCGGTGCACATCGTGTTGAGCCGAATGAACGAGGGCATTGATAAGTTGGTCGACATCGTCAAGGACAAGCCGGACTTCGAAGGCGTGTTCATGAAGTCGACGGACTTAACGATGTCGTCGTCGATCTCTCCGTTGCTGTTCGTGGTCGACACGCACATACCGCACTTGGTGGCGGCGCCCGAGCTGCTCGATCGGATCAGTCATGTGATAGTGATCGATCATCATCGGCGGAGCGAGAATTTTATCAAGAACCCGTTGATGGTGTACATCGAGACGTCGGCGAGTTCGACGTGCGAGATGGTGACGGAGTTGATCATGTACTTTGGAGATGACGACGTTGAGTTGAGCCGAATGGCGGCGACGGCGTTATACTCGGGGATCGTGGTCGACACGAAACAGTTTGCGGTGTCGACGGGCGCACGAACGTTTGATGCGGCGTCGTACCTCAAGAGGTGCGGAGCCGATCCCGTGATCGTGAGGAATTTGTTTCGATCGGATTACGAAACGACGGTGGCGTTGGCTCAAGCGCAAGCTCGCTCGCAATACCTTGAGGGCGGAGTGATCATCTCGTACATCGACAAGGTGATCCCGAACGTGCAGGTGATCGCGGCGCAGGCGGCGGACGCATTGTTGCGTGTTGAGAATGTGCGAATGAGCCTGGTCTGTTTCCAATTGAGAGATGATGTGGTCGGGATCAGCGCGCGGTCGACGGGCGAGCTCAATGTTCAAGTGATCATGGAGAAGTTTGGAGGCGGCGGGCATCAGAACGTGGCGGGCGCGCAGGTCAAAGACGGCGACGTCATGGAAATTCGCAAGCGGTTGATTGAGATCAGTCGCAAGTATGTTGAGGAAGCGGATCGGACGGATTGATGGGAGTGGTGACGATTGAAGAGAGCGTTGATAACGGGAGTGACGGGGCAAGACGGCTCATATTTGTCTGAGCTGTTGTTGTCGAAGGGTTATGAGGTGCATGGAGTGATCCGTCGGCACTCGACGGCGTGCACGGAACGGATTGATCATTTGATCGGTGATCCTTCGCTGACGAGCAGATTTATTTTGCACTACGGAGATTTGACGGACTCGAGCAATTTACGGTCGTTGATCGATCGGATCGAGCCGACGGAGGTATATAATCTGGCGGCGCAATCGCATGTGGGCGTGTCGTTCGAGGTGCCGGAGTATACGGCGGAGGCGACGGGCGTCGGGACGATCCGATTACTGGAAGCGATCCGTCAAAGCGGTCGAGCGATCAGATTTTATCAGGCATCGACGTCTGAACTGTTTGGAGGGCTGCCGTCGACGGCGCCGCAGAGTGAGAGCACACCGTTTTATCCGAAAAGCCCGTACGGAGCGGCGAAGCTGTATGCGTATTGGGTGACGGTGAATTATCGAGAGGCGTACGGATTGTTCGCGTGCAACGGTATATTGTTCAATCACGAGTCGCCGCGTCGAGGAGAGGAGTTCGTGACGCGGAAGATCACGACGACGTTGGCGAGGATCATGAGCGGGCGGCAATCGGTGTTGACGTTGGGAAATTTGAATGCGAAGCGCGATTGGGGATATGCGGGCGATTATGTTGAGGGCATGTGGAAGATGCTGCAATGTGATCGACCGTCGGATTATGTGTTGGCGACGGGCGAGACGCACACGGTGAGAGAATTTGTTGAAGCGGCGTTCGCGGAGGTTGGGATCGTTCTTGCATGGAAGGGCGAGGGCGTGAACGAGAAGGGCTATGATGCATCGACGGGTCGGCTGTACGTGGCGGTTGACGCGAGATATTTTCGACCTGCGGAGGTTGATTTATTGTTGGGCGATGCGTCGAGGGCGGAGCGCGAGCTTGGTTGGCGACGGAAGGTCGGTTTCAAGGAGCTCGTGCGCATGATGGTGCAGGCGGACATGAAGGAAAGGCAGAATTAAATTGGAGAAGGACGCAAAAATTTATGTGGCGGGACATCGCGGCATGGTGGGTTCGGCGATCGTTCGGGAGCTCAACCGTCAAGGGTATCATAATCTGATCACGCGAACGCATGCGGAACTCGATCTCACTCGTCAAGCGGACGTTGAGAAGTTTTTTGCCGACGAGAAACCCGAGTATGTATTTCTCGCCGCCGCCAAGGTCGGAGGGATAGTTGCCAACAATGATGCGCCCGCCGATTTCATGTACATTAACATGATGATCGAGATGAATGTTATCCGCGCGGCGTTCGAGAACGGTTGCAAGAAGTTGGAATTCATGGGGAGCGGTTGCATTTACCCGCGCATGGCTCCTCAACCCATCAAGGAGAGTTATTTGCTGACGTCGGCGCTCGAGCAGACCAATGAGGCTTATGCGCTTGCAAAGATTTCGGGACTGCGTTATTGCGAATACCTCAACCGCCAGTACGGCACCGATTACATTTCGGTGATGCCTTGCAATCTCTACGGACCGAATGATAATTATCATCCGAAGAACAGTCATGTGCTGCCGGCGATGATCCGTCGGTTCCACGAGGCGAAGGTCGAGCGCAAACCGTTCGTCGAGTGTTGGGGCGACGGCAGTGCTTTGCGCGAGTTCCTCTACGTTGATGATCTTGCCGACCTCTGCGTCTTCCTGATGAACAATTACAGCGGCAATGAGACGGTCAATGCGGGCTCGGGCATCGAAGTTTCGATCAAGGAACTGGCAGAGACGGTGGCGCGGATCATCGGCTACGAGGGTGAGATCAGATGGGACACGTCGAAGCCGAACGGCACTCCGCGCAAACTGCTCGACGTATCGAAGACGGCAGCAATGGGTTGGCGCTACAAGACGGAGCTCGAGGACGGCATTCGTCTCGCGTATAAAGACTTCATGAAAAAATCCTGGGGGGGGGCTGGAATTTAAATGAATTAATCTTTGCGTGCCATGTTCCGCTCGCCCCTCTCGATGATATTTACATCGAACAGATTGCATGTTGAGAGGGAGGAACACAAACATGGAAAAGAACGCAAAGATTTACGTGGCGGGACATCGCGGCATGGTTGGTTCGGCGATCGTTCGGGAGCTCAACCGTCAAGGATATCATAATCTGATCACGCGGACGCATGCGGAACTCGATCTCACTCGTCAGGCGGACGTTGAGAAGTTTTTTGCCGACGAGAAGCCGGAGTATGTTTTTCTTGCCGCCGCGCGTGTCGGAGGGATTATCGCCAACTCGGAGTCGCCCGCCGATTTCATGTACGAGAATACGATGATCGAGATGAATGTCATTCATTCGGCGATCGCCAACGGTTGTAAAAAACTTGAATTCCTCGGTTCGGCATGCATCTATCCGAAATTCGCTCCGCAACCGATCAAAGAGGATACGCTTTTGACGGGCTCGCTCGAACCGACCAACGAGGCTTATGCGTTGGCAAAAATTCTGGGCGTGAAACTCTGCGAACATCTCAATAACGACAATGGAATCAAATACATCTCGATTATGCCGACCAACCTCTACGGTCCGAATGACAGTTACCACACGCGAAACAGTCACGTGTTGCCGGCGATGATCCGTCGGTTCCATGAGGCGAAGGTTGAATGCAAACCGTTTGTTGTATGTTGGGGCGACGGCACGCCGACGCGTGATTTCCTCTATGCCGACGATCTTGCCGATCTTTGCGTGTTCCTGATGAACACTTACGACGGCGCTTCAACGATCAATGCGGGAACCGGCGTCGAGACACCGCTAAAAGATCTCGCGGAGCTGATTGCAAAGATCATCGGCTACAAGGGCGAAATCAGATGGGATGTTTCGATGCCCAACGGCACGCCTTATCGAACGATGGATGTATCGAAAGCGGCGGCTCTCGGTTGGAGGTATAAGACAAAACTTGAGGACGGCATACGTCTCACTTATGAGAACTTCCTTCGGGGGAATGTGCGCATAGGTGATTAATATTTTGGGGAGTGAAGTGATTGCACTTGATCTTATTATCGGGCGGATCGGGCAAAAGGCTCTGGCCCATCTCAAACGATCTGCGCTCGAAACAGTTCATTAAAATTTTCAAGACCGAAGGCGGTCAGTATGAATCGATGCTCCAACGAGTGATGCGCCAGCTCGATCGAACCAATGAGGACGTCCCGATCACCGTTGCCGCGTCGCAAGCGCAAGAGACTGTCCTTCGAAAATATCTCGGCGATCGAGCAGACATTTCCTCGGAACCATGTCGGCGTAATACTTTCCCATCGATCGCGCTTGCCGTCGCTCGTCTCCACGATCTCAACGGCGTCGACCGCGATGAGCCGATCGTTGTCTGTCCCGTCGATCCGTTTGTCGATGATCAGTTCTTCGCCAAGTTCAGTGAGCTCGCCGATGTGATCTCGAAAGGCGAGGCGTCGATGGTGCTGATGGGGATCGAGCCGACGTATCCGAGTGAGAAGTACGGCTATATCATCCCGTCCGGCACCGATCCGCTCAGTGATGTGGTCGAGTTCAAGGAGAAGCCCGATACGCCGACCGCTCAAAAATATATCGAGCAGGGTGCGTTGTGGAACGGCGGAGTGTTTGCATTCAAGCTCGGCTACCTTCTCGACAAGGCGCGGGAGAAATTTGGTTTCAGCGCTCATGATGAACTGCTCGAGAATTATGCGTCGCTGCCCAATATCAGTTTCGATTATGCGGTGGTTGAGCAGGAGGCGAGTATCAAGGTCGTTCGATACGTGGGCGAATGGAAAGACCTCGGCACGTGGAACACGCTGACGGAGGTGATGGAGACAAACTTCATCGGCGACGTCCGCGCTGACGATTCGTGTCGAGATGTGCATGTGATCAATGAGCTCGACGTCCCGATCGTGTGTTTGGGCTTGAATGATATCATCGCGTCGGCGAGTCCTGAAGGAATTTTGATCACAGATCGTAAACATTCGAGCTACATCAAGCCGATCGTTGAGACGATTCATCAGCAGATCATGTTCGCCGAGAAGTCGTGGGGCACGTACAAAGTGATCGATGTCGAGCGCGACAGTCTGACGATCAAGGTGACGCTCAACGCGGGCAGTCGAATGAAGTATCACAGCCATGAGCGTCGTCGAGAGGTTTGGAATGTGATCGAGGGGCGCGGGCTGATTGTAATCGACGGCGACGTTCGATCGATTCAAGCGGGCGACGTGATCGAACTGCCGATCGGGAGCAAGCACATAGTGATCGCCGACACCGTGTTGAAGATCATCGAAGTGCAGTTCGGCAGAGAAATCTCCGTCGACGACAAAATTGTGCACGAGACGCGCGACTGAATGATCGTCGAAAATAAATAAGGGCGAAGGGAAATCCTCCGCCCAATTTTTTTTTGCGCTCAAATCTCACGCACGCGGCTTGCCGCACTCCGCGCAGAACTTGCCTTTATTGCCCTCGTGCCCGCACTCGGCGCACGTCCAACCTTCGGCGGGTTTGGGCTTGCCGCATTCCGCACAGAATTTGCCGGTGTTCTTCGTCCCGCACTCGCATACCCACTCGCCCGCCGGCGCCGGCTTCGGTTCCCCGCACTCCGCACAGAACTTTCCTCGATTGCCCGCATGCCCTTTCGAACACGTCCAACCTTCATCTGATCCGCGCGGAGCCGTCGCTTGCTGTTGAGCCTGTTGACGTCCCGCTTGACCCATCGCAAACAGATTTTGAGCGTTGAAGCCGCCCGCTTGCGCCGCCATGTTCATCCCGAAGAATCCCATCGCCGCACCGTTCGGATTGCTCGCCGCGCTGTTCATCGCCGTCGCCTGCGCCCCGACCAATTGCGCCGCCGCCATCGACGGATCACGGAACGTCGCATTGCGCTGCAGGTCTTTGATCATCTTCTCGTCTTCTTCCGACGCATTCACATTAGACACGCCGAACGACACGACTTCGATCCCGCGCAACTCGCCCCACTTCTTGCTCAGCACTTGGTTGAGCGCGTCGGCGATCTCCATGGTGTGAGCGGGCAACGCGCTGTACCTGATCCCCATGCCCGACAGTTGAGCGAAGGCGGGTTGAAGCGCCGTTTGCAGTTCCGATTTCAATTGAGCATCGATCTGCGAACGATCATAGACGTCGGTGACATTGCCGCACACGTTTGTATAGAACAGGATCGGATTGACGATCTTATATGAGTACGTGCCGAAGCATCTGATCGAGATGTCGACGTCGAGCCCGATATTGGTATCGACCACGCGGAACGGGATCGGCGACGGCGTGCCGTATTTATTGCCGGTGATCTCCTTGACGTTGAAATAATAGATGCGCTGATCCTTGCCGGGCGCTCCGCCGTACGCGAATCGACGACCGATCTGCTCGAAAACCAACGCGATTTTCTCTGACAGCCCCGCGCCGTTGGTGAAGATCGACGGCTCGCTGCCTTGATCGTAAGTATATTGACCCGGCTCGGCGGCGAGTTCGGCAACC
This sequence comes from Selenomonadaceae bacterium, assembly GCA_017477125.1. Taxonomy (GTDB): domain Bacteria; phylum Bacillota; class Negativicutes; order Selenomonadales; family Selenomonadaceae; genus Quinella. The sequence goes on from JAFUXN010000108.1 coordinate 25,822, forward strand.
TTGCCCTGGTCGACGATGATGGCGCACTGCCCGTTGTTGACGACGATGGTCGAGCCGTTGGTGATGATGTTCTCGCCCGACGTGTTCGAGCTCCGACCGTGGAGGCTCTGTTGACGCTGACCTTTGGCGACGAGCACGTCCGAGGTGAGCGCATCGCAATAAAAATTCTCCTTCCACTGATCGGCGAGGACTCCGCCAACCGCTCCGAGAGCCGCTTTGATCAAACCCATGATATGATCCTCCTGTCGATATTGATGAGCGGATCATTCGCCGTCGGCGCGCGCGTATCCTGCCGCCGCCTCCATGTAAAATGATTGACGCTTAACCCTCACCGCATTATAATGAGCGTGAAAAAAAAAACGGTTACATGAAACCGATTGGAGGATCACGACATGGTTTTCAAGAAGCGTTGGGCGCTGACGTTGGCGTTGGCGCTGATGGCGAGCACGTTCCTGTCGTCGAGCATGGCGATGGCGGAGGAGGTCGAGCCCGAGGCGGCTGATGTGGCCGAGGAGGACGAGACGCTCGTCGAGCCCGAAGTTAATGAGGACAGCCTCAAATATCTGCTGCTGGTCGACACCTTTGAAACCGCCGAACGCATTCCCACACGACGGTTGAGCACGCCCGCCGAGGTCGTGGTCGTCACTGCCGACGAGATCGACGCTAACCACTATCAATCCGTGCCTGAGGCGCTCTCGCATGTCAACGCCGTCGTTGCGTCGAACGGCATAGGCGTCGGCTTTTTGAACGGCAACGATCGTATCCTTACTCTTGTTGACGGGCGTCGTACATTCATTTACCCCCCGATGAAAGCCATCGAACGCATTGAGATCGTTAAGGGCGGCGGTTCCGCGCTCTACGGATCAGATGCGGTGGGCGGCGTCATCAACATCATCACCAAGCGCGGCGATCACGACGAGACCACCATCGATCTCAACACCGGCTCGTGGCACCGTCACCATTATGAGCTCACCAATCAGGGCAACGACGGCAAGTTGGGTTGGTTCATCGACGCCGGCATCAGAAAGAGCCGCCCGTTCAATTTTAAAGGTTCCGAAGGCGCCGGCGCCAGCGACGCTCTAAACGATTACGACAACAAATGGGTGACGCTCCGATTGGATCATCGCTTCGACGATCGCAACTCCGTCACATTCAACATCATGCACCATACCGATAGAGATTATCTCAAGTACTCGCCTCACGAACATTATCTGCGCAATCAACTATCGGCAACTTACAATTTCAAGGAGACAACCTCAACGCCGGGCTTCCTCCGTTACTTCAACAATTACGAGCACACCGATACATTTGCCTACGATGTGAACGAATCGAGATTGCAGGGCGTCGATTATCAAAACGGTTGGGAGATGGGTCAACATCGATTGATCTTCGGCATGGAATGGCATCAGTCGTCGACAAAAGCCGATCACATCGATCGCCTCGAGTCCAACAAGAAGATCACCAACCAAGCCTACTACATTCAGGACACGATCTCAATGGGGCGCAAGTGGACGCTCGTCCCCGGTACTCGATTGGATCACAACAGCCAGTTCGGAAGTCAATGGTCGCCGAAGGTCGCCGCAAACTACTCTCCCGACGATCGGACGAAAATATTTGCGTCGTGGGGTCGAGTGTATCAGGCGCCTTCGCCCATTCAATTGTACACGGGCTGGTGGAAGTATTGGGATTTGGATACAATAACCTACCTCTACGAGGATTGGCATGGCAATCCGAATCTGCGTCCCGAGACCGGTCACACGGAGACGATCGGTATCGAGCATGACTTCAGCGATAAAGTCAACATGTCGTTGAGCTTCTTCAATGCCAAAATCCATGATTACCTCGACATCAACGACAACATTCGCGAGTACGAAAACATTCACTCCCCAAGCGACGCTCAATATCTCAACAGGCTCCGTTGGATCGAAAACGACTACGTCAATTCGGGCGCCGACGAGCAACGCGGTATTGACCTCAACTATCGCCAGAGGATAGACGACCATTGGAGTTATAATCTCGGCTACGCATACACCTATCGAAAACGCCCGTTGGGTTCCGAAGAGTACTGGGTGCATTCGCTCGTCCCTCGCAACAGCTATAAAGCATCAATCCGATATCAGAACGGACCGTGGAAGGCATCGCTCCGGGGAATCATGGGCAGCGGCAGCAGCGGCATCAACTATATGAAATATGATCTCGCCATGTTCGATTTCAATGTGAGTTGCGCGGTATCGGATTGGGCGACGGTGTACGCCAAGGCGATCAACTTCACCAATCAAAACCGACATTATTCGGGCGAGCTGTTTAATGCCCCGGGTCGATTGTTTCAGTTCGGTCTCGATTGCCGTTTCTGATCCCGATTGAATTGCAAAGGAGTGTAAGCATATGTCCAGAGTTTTTTCCGGTGTGCGCGACGAAGTCATCATCGGTACCGACGGCGATGATCTGGTGGAATCTTGGGGATCATGCGCTTCGATCAATACCGGTGCAGGCAATGATTCCATCTACGCAAGAGGCATCTTGGCGACTGTCCATGGCGGCGACGGCTCCGATTATATCGTCGTGCGGAAAAATTATGTTGCGGCGTTCGGCGACGAGGGCAACGATGCCCTCGTCGCCGCTTCATCGGATAACGTGAACATCGCAAACGTTACGTTGAGCGGAGGCGCGGGCTCGGATCGTTTCGTGTTCCAACCTCACAATCATACGATCTACGGTGCGCTCATCGCAGATTTTGAGCCTGAAACGGACTCTATAAGGTTCTTCGCCGACGCGCAGGAGTCGATCTTTCCGTCGATCTCCTACGATACTTCAGCCGACGGTGATCTTATACTCCGCAACTCATACGGCACGATCAATGTCACGCTGAAGGGCATCAAGGATTTCAGCGAGATCGCCGACTCAACTCTCGAATACATGAGCTATGATGGCAGACCCATAGGGCAGAGGACGTTCGCGCAAGCGATGTCGAACGAGATCATTTTGGTCGAGGATACCGACGATGATCATCACATCGTCGACTACCATTTTCGAGCGAGCATCAAAGGCAGTGACGAGAGAGATCAGATTAATGCCATTGGATATCTCTCGACAGTCTTCGGCGGCGACGGCGATGATATTCTTTATGCCAACGGCAACAGTATTTTGTTGATCGGCGGCGACGGCAATGACAGCCTCTATCCATACGGTAATTCGGGCATTATATCGGACACGTCTCTCAACGGCGGCGCGGGTGCCGACAATTTTATGTTGATCGCCGCAGGCAGTAACTCAATCAGCTCGGCGGTCATCATGGATTTTAATGCTGACGACGGTGATATCATCAATATCTATAACGCCAACATCGGCTCACTATACCTGATCCGATCCGTCAACGACGACGGCGATTTGGTTTTCAAGGCCTCCGACGGCACTTTCGATTTCACGTTGAAGGACATCAAAGATTTCAATGCGATCGCTGACATCAATCTTCTTTGGACTTCGGTTAGCCTCCCTTCAAATGAGTATAAAACTTTCGAGCAGGCGCTTATCCCTCCCGGCATCACCAAAACCGCTTCATCGATCACCTACGTCTCATCGCTCTACAGCGGCGAGGTCTGGCTCAACGGTTGGGACTTCTTCAACGATAAGCTCACTTGGTCGGACGACGCCATCGTTGAGATCGATGCCCGCGATGCCGTCAACAGTGGAGGAATGTTGGCGGGAAACTCCAATGACAATCTGATCTATGCGAGCGCGTACGGCAATCAACTTTGGGGCGGGCTCGGCGATGATACGCTTGTCGGTGGCAACGGCGAAGATATTTTTTGGATCGGGAGCAATGAAAGCTCCGCTCATGTCGAGAACTGTTCGGCGTCCGATCTCGTTTACATGTTTGATCTCGATGTCGACGAGATTCAATCGGGCAACGCGAATTTCAACGGTGATGCCGACGGCGTGACTTTGAATGTCGACGGCGAAAACGTCATGACAATCCGTCGATCGGAAAATGCATCAACGACCAACGTTCAGTTCATCGACGGCACGAGGTGGAGTTACGATTACTCGAGCGGGAGCGCTCAACTCATGACCGTTCCGCGCGGATTGATCGTATCCGGTAAGACGGTGAGTGTCTCATCGAGTTATGCAGGCGATCTGTGGCTCAACAACAGCGACGGTTGGAACACCAATTACTCAACGATTATCGACGCCTCTGACGATGACGGGATCAGAATACTGGCGGGCAGCGCCAACAGCGACAGCATTCGCGCCGGACGAAACGGCTCAACGTTGTGGGGCGGGCTCGGCGGCAATGATACTTTGCTCGGCGGCGACGGTGACGATGTTTTCTACGTTGGTCAAGGCGAAGGCAATACTCGCATCGACGATTGCTCGAGTGATGATCTCGTTTACCTTTGGAACGTCAATTTCTCCGATCTGAAATACTTGAACGCCGCCGTCGACACCTCGATCAATTATCTCGATCCCTCCTACAGATTGTGGTCGACTCGATTGACGACCAACGACGACTCGTTCATCGAAGTGTGGGCGCAGAGAAATTCCCCGACGACCAACTTTCAATTCACCGACGGCTCTCTCATGCGTTACAACGCGACCGTCAATGCCTGGCAATCAAGTTCCGACGGAACCGATTGGCAGACATTCAATGAGGTCAACGGCATGCCCGTCGGCGTTCAAATCTACGGCAATACCGCGGCGGTGTACTCCGATCATGTCGGTGATTTCTCTCTCGATGAGCTCAACAACAGTTCGGTCGTCAACATAGACGCGACCAACGATACTGTTGCGGGTCGAGTGCTGATTGGCAACGACAACGACAATCAAATCTATGCGGGGAGCGGCGGAGCATCGATTTGGGCAGGCGGCGGCACCAACAATATTTACGGAGGAGCGGGCGATGATACCTTCCGCGTCGACATCAACGGCGGTATGAATCTCATTCATCAATACTCATCGAACGATGTCGTAACGATTCAAGATTTTACTCAAGTCAACCTGCGCAGCGAAGACAACACCGTCGGGTTTCAATATTGGACGGACGGCACTACGGCGATTTACAAGGACGAACAATATATTGATATTGTTTACGGCACATATGGAGGCAGAGTTACTTATCTGCTCGCCGACGGTTCCCGATATCAATTCTACGGGCGTGAGGGTGTGATGACGTTTTTTATTCCGCTCGAACCCGGACTGATGAAATATCGTTTCCAATCAGATGAGATTCAAACTTGCTCGGTGTTGGTGAGCGGCGAATACGAGGGCGCGCTTTACCTCGATGATCTTGAGGACAGCCATCCGACAAGTTCTCGCATCGTTGCGATCACCGACATCGATGCGCGTGATGATACCGTCGCGGGCAGAATACTCGTCGGCAACGAGAACGACAACGTCATTTACGCAAGTGATTACGGCTCATCACTTTGGGGCGGAATCGGCGGCAATGATACTCTCTTCGGCGGAGACGGTGCTGACGGTTTCGTTGCAGGCAAGGACGAGGGCAACACCACCATCATTGATTGCGACGACGATGATCTCGTCCTCCTCTGGAACATAAATCTCAACGATCTGTCGACGGACATGATCGGCAGCAGTTCAGGCATCAACATCGCGCTCGACGACTCGACCATCAACATCGCTCGCGCCGACGGCGCATCGATCACCACGATCCAATTTGCAAACGGCACCATTCGACGATACAATTATTCCGATCAAAGTTGGTAATCCGATGCCTAAAACATTTTTCGGAGGCACGAGAGAAATCTCGCGCCTCTATTTTTTTTGACATTGTTGATCTCGATAACGTGATGGATTACAATAAATGTGAAGAAAAAACGGTTCCATGAAACCGAAGGGAGGATCGAACATGGTTTTAAAGAAGCGTTGGGCGCTGACATTGGCGTTGGCGCTGATGGCGAGCTCGTTCTTGCCGCTGAGCATGGCGCGGGCGGAGGAAGTTGAGCCCGAAACGGCGGAGGCGGCTGATGTGGTCGATGAGGACGAGACACTCGTCGAGCCCGAGGTCAATGAGGACAGTCTCAAATATCTGCTGCTGGTCGACAGCTTTGAGACTGCCGAGCGTATTCCCACACGACGGTTGAGCACGCCCGCCGAGGTCGTGGTCGTCACTGCCGACGAGATTGATGCCAATCACTATCAATCCGTGTCCGAGGCACTCAGTCATGTCAACTCTATCGTTGCGTCGAACGGCATAGGCGTCGGCTCTTTGAACGGCAACGATCGTATCCTTACTCTCGTCGATGGGCGCCGCTCCTTCATGTATCCGCCCATCAAAGCCATCGAACGCATTGAGATCGTTAAGGGAGGCGGTTCCGCTCTCTACGGTTCCGATGCCGTCGGCGGCGTCATCAACATCATCACCAAGCGCGGTGATCACGACGAGACCACCATCGATCTCAACACCGGCTCGTGGCACCGTCACCGTTACGAGATCACCAATCAGGGCAACGACGGCAAGTTGGGTTGGTTCATCGACGCCGGCATCGCGACGAGCCGACCTTACAGCTTCAACGGCTCGGGCGATTACGATTCTCGAACCGATTACCACGACAAGTGGGTGACGCTCCGATTGGATCACCGCTTCGACGATCGCAATTCATTGACCTTAGACGTCATGCACGACACAAGCAAGAACAGTCTCAAATGGTCGCCTCATCAATACGATTTGCATAATCAAGTCGCTTTGACGTACAATTTCAAAGAGACGACTTCGACGCCGGGCTTCCTCCGCTACTTCAACAATTACACTCACGACTATACATACTTCTACGATTATGGCGAATCAAGAATGCAGGGCATTGATTACCAGAACGGTTGGGAGCTCGGGCAGCATAAGTTCATCGTCGGCGGCGAGTGGCATCAGACGGCAACCAAAGCCGATCAAATCGATTTCAGTAACACCACTCGCAAGGTCACCAACCAAGCCTACTATATTCAAGACACGATCACCATGGGGCGCAAGTGGACGCTCGTCCCCGGTACTCGATTGGATCACAACAGCCAGTTCGGAAGTCAATGGTCGCCGAAGGTTGCCGCAAACTACTCTCCCGACGATCAGACCAAAATCTTTGCGTCGTGGGGTCGAGTATATCAGGCGCCGAGCGCTCGACAGCTTTACACGTCTTGGTGGCATTATTGGTATGAAGATGACATCCCCTACCTCTACGAGGACTGGCATGGCGATGCAAATCTGCGTCCCGAGACGGGTCACACGGAGACGATCGGCGTCGAACATGACTTCAGCGATAAGGTTAACGTATCATTGAGCCTGTTCAATGCCAAAATCCATGGCTTCCTCGACATCAACGATAATATCGACGAGTACAGCAACATTCATTCGCCGAGTAATGCAACTCCCCCCAATACGCTCCGTTGGATCAATCTCGATTACGTCAACTCGAGCGCCGACGAGCAGCGCGGCATCGACCTTACCTATCGCCAGAGGATCGACAAGCATTGGAGTTACAACCTCGGCTATACCTACACCCATCGCGAACGTCCGTTGGGCTCGGAGGAGTACATCAGCCATTGGCGCGTCCCCAAGAACAGTTACAAAGCATCGATCCGATACCAGAGCGGACCTTGGAAAGCATCTTTGTGGGGAATCATGGGCAGCGGCAGTGATGGTCCCTACTACTTGAACGACAATCTTGCGTTGCTCGACTTCAATATCAGCTGCGATGTGAGCGAGTGGGCGACGGTGTACGCCAAAGCGATCAACTTCACCAATCAGAACCGTCACTATGGAGGCAGAAATTGGGACGGTCCCGGTCGGATGTTTCAGTTTGGTCTCGACTGCCGTTTCTGAGTGTTGAATTGCAAAGGAGTATAAGCATATGGCTCAATTTTATTCTTCTACGGAGGATGCGACGATCACCGGCACCAATTGGACGGATTCGATCAGTACTGACGGTGCTCGCACGTATGTTGATGGCGGCAGAGGCGAGGACACCATCAACCCCAACGGCTTCCTCACTACCGTGCACGGCGGCGCCGACAATGATAAAATTCATGTTTTGAACAGTTACATTGTGGCTTACGGCGACGACGGCAATGATTACTTTCTGATCAGAACCTACGACAACTATAGAAATGTCGCCAACATTACTCTCGTCGGCGGCGAGGGAGCCGATGAATTCGACTTCCGCCCCTACGATCACAACATATACGGCGCGACCATTGAGGATTTCACCCCCGGCGAAGATTCGTTCTGGCTCTACGCCGATGTCAACGAACCTCTCCGTCGCTACATAACTTATGACTTCGACGACAATGGTGACATTGTAATCCATAACGCCAACGGCACCGCCAACATCACGCTCAAGGATATCAAAGACTTCAGCGAGATCGCCGACGTCACGCTCGGTTATCGTGATTACAACGGAAATCTTGAGGGTAGCACGACCTTTGCCAGAGCAGTGTCCGGCGATAACACTTTGATCAATGTCGTCGGCAGGTCTTCCATGATCCTCGACATATTTGCAAGCGTCGTCGGCAGTGAAAGCTCCGATTGGATTTATGGCGGCGGCTATCTCTCCACCGTACACGGCGGCGGTGGCAATGACTCAATCTACGCTATCAGCGGCAAAGTCGATCTTTACGGCGAGGCAGGTAACGACGTGCTGATTGCGCAGGCAGCTTCCGCCTATCTGACCGACATTTCGATGACCGGCGGCACCGGCAGAGATCGGTTCTCCTTCAATATCAATACCGGCTCTGTTAATTCTTTGGTAATCACAGACTTTAACGTCGACGACGGTGATTACGTCGCATTCTTTTACGACTACATCACCACGCGCCATCTGCTCCGCTCGACAAACGGCGACGGCGATCTGGTTTTCAAAACTTCCGATGGCATGATCGATTTTACGATGAAGGACATAAAAAATTTCAGTGATATCGCCAACTCTACCATCAGCTGCTACACCTATTTGGGCTCAACGTTGTTGGAGACAAAGACCTTTGAAGAAATGCTCGTCCCTTACGGCATGGTTAAAACCGTTACCTCCGGCGGACAGACGAGCGCTTACATATCTTCGCTCGCCGGTGAGGACGTTTGGCTCGGCGGTTGGGACTTCTTCAACAACAAGCTCTCTTGGGAGGACGATTCGATCGTCGTCATCGATGCCCGCGATGCTTTAATCGGAGGAATGTTGGCGGGCAACTCCAATGACAATCTGATCTACGCAAGCGATTACGGCAATCAACTTTGGGGCGGGCTCGGCGATAACACTTTGGTCGGTGGAGCAGGCATCGACAGTTTCTGGGCGGGCGTCGGCGGCACCGTCCACGTCGAAAATTGTTCTGCGACTGATCACATCTTCCTTTGGAACGTCAATGCCAATGACATTCAATCGAGCAACGCGGGCTTCAACGGCGATTCCGACGGCGTGACTTTGAATGTCGGCGGCGAAAATATCATGACTGTCCGTCGAGCGAACAATGCGTCGACCACAACGGTACAGCTCCTCGACGGCACACGGTGGAGCTACGATTACTCGAGCGGCAGCGCTCAACTCATGACCGTTCCGCGCGGATTGATTGTGTCCGGTAGGACAGTTAGCGTCACGTCGGCGTTCGAAGGTAATCTGTGGCTCGGCGGCGTCGACCAAAACGGAGATGCAGTTTGGGGTTCCGATTACTTGATGAATATCGATGCCTACGAAGATGACGGGATCAGATTTTTGGTGGGCAACGCCGAGAACAACAGCATTCGTGCCGGACACAACGGCTCAACTTTGTGGGGCGGCTCGAGCGGTTACGATATTCTTCGAGGTGGAGACGGCAACGATGTATTCTACGCCGGCAAAGGCGAATACTACACTCGTGTTGCGAATTACAATTCGAATGACCTGATTTACCTCTGGAACGCCAACTTCTCGGATTTAAAGAATATGGCTGTGCAATCCGATTACTTCTTTAAATCGATAGGAATCTTGTTTAATGACGGCTCAACGGTTGAAGCATCTTCCTCGTTTGAAGAGACGACCACGTTTAAATTCGCCGACGGCTCTTTCATGCGTTACGATCCTTCGACCAATACCTGGCAGCGCAATACCGACGGGACATGGCAAACGTTCTCCGAACTCGACAACGCGCCTATTGGAGTCCTCGCATTAGATGATACCGCGATGATTTATTCAGATCACGTCGGCGCATTCGCTCTCGTCGATCTCAATGACAGTTCCGTCACTCGAGTTAATGCCACCAACGATACCATCAGCGGCAGGATTTTGATTGGCGACGAGCAGAATAATCGAATCTACGCAAACGATTACGGCAATCAACTTTGGGGCGGCAACGGCGGCTCCGATACTCTTACCGGCGGCTCGGGCGCTGATACTTTCATTGCGGGTCTCGGCGAGGGCAATGTCAGCATCAGCAATTACGCGTCTAACGATCTCGTCTATCTTTGGAACGCCGATCGCTATGACATCAAGAGTATGGTAGTGCAGAATCGCACCAATCGGCGCGAGCGCGAGGTTCGTTTGACCACCGTCGAGGACGATACCATCAAAACTGTATCTCGTCTCGATGAGGAGACAATCAGTTTCCAACTCGCCGACGGTTTCACTTTCCGTTATGTCGTCGCCGACAACGCTTGGCAGAGTTATGATTCATCGACCGACGAGTGGCAGGTCTTCACTTCCATCAATGGCATGCCTGTCGGTTTGGAGCTCGAATACGATTATAATGCTGCAAACATCTACACTGATTACGTCGGCAATTTCTCTCTCTCCGAGTTCAACGACAGCCTGATCACGGATATTTGGGCTTACGACGAGGTCAGCGGCAGAGTATTGATCGGCGACGAGCAGAGCAATTACATCAACGCGGGCGGTGGAGGCGTTTCGATGTGGGGAGGCAACGGCGGCGATGATATTCTCTACGGCGGCTCGGGCGATGATACTTTCGTTGCGGGGCAGGGTGAAGGTGATGTTGACATCATAGATTGCTCCTCAAGCGATCTTGTTTTCTTGCATAACATCAACTTCTCCGATCTGAAGTATTTGCGCCTGTGGGTAGGGAGCTCCTCAAGATCGGTAGACCTAATGACTGAAGATGATTCCGTCATTGAGGTATATTCAAATTTGGACGAGGCGACTACCAACTTCCAATTTGCCGACGGCTCTCTCATGAGGTACAGTGCAACAGATAACGCCTGGCAACGTTCGACAGACGGCTCAACGTGGAGCACATTCACATTGGTCAACGGCACGCCCGTCGGTGTTCAAGTATATGACGATACCGCTCAAGTGTACTCGGATTATGTCGGTGCGTTCTCCCTCTCCTCTATCAACGACAGCTTGGTCACAGATATCAACGCGACCAACGACACCGTCAGCGGCAGAGTGTTGATCGGCGACGCTCAAGACAATGAGATTGATGCCAATAATTACGGCTCAAGCTTGTGGGGCGGCAATGGCGGCGATGATACGCTCTACGGCGGCTCGGGCGCTGATACTTTCGTTGCGGGGCAGGGCGAAGGCGATGTTGACATCAGAAGCTACTCATCTGATGATCTCGTTTACCTGCATAACATTAATTTCTCCGATCTCAAGTATCTTCGCGTGTATGTAGGGAATTCCTCGAGAGCAGTGGACGCAGTTTCTGAAGATGGCACCTTCATTGCGGTATGGTCGGATTTCGATGAGGAGACGACCAACTATCAATTTGCCGACGGCTCTCTCATGAGGTACAGTGCAACAGATAACGCCTGGCAACGTTCGACAGACGGCTCAACGTGGAGCACATTCACATCGGTCAACGGTACGCCCGTCGGTGTTCAAGTATATGACGATACCGCTCAAGTGTATTCTGATTTTGTCGGCGTCTTCGATCTCAATGATCTCAATGACAGCTTGGTCACTGGTATCAGCGCCTACAACGATACCTTGAGCGGCAGAGTGTTGATCGGCGACGCTCAAGACAATTGGATTCGCGCCAATGATTACGGCTCCTCGTTGTGGGGAGGCAACGGCGGCGATGATACGCTCCGAGGCGGCGGCGGCGATGATACTTTCGTTGCGGGGCAGGGTGAAGGCGATGTTGACATCAGAAGCTACTCATCTGATGATCTCGTTTACCTGCATAACATTAATTTCTCCGATCTGAAGTATTTGCGCCTGTGGGTAGGGAGCTCCTCAAGATCGGTAGACCTAATGACTGAAGATGATTCCGTCATTGAGGTATATTCGAATTTGGACGAGGCGACTACCAACTTCCAATTTGCCGACGGCTCTCTCATGAGGTACAGTGCAACAGATAACGCCTGGCAACGTTCGACAGACGGCTCAACGTGGAGCACATTCACATCAGTCAACGGCACACCCGTCGGTGTTTGGGTGAATGACACTACCGCTCGAGTGTACTCAGATCACGTCGGCAGTTTCGCGCTCTCTGATCTCAACGACAGCTTGGTCACAGATATCAACGCGACCAACGACACCGTCAGCGGCAGAGTGTTGATCGGCGACGCTCAAGACAACAGCATTCGCGCCAATGATTACGGTTCAAGTTTGTGGGGCGGCACCGACGGCTATGATTATCTCTACGGCGGAGCGGGCGCTGATACTTTCGTTGCGGGCGCAGATGAGGGCAACACTGATATCATCGGTTGTGCCGACAATGATCTCGTGCTCCTGTGGAACGTCGATCTCAATGAGATGACGGTTGATCTGAGTAGTAGCGACTCGGGCGTGAACATCGCGCTCGACAACTCCTCAACCATCAACATCGCTCGAGCCGAAGACACCTCGACCACTACGATCCAATTCTCCAACGGGAGCAAGCGACAATATAATTATTCCGATCAAACTTGGAGTACCAAATACTGATGATTGATTTTGCGAAACACATCATGCTGATGGGGACGGCGTCTCACGTCGGCAAGAGCATTCTCACCGCCGCGCTCTGCAGAATTTTTTTCCGAGCGGGCATCAGCGTCTGTCCGTTCAAGGCTCAAAACATGGCGCTCAACTCGTTCGTCACCGCCGACGGTCTTGAGATGGGGCGCGCTCAAGTCGCTCAAGCCGAGGCGGCGATGCTCGAGCCCGTTGTCGATATGAATCCCGTCCTGTTGAAGCCGACGGGTAATTCAACGTCGCAGGTCATCATCAACGGTCGAGCCGTCGGCGTCATGTCCGCCGCTCAATATCATAACGGCTACTCGCTCAAAGCCTTCGACGCCGTCAAAGCCGCGCTCAATCGTCTTAATCAACAATTTGAACTGCTGGTGATCGAGGGCGCGGGCTCCCCCGCCGAGATCAATCTCAAGGACAACGACATCGTCAACATGCGCGTCGCAAAATATCTCAATGCTCCCGTCGTGTTGATCGCCGACATCGATCGCGGAGGGTCGCTCGCCGCTCTCGTCGGCACGCTTGAACTGCTCGATCCCGACGAACGCGATCTGGTTAAGGGCTTGGTGATCAATAAGTTTCGCGGCGACGTCAGCCTGTTCACTCCCGCCGTCGACTTCCTTGAGCGCAAGACCGGTAAGCCCGTGCTTGGAGTGTTGCCGTTCATTGATCGGTTGGGCATCGACGACGAGGATTCGGTGTCGCTCGACGACAAGAGTTCGACGGTCGAAGGCGAGCTCAACATCGCGGTGATCCGATTGCCTAAGATATCTAACTTCACGGATTTCGACAGCCTTGCGGGCGAATGCGATGTTCGATTGCTCTACGTGACAACGGTTGATGAGATTGATGATGCCGACGTGATCATCATGCCCGGCAGTAAGAATTCGTCGAGCGATCTCATGTGGCTCCGCGCGGAGGGATTCGAAGATGCGATCAAGCGTCGGGCGGCGGAGGGCGCGGCGATCGTTGGGATATGCGGCGGCTATCAGATGCTCGGAAGAAAAATTTTCGATCCGCATCATACGGAGTCGACAGTTGAGGAGATTGACGGGCTTGGGCTGCTACCGTTGACCACGACATTTGCGGTCGAGAAGTTGACGCGGCAGGTGACGCTCGAACGATTGAAGTTCAGATTTCTCGATGACGAGATCGATGGTCGGGAGCTCGAGGGCTATGAAATACATGCGGGCGAGACTGAACCGTCGTCGGCGTCGCTGATGATGGTTGATGATAATGTGTTCGGCACCTACGTGCATGGGATATTCGACAATGATGATTTCCGTCGGCAGATGCTCAACGCCGTTCGACGCCGGAAGGGGTTGGCGCCGCTCGAGAATGTGAGGAACCGTCGGGCGGAGAAACAAGCGGCTTATGATCGGTTGGCGCGGGTCGTCAGAGACAATCTCAACATGGCGCTGCTCGATAAGATCATCAACGGTTGAGGAATAAAAAATGGCGCGCGCCTTCGACGCCCGGCTGCGCGCCTTTTTACGTTGGGACACAAATTTTTTTCTCGGCTGATATAAATTTTGTCGGCGGAAGGAAAAAAGGGCGTCGCCGCCTGAACGCGTGGCGGACGCCGCCGGCTTTATTCGCCATCACCATAAATTTTGCGCCCCATCATGTTCTCATCGCAGACCGCGGAAGGAAAGAAAAGGGCGTCGCCGCCTAATCGCGGGGCGGACGACGCCGGCTTTATCTGCCGCCTCCATAAATTTTGCGCCCCATCATGTTTTCATCGCAGAACGCGGAAGGGAGCGAGCCGCCCCATGTCCAGGCGGGCGCTCCGCCCTTCAGCCTTCGCCCCATAAAAATTTTTCGCCCCGTCCTGTTCCCGTTGCCGACCAAAGAACAGGAGCGAGCCGCCCCATCAGGGAGGCGGGCGCTCCCATCTTCAACCAACTTTCTCCATCGATAAAAATTTCGTCGGCAAAAAGAAAAGGGCGTCGCCGCCGATTCGCGGGGTGGACGACGCCGGCTTTATCCACCGCTGCTTCCATAAATTTTTCGCCCCATTATGTTTTCATCGTCGACTGCGGAAGGGAGCGAGCCGCCCCATGAGCTGGCGGGCGCTCCCATCTTCAACCAACTTTCCACATCTATAAAAATTTCGTCGGCAAAAAGAAAAGGGCGTCGCCGCCTAATCGCGGGGCGGACGACGCCATATTTATTCGTCACCCACATAAATTTTGCGCCCCATTATGTTTTCATCGCAGACCGCGGAAGGAAAGAAAAGGGCGTCGCCGCCAATTCGCGGGGCGGACGCCGCCGGCTTTATCTGCCGCCTCATAAATTTTGCGCCCCATCATGTTTTTATCGCCGACCGCGGAAGGGAGCGAGCCGCCCCCATCAGAGGCGGGCGCTCCGACCTTCAGCTCAACTTTCCACATCTATAAAAATTTCGTCGGCAAAAAGAAAAGAGCGAGCCGCCCCAGGTGGAGGCGGGCGCTCGTATTTTTATAGTCAACTGAATTTAAATGAGCTCTAAGCGTTTGAACGCGTTATACATGCCGTCGTCATCAACCGCGTCCGTCACGAAGGTCGCCGCATCTTTCGCCGCCTGCTCCCCGTCGCCCATCGCCACGCTAACCGCACAGCACTCGAACATCGAGATGTCCCACTTCGAATCGCCAAACGCTATCGTCTCCGCTCGCTCCGCTTTCAAATACTCAAGCAGCTCCGCAATGCCGTTCGCCTTCGACAAGTCCTTCACGCCGAAGTCTCCGAACAACGCTCGATCGCCCTTGCCGCCCCACGTCCCGACCTTGAGCTCGTCGCCGAACGCCGCCTTCGCCTCTCGATAATCTTCATAGCTGTCGAGTATGAAACTGATCTTGTTGAGATCATCGCGATAGAGCCCCGCGCCAAAGATCATCTCGGGGAACAACTTCCGCACCGTAAAATCTTCGGCGCGATCCTTGCCTTTGTAGGCGGCATATTTTTTTACAACATCATCGCCGCGCTCCTCAAAGTGCTCGCTCGCATACAAGCCCGAATTGCTCTCAAGATAAAATTCCAACCCGCGCTCGTGAAGCCAGTCGACCACGCGCTTGCACTGATCCAACGTGATCAGTTTGTGGCTCACCACCGTACCGTGATCCTCAACGTAAGCGCCGTTGCCTCCGATCAGACCGTCGAGACCGATCGCCCAAATTGAATCGTAAATCTCCGCTCGAGAACGCCCCGTGCAGAGATACACCTTATGCCCGTTGGCTCGCGCCGCGCGGATCGCCTCGACCGCCGACGCCGGCACTTGGTTTTCATAATTGGTCAACGTCCCGTCGACGTCAATGAAAATGATCTTGCTCATGATCAATCACCCGAGAAGTTCAGCCTTGTGCTCGAGGATCGCCAAGCCCGGCGTGCACGCTCCGCAATCGCAGTACTTCGCGCCCGACGCCTTGAGCTCGTCGGCATGCGCCGCAAACTTCGCCGCGCCTTCCGCTCCAAATATTTCCTTCGCGTCGTTCGAGTGCGCAAACGACACCAACGCATCAATCGGCGTGATGCACTCGGCGATCGCGTCCGCCAATTTTTTTGCCGCTGCCTTCTCGTTGACCGTCCCGCGCGCATCGAGCCATGCCTGCGACACTTCTCTCAACCCCGCGTAGCACGACGGCGCCGCCATCATCTCTTTGACCTTCTCAACGATAAACGCATTTGCCATTGCCAAAACTCCTCTCAATTAAACTGATCAACACTTCGACAGTCGTTCGATCAATCCTGCTAATCGCCGTAGCACACATGATCATTTTTCAATTGCAATCCCAACTCATCAAGTTTTTCGAGCGTCACCCTCAACTTCTGGCTCCTCGACCAAATCCCCACGCTCCTCAACATCTGAATGAAACGCCCGAGATGCATTCCGTTGATGAACGGCAACTCCACAAAATTCCCGTTGTGCTTGACAAAGATCGTCTCGCCCTCGTAATTCGACATGAAAAACTCTTGCAGGTCCTCGGGAAATTGTTTGAACTCCGGCTTGTCAAAGATCGCATACCCGTATCGATCAAGGAAGTGCACTTGGTTATCGACAACCTTCAAGAACAGGGAGCCAACCTCATCCTCAACCTTCTGCGCACGCGTCCAAATCTTGCACCGCCTCATCAGATCGAGAAATACATTGACAGGCATGCCCTCGACGAACGGCATCTCAACCAATTTCTCCCCGCGCTTGACGAAGATCGTGCTGCCCTTGTAATGCTTTCGAAAGTACTCATACAGACCGTTGGGCAGATCATCAACCTTGATCGATTCACTCTGCGACTCGCCGTCGATGATCCCGAGCGTCACGAAATTCATGTCGATCCCCATCCGCTCAAACAACTCCGTCAAGCCTTTCGACTGCGCCGCCATGCCCAGCAACAACACCTGCTTGCGCTTCTCGACCGCCAATTGAATGATCGGCGCAAAATCTCTGTCGTTGGAGATGATCGCCAAGATGTCCGTGTCGGGCTCCTCATAGACCGCTTTCGCTATCAACACCGTCATCGACAAGTCCGCCGAGTTCTTTCCGTAATCGCAATTGTGGATTCGGAATGTCGGGCTGCGACGCTTCAGATAAGCTTGAGGAAGCGTCTCCTCCTTGCCCACCACGTCGCACACATAATCGCCGCTCTCGCTCAGCACCTCGTAGGACTCGAGCGCATTCGTGTACGGCACATTCTCCGCGTCGATAAATATATGTATCTTCATCAAAAATGCGGCGCGGATACTCCCGTCCTCTACGATGGGAGAGAGAGCGCCTCCGCCTCCTCCTTGCTTTTCTTTTTCCTAAATGATATTATTCCGTTGGGCAAAGACACTCGAAGTCGAGAGAACCGCTAGCCTGACAGAAAGACCGATTGGACAAGCTCCGCTCAATGCGGGGCAGTTGATCAGTTGATCTCGACGAGCGTCGCGCCGCTGCCTCCTTCATCTATGTCCGCCAATTGAAACGACGCCACACTTCGGTTGCGCCTCAAAAATTCATGTATGCCCTTCCTCAACGCGCCCGAGCCCTTGCCGTGAATGATCAACACATGTCGCAAGCCGGCGATCGCCGCGTCGTCTATGAACTTGCCCACTACCGATTCGCTCTCGTCGACCATCAGCCCCCGAATGTCGAGCTCACGTTGAACCGTTGCCATCTTGGCGAGCAATGCGTTCGACGTTTTTTTGTGCGATGTCGGCTCGCTCGATTGTTCGACCGATCCATGCGAAACAAATCTGCAGTCCTCGAGCTTGACCGTCGTTCGCAACGCTCCAATCTGAACCGTGAGCTCGCGCCCGTCCTTCTCGATCGACAGCACCGAGCCCTTCTGATCGAGCTTGCCGACGTAGACGGTATCGCCGACCGCGATCTCCTTGCGGACGATCCGACGCCCGACCTTCTGCGAGACGATACCGGGCATCGCGTTCATCTCCTCCGCGCGGAGCCGATCGCGCGCCTCTTGGATCGCCTGCTGCCGACGCTTCACGCCCTGATCATCAAACTGCTCTTTGAGCGCGGCAATGATCTCCTCCGCCTCCCGACGCGTACGACGGATCAGCTCCGCCGATTTCTCCCGCGTCTTGCGAATGATCTCCGCTCGATTTTGATTGAGATCGTTGCGCATGTCCGTCACGCGCTGCTCCATCTGCATGATCCGCTGCTGCCTCTCAACCATGTCGGCGTTCTTCTGCTCATACAACAGCCGTTCATTCTCGAGCGCCCCGACTATGTCTTCGAACTTGGCGTGATCCGCCGTCACCAACTGCTTCGCTCGAATGATCAGCGACTCGGGCAGTCCCAACCGTTGGCTGATCGCAAACGCATTGCTCGCGCCCGGGATTCCAATCAGCAATCGATAAGTCGGTTTCAGCGTCTCGATGTTGAACTCAACCGACGCATTTTCGATCCCGTCGGTCGTGTACGCAAAACTTTTGAGCTCCGAATAATGCGTGGTCGCCAGCGTCGACGCTCCGATCGCCAACAGCCGTTCGAGGATCGACATCGCCAGTGCCGCGCCCTCTTCGGGATCGGTGCCCGCGCCCAACTCGTCGAGCAGCACCAGATCATCTCGCTCGACGCGGTTGAGGATCGATACCAGCTTGGTCATGTGCGCGCTGAATGTCGACAGCGATTGTTCAATCGATTGCTCGTCGCCGATATCAGCGTAGATGTTTTGGTAAATCGCCAGCTCCGATCCGATCGACGCGGGTATGTACAGCCCCGATTGCGCCATCAACGACATCAGCCCCAACGTCTTCATGCTGACGGTCTTGCCTCCGGTGTTCGGTCCGGTTATCAACAGCATGCGAAAGCGCGTGCCCAGCTCGACATCGATCGGGACGACGGCAGCGGGATCGATCAACGGGTGGCGCGCGGATTTGAGCAAGGTTCGACCTTCGACATTGATGCTCGGCTCGACGGCATTCATCGACAGCGCGAGCTTGGATTTGGCGAAGGTGAAGTCGATGTGCGCGAGGATCGATGCGTTCTCGATGAGCACGTCGGCATTTTTTTGTACGGCGCTCGACAGCACGCGGAGTATCCGATTGACCTCATTGCGTTCATCGAGTTCGAGTTGTTTGACGTCATTGTTGAGCTCGACCACGACCATCGGCTCAATGAAGACGGTGGCGCTGCTCGACGATTGATCGTGCACGAGCCCGGGGAACTCCCGACGGTACTCGGCTTTGATCGGGATCACGTAACGGTCGCCGCGCATTGTAACGAGCGCGTCTTGAAAAAATTTTTGATAGGCGGCGTTGTGCAGGATCGATGAAAGCTGCTCCTTGATCTTCGATTGAGCCGCGCGGAGTGAGCGTCTGATGCGTTGGAGTTCGACGGACGCATCGTCGCGAACGGCGCCGTGCTCATCGATGGCGTTATCCAATTGCCTTTCGAGGTTGCCGAGTATTTCTATCTCAACCGCGCGCGCCTTGAGAAGAGGCACGTCGAGCTCGCTGTCCTTGAAAAATTTTTTGAGCTCGCGCATGGCGTACATGGTATTGAGAATGTCGAGCAGTTCAAGAGCGTCGGCGATCCGCCCGAGCTTGATCTTGCGAATGATCTCTCTGATGTCGACGATGCCTCCGAACGGCGGGCTCGACAGCGCAGAAATTTTAACGGCTTCGGTCGTCTCGTCGAGCCGCTGACGAATCTCTTGAAGGTCGTCGGCAGGTTCGAGCGCTCGAGCCAAGTCCTTCCCATGATTGGTCGCCGCACATTCGACCAGCCGCTGACGAATTTTATCGTATTCGAGAATGTTCAACACGTCTTTGTTCATCAACTGCCTCCTCTTAAATTGATCGCCGCCATTATTTCATGACGCTCGACATTTTTCAACCAAAACATTTGACAAGCTGAAATTAAAATGTAAAATAATCTCGACGAAACTGTTCGGCTTAAAAATTTCAGAGGAAGTGAGATCATTGAGGACGGAAAACAAATTGCAAATCATTCCGTTGGGAGGGCTCGGCGAGATCGGAAAGAACATGACGGTCATTCGATGCGGCGACGACATGGTTTTGATCGACGCGGGGCTGATGTTCCCGGACGAGGAGATGCTCGGCATCGACCTGGTCATTCCCGATATCAGTTACGTGCTCGAAAATCAACAGTGCTTGAAAGCAATTCTGCTCACCCACGGTCACGAGGATCACATCGGCGCGTTGCCCTACATCATGAAAAAATTGTCGGTGCCCGTCTACGGAACCAAATTGACTCTCGGCATCTTGACGGGGCGGCTCAAGGAGAACGGAGTGAGCTCCGAAAACCTTCGGGTTGCCACGCCCGGCGAGAACATCAACATCGGCTGCTTCAACATCGGCTTCATTCGCGTCAATCACTCGATCCCCGACGCGGTCGGCATTTCGATCAGAACGCCCGTCGGCACCATCGTCCACACCGGCGATTTCAAATTCGATTACACTCCCATCGACGGACGCATGACCGATTTCAAACGGCTCGCCGATCTGGGGTCGCGCGGCGTGCTCGTGCTCATGGCGGACTCAACCAATTCGGAGAAGGAAGGTCACACGCCAAGCGAAAAATCCGTCGGCGCTGCTTTCGATAGGGAGTTCCGCAATGCCGACGGTAGGATCATCATCGCCACGTTCAGTTCGAACGTCCATCGCATTCAACAGGCGATCGATTACGCAGTCAAGTATAAGCGCAAGGTGGCAGTGCTCGGACGTAGCATGGTCAACGTCGTCAACATCAGCCTCGAGCTCGGCTACATTCACGCGCCCGAAGGTACCATCATCGACGTCGATGACATCTATGATTATCCTGCCGATCGGATCGTGATCGTGACGACGGGCAGTCAAGGCGAACCGATGTCGGCGTTGACCCGCATGTCGATGAGCGATCATCGCAAGGTCGGGATCGTTCCGGGCGACACCGTCATCATCTCCGCCACGCCGATCCCCGGCAATGAAAAGCTCGTAGCCAAGATCGTCGACAATCTCATGCGGTTGGGCGCCAACGTGATCTACAGTCGATCGGACGGCATACATGTGTCGGGGCATGCGGCGCGCGACGAGCTCAAGCTCATGCATAATCTGATTCAACCGAAGTTCTTCATTCCCGTGCATGGCGAGTATCATCATCTGGTGACGCACGCGAAGTTGGCTGAGGAGCTGGGCATGCCCAAGGAGAATATTTTGATCGGCGAGAACGGCTACATTTTTGAGTTCACTCGTCACAGCGGGAAGATCAACGGTCGTGTACCGTCGGGGATCGTGATGGTTGATGGGTTGGGCGTCGGCGACGTCGGCAATATCGTGTTGAGGGATCGCAGGCAGCTGTCGCAGGACGGTATATTGATAGTGGTGATCACGATTCATCGCGAGTCGGGCAAGATACTCAGCAACTCGTCGGATATCGTGTCGAGGGGATTTGTGTACGTGCGCGAGTCGGAGGAGTTGATGTACGAGGCGAAGCTCAAAGTGCAGCAGATACTGAAGTTCTGTGAGAATGAGCAGATGACGGATTGGTCGACGATCAAATTGAGTGTGAAAGATACGTTGGCGCAGTATCTGTTCGACAAGACGAGGCGGCGTCCGATGATCCTGCCGATCATCATGGAGGTGTGAGTTAAAATACGAGCGCCCGCCTCCCTAATGGGGCGGCTCGCTCGGGTTCCCCGTGGTCGATCACAAAAAAATTGGTTGTCGGGGAACTGTGGGGCGCGGGATAAAGTTTCGAGCGCCCGCCTCCCTAATGGGGCGGCTCGCTCGGGTTCCTCGTGGTCGATCACAAAATTTGTCGGCGACGAAAAATATGGGCGGCGGTCGCCACGTGAGAAGGCGACGACGCCTAATCTTCAATCCAAAAAAATTAGTTGTCGGGGAACTGTGGGGCGCGGCATAAAGTTTCGAGCGACCGCCTTCGAAGCCGGCGGCTCGCTCGGTTCCCTCCGTCGACGCCAAACACTTTGTTCAGAGCCAAAAAAATTATCGGCGGTTGAACACAAGGATTTGTCAGCGGCGAAAAATATGGGCGGCGGTCGCCACGTGAGAAGGCGACGACGCCTAACCTTCAGCCCATAAAAAAATTAGTTGTCGGGGAACTG
This sequence comes from Selenomonadaceae bacterium, assembly GCA_017477125.1. GTDB lineage: Bacteria > Bacillota > Negativicutes > Selenomonadales > Selenomonadaceae > Quinella. Next base: position 48,248 of record JAFUXN010000108.1, read on the forward strand.
TGGGGCGCGGCATAAAGTTTCGAGCGCCCGCCTCCCTAATGTGGCGGCTCGCTCGGGTTCCTCGTGGTCGATCACAAAATTAGTCGGCGGCGAAAAATATGGGCGGCGGTCGCCCCGTGAGCAGGCGACGACGCCTAACCTTCAACCCAAAAAATTCTCGGCGGTCGACCACAAAGATTTGTCGGCAACGAAAATATAGG
>JAFUXN010000109.1 GCA_017477125.1 Selenomonadaceae bacterium
CCCTACCTTCTTTGGTTTACCAAAAAGTTTGTGAGCAGAGAAAAAGAAGGGCGCCCGCCTATTCGCGGGGCGGCGCGCCCTATCTTTCTATCGTCTAAACGTTTTGGAGCCGAATAAAATTTAGAGGTGGAGGAGAAGGGGGCGTCCGCCGAAGGCGCGGGCGGCGACCCCTACCTTCTTTGGTTTACCAAAAAGTTTGTGAGCAGAGAAAAAGAGGGGCGCCCGCCTCCCACACGGGGCGGCGCGCCCTTTCCTGTTCGACGATGAAAAAATATCAGCCCCAAAAATATTACAGCAGAGTGAAGAAGGGCGGGCGCCACGCGAGCAATGCGCCGCCCTTTTTTTATTCCATGCCGATCAAGGTGTCCTTCGAGAGCAGGAAGATGAATCGTTCATCGACCGCAACACCCAGAATCGTTTCGACCGCCGACGCATACAAGTCGATCTGCAATCGATACTTCTGACGGATCAGCTCAACATCGTCGACCCGATCCGTCTTGTAGTCGAGCAACACCAGCCCCCGCTCGTCCCTGAACAGCACATCGATGATCCCTTGTATGAAAATCTTGTCGTCGACCGTCGGCAACATCTTCACCGACAAGTATTCGCTCTTCATTCGCTCGAGCAGACGGTTGAGCTCCGTCGTCGATATCAACATGTTGAACGGCAGCTCCCGATAAATTTTCTCCGCCCCGACCAGCCGGCGCCCAAATTCACCGTCGAAGAACGCCGCCACATGCTCACGACGGATCGCTCGCGCCGCCTCCGCCGACAATATTTTCCTCTCAACCATCGAGCCGATCTGATCGTTAATGCCGTCAACCGTCAGATCGCCGCGAAGATCAATGTGTTGCATCACCGAATGCATTGCCAACCCATATTCGATCCCCGTCAAGCGCTTCTCGCGTTCGAAGTCGGGACGTCGATAAAATTTCTCCTCGCGCAATACTTTGACCGCCGCTTCGTCGTCAGTGAACCGACGCTTGATCTCCGTCACCGACATCTTAGCCGGCACACTCAATTCGATCACACTCGCATCGCTGTCGATCTCAACGGGCGGCTCGACGGATTGATCTTCGACGGTCGACGGCTCCGCGCGGATCGGTTCAGCGTCGCCCTTGATAACTTTGTTGGAGGCGACCTTGTAAGTTGTGATCAGCGTCGTCTGTCGAGTCATCGCCAACATGATCCAGTCGAGAAACGAGCGAGCGTCGAGCACCGCAAAACTCTTGAGCTTGTCGACCGCTTTGAAATGATCATACTTATTGAGCTTGGCGGCGTTGATTGAGCCGACGAGGATCAGCATCTCTCTGGCGCGGGTCATGGCGACGTAGAGAATCCTCAACTCTTCGGCGATCAGTTCGTTGAGCCCGCGCTTGCCGATCACTTTGCGCGCGAGCGTCGGCACCTTCATGCGCACTCGATCATGCATGCGGTACGGTCCCGCGCCCAGCTCCCTGTGTTTGAGCAGTGGGCTCGACGTCTCGTCCTTGATGTTGAATCCGTGCGAGAGGTCGGCGACGAACACGATCGGGAACTCGAGCCCCTTCGACTTGTGGATCGTCATGATGCGCACGACGTTTTCACTCTCGCCCAACGTCCGCGCGGAGGTGAGATCATTGTTGAGCTCCTTGATCTTCTTGATGAACTGCAGGAATCTCGACAGCCCGCGGAACGATGTTTGCTCGTAAGCCGCCGCGCGATCGATCAGCATTCGAAGATTGGCTTGACGTTGCCTGCCGTCGCTCATCGAGCCCGCCGCCTCATAGTATTTCGTTTCGCGATAGATGATCGAGAGCAATTCGGGCACACTCATGGTCATGGAGAGATCGCGCCAACGGTTGAGGTTTATGAGGAAAGTCTTCGACTTCGACGCGAGCTCGGGGGTTGAGCCTTCGATGCCTCCGGCGGCGGACGTGAGCAGGGTGATGAAATCGTCGCAGGGCGAGATCAATTTGAGTTGAGCAAGTTGCTCGGCGGTGAAGCCTCCGATGGGCGACAGGAGCACCGCCGCCATTGGAACGTCCTGCCTGGCGTTGTCGAGTACGGTGAGCATCGAGACGATCACTTGAATTTCGGTCGCGCGGAAATAAGTTTCTTCCTCGGCGGAGTAGGCGGGGATATTGTTTTGCTTGAGCACGTCGAGAATTTCTCCCGTCGCTCGCGCCGTCGATCTCAACAGGATCACGATGTCGCGGTACTGCAGTTTGCGATAGCCTTTGAGCTCCTTATCGTAGACATGGACGTTGGCGCGAAACATCGCCTTGATGCGACGAGCGATCATATGCGTTTCGAGCTCGATCTTGGTGGCGGCGTTCGAACCTCCGGTGGTCGCTCCGATCTCGAAATCGGCATTGGTCTTGACGTTCTCGACGGGCTGATCGAGGAACACATCATCGTCGTCGAGGTCGGCATCTTTGTTGGTGGTGACGAGGATCAATTCGGCGGGCGTGTTGAGGAGCGGGTCGCGACTGTAGGGGTAATCGAATCCGCAGTTGAGCCGAGCATCGTCGGTGTAATCGATCTCGACGGCGTCTTTCCTCATCAGACGTTCGAATACAAAATTGACCGCGTCGATCACCGAAGCGCGCGAACGGAAATTCGCCGACAGCTCAATGCGTTCGCAATCGGGATCGTTTGGATATTCATCGTACTTCTTCATGAAGAGGGTGGGATCGGCGAGGCGGAAGCGGTAGATCGATTGCTTGACGTCGCCGACGACGAACAGATTATCGTCGCGAGCGATCGATTGAAGGATCGCCTCTTGGACGGCGTTGGTGTCCTGGTACTCGTCGATCATCACGGTCTGATAACGCCGACGGAGGGACGCGCATAAATTTTTGTCGCCGAGAATCTTGAGCGCAAGATGCTCCATGTCGTTGAAGTCGATGATGCATCGTTCGCGCTTGGCGGCGGCGTACGAGTCGGCGAAATCGATCGTCACCTCCATGAGAGTTTCGATGGACGGACGCACCGCGCGGAGGTCGTCGAGCAATTGAGCGGACGGCGCATAAAAGTAATCGCGCTGCAGATTTTTGATGCGCCTCTTATAGCCGTTGTCCCGAAGATTTTTGGTCTGCTGCTTGAGCTCGTCGCCGACGCCCTTGGGCATGGTGAGCCGCTCATACTTCATTCCGTTGATGAAATTGTAGAAGTGATCCCAACCGATCGAGAACGCCCGCTTGAGATCGCACATCAGTTCCATATCCTTGTCGAGCGCCTTGGGCAGAGGGGCGTCGAACAGATCGCAGAGAATGATGCACTCGTCGAGGGCGGCATCGAGCTCGAAATTGATCTGCTTGACGGCTTCATCGTACCAAAAAATCTGATCGATCGAGGCGTCGATTGGAATGTTGAACGTCGACGGCAATGAGCGGAGCCAACCTTCGGGATCGGGGTGGCTTTGAGCGGTGTCGTATAGGTCGAGCACGAGATCATGGAGATCGGAATCGCCGCGTTCGTTGCCGCCAAACTCATCGGTGAAACGTTGAAAGCGTTGTCGAGCGTCGAGATCGGCGAGTGAGTAGCGGCGTTCAAAGACGTCGGCGATGATCTCTTGCTTGAAAATGTTGAGCTCCTGCTCGTCGGCGACGCGGAATTTGGGATCGAGATCGATCTTGGAGAAGTGGCGGCGCAGGAGCATTTGACAGAACGCGTGGACGGTCATAATCGATGCGCCCGACAATAAGATCGATTGACGTTCGAGGCGATTGAGAGTTTCGGGGTCGTCGGATTTGGACATTTTATCGGCGAGCGCGGCGTGGATACGAGAGCGCATTTCGGCGGCGGCGGCGTTGGTGAAGGTGACGACGAGCATTCGATCGATGTCGCAATCGCCGCTGAGGATCATCTGAATGATGCGCTCGACGAGCACGGCGGTCTTGCCGGAGCCGGCGGCGGCGCTGACGAGCAGATTTTTGCCGCGAGTATAGACGGCTTTGGATTGATCGGGGGTCCAGTTGGGCATGGTATCAACGACCTTTCCGACGGAAGTAGAGGACGGCGACGATGATCACGCACACGACGATGAACGCCATGCTGAACTCGTGTCCGAGCTCGAGCAGGTACTGCCAATTTTCTCCGAGCATCATGCCGGCGAACAGGATCAACGCCGTCCAAGGGAGCGAGCCCGCGAAGGTGAAGGCGAGGAATTTTAGCAAGTCGACGCGAGCGAAGCCGGCGGGCAATGAGATGAACGTTCGGACGACGGGAAGCATGCGGCTGAAGAAGACGGCGCGGATACCGTACTTATCGAACCACTGTTGAGCGAGGTCGACGTGAGATTTCTTGATGAGGAAATATCTGCCGTACTTGTCGACGAAGGGACGCCCGCCCTTCAATCCGACGACGTAAGCAAAGATCGATCCGAGCATGCCTCCGACCATGCCGGCGATCATGGCTCCGGTGAAGGTCATGCGTTCGGCGAAGATGAGGTAGCCTGCGAAGCCGAGGATCAATTCGCTCGGGATTGGAATGCAAGCGTTCTCCATCGCCATCAACAGAGCGACGGCGATGTACCCGTACTGATCGATGAATGACAAGAATGTCTGAGAGATTTGTTCCATTGAAACGCTCCTAACAAAAAAATGATCCCACCCGCCGCTCCTGCTCGAAAAGAATTAAACGGTCGAAGAAATAATCCTTCAGAGCAGGCAATAAAAAAATCTGTCGAAGGCGGAGCTTGGAGATCAAAAAAGGCGTCGCCGCCTCCACGCGGGGCGGACGCCGCCAGCTCGTCAGTCGACGCCAAAAAACTTTGAGCTCCAAACGTTTGTAAGCAGAAAAGAAAAGGACGTCGCCGCCATGTCATGGGGCGGATGACGCTACCCGTTGGTCGGCGTGAAAAAACTTTGAGCCTCAAACATTTGTGCACAGAAAAGAAAAATGGCGTCGCCGCCTACTCACGGAGCGGACGACGCCACACTGTTAGTCGGCGCCAAAAAAACTTTGAGCTCCAAACATTTATGAGCAGAAAAGAAAAAGGCGTCGCCGCCGGCTCATGGGGCGGACGCCGCCAACCCGTCCGTCGACGCCAAAAAAACTTTGAGCCTCAAACATTTGTAAGCAGAAAAGAAAAAGCGTCGCCGCCTAGTCGTGGGGCGGACGACGCCAACCCGTCAGTCGGTGCCAAAAAAAATTTGAGCTCCAAACATTTGTAAGCAGAAAAAAAAAGGGCGTCGCCACCTACTCATGGGGAGGACGACGCCAGCCCG
>JAFUXN010000110.1 GCA_017477125.1 Selenomonadaceae bacterium
ATGAGAGGTTCAACCAATGAACAATCAAATCCGCGCGGAACATGCGATAATCGGCGGCTCGGGAACGCTGTCGAGCGACTTCCCCAACCGATTCCCCGCCGTCGAGCTCATAGACGAGTTCAGTATCGAGACGCCCTACGGTCGAAGCCCGACGATGAGGCTGTTCGAGCTCAACGGTCGACGAGTGTTGACGTGTCGAATGCATGGCTGGCGGAGCGGAGTGACACGCGCCGATGCCTCTCGACAGATCTTTTGGCTGTTCAGAGAAGCGGGCGTGAGACACATCTTATCGGAAGGCGGCGTCGGCACGGTCAACCGTCTGCTCGACCCGCGCGATCTTTTAATTCCCGATGATTATATCGATCTGTCGATGCGCAAAGACGTGATGCTCGACGGTCGATATCTTCTCATCATGCGCGACGCCCTCTGCCCGCGTTTGAGACGATTGTTGATCGCGTCGGCTCGAAAGTTTTACGACGGACGGATATTTGATCGCGGGACGTATGCGGTGACGGACGGTCGGCACTTCGAAAGCCCGTCGGAGATCGCGATGCTCAACGGTCGAGCGGACATCGTAGGACAGAGCTTGGCGCCCGAGGTCTACTTGGCTCGAGAGATCGGCGCGTGCTATGCCAACCTGTCATTCGTGGTGAACTACGGCGAAGGCTTGACGGGCGGCTGGTCGCACGACACTCTTAAGGATATCTTTTTCGACGACGCCGAGTTGATCGGCTCGATCCTGCTCGACGTGATCGGTTCGCTCGACGACGAGATCGATTGCGAATGTCGCTCGTTGCGCAAGGAAACTCTGTTGAAGGACGTGTACACGACGGAGTCTGACAAAGGTTGAGTGACAGGAAGAAAATTTTATCGGCGTTGCGCGCGGCGTTCCCCTTCACCGTCCCGATCATGACCGGCTTTTGTTTCCTGGGACTGGCGTACGGCATTTATATGAACGTGCTGGGGTTCGGCGTGCTCTACCCGACGTTGATGGCGGCGCTGATCTTCGGCGGCTCGTTAGAGTTTGTGGCGGCGACGATGTTGCTGGCGCCGTTCGCGCCGATCCAAACGTTTGCGGTGGCGGTGATGATCCAAGCGCGGCATCTGTTCTACGGGCTGGCGATGCTCGAGAAGTACAAAGGGCTCGGTCTCAAACGGCAGTACTTGATCTTCGGGCTGTGCGATGAGACGTTTGCGATCAACTGTTCGACGCGAGTGCCGAGCGGGATCGATCGCGGCTGGTTTTATTTTTGGGTGACGCTACTCAATCAATCGTATTGGGTGACGAGCGCGATGCTGGGCGGGCTGTTGGGCGAGGTGCTGACGTTCAACACGGAGGGGCTGGGCTTCGTGATGACGGCGATGTTCGTAGTGATCTGGCTCGAGCAGTTCTTGACGGAGGGGCGGCACGTGACGAGCCTGATCGGATTCGCGGCGTCGATGGCGTGCTTGATCGCATTCGGGAGCGATTCATTTCTGATCCCGTCGATGGTTTTGATTTTGATAGTGTTGACGGCATTTCGATTGAGGATAGAGCGATGACATTCACCGAGCAGTTGATAACGATCGGGCTGTGCGTATTGGGGACGTACCTGACGCGCGCGTTGCCCTTCATGATTTTTTCCGAGAAGCGCGCGACGCCGAAATACATTCGATATTTGGGTGACGCGCTGCCGTCGGCGATCTTTGCGATGTTGGTAGTCTACTGTCTGAAGGACGTGAGCATCGTCGAGGGCAATCATGGACTGCCGGAGTTCTTATCGATCGTGTTGATCATCGTGTTGCACCTTCGATGGCGGCAGATGCTGATCTCGATATCGGGCGGCACGGTCTGCTATATGCTTTTGCTCCGATTGGTCTTCAACAGTTGAGCAAAAAAATCCCCCGCGCGGAGCGGAGGATCATTTTTTTTATTTGATCCGATCGAGATGTTTGAACGAGCCGAGAATTTTTTCCTTCCGAAGGCAATGAGGGCACTGATTTTGAATGATGCCGGTGAAGCCGCAGACGGGGTCGCGATCGACGGGGTGATTGATTGAGAAGTAGCCCATATCGGCGTCGTGCATGGCGCGAACCAACTTCTCAAACGCCTTGACGTTGCGAGAAGCGTCGGCATTCATCTCGATGTAAGCGATATGCCCCGCGTTGCAGAGCGCGTGGTAGGGAGCCTCGATGCGAATCTTGTCGAGCGCCTTGATCGGGAAGTAAACGGGCACGTGGCTCGAATTGGTCATGTAATCGCGATCGGTGACGTTCTTGATGATGCCGAACTTCTCTCGATTGGCGCGCTGAAATGATCCGGCGGTCGACTCGGCGGGCGTGGCGAAGGTGGTCCAATTGCGTTGCTCCGCCTTTGCAAACTCGTCGGTGCGATGACGGAGGTGCGCGACGATCTTCAGCCCGAGCTGTTGAGCCTCTTCCGATTGACCGTGATGCTTGCCGACGAGCACGACGAGGCATTCGGCGAGCCCGCAGAATCCGATCGAGTAAGACGCATGCTTGAGCACTTCTTCAATGGTGTCGTTCGACGAAAATTTTTCGCTGTCGAGCCAAACGTGTTGCTCCATGAGGAACGGATAATTATAAAAGTGCTTCTTCTTGATGGTTTCCAAGCGCAACAGAATGTAATCGTGGCTGAGCTGAATGTAGTGGTCGAACAGCGCGAAGAACTGTTGGAGATCGCCGCCCGCCTCGAGCGCGAGCTTTGGCAGATTGATGGTGACGAAGGCGAAGTTGCCGCGCGAGCCCGATTGTTCGGGACCGTTGAGGTTCGCCATCACTCGAGTGCGACAGCCCATGGTCGCGACGCACGAGTTGTAATCGCCCGGCTTATAGTATTGCAGATTGTAGGGCGCATCGATGTTGACGAAATTCGGGAAGAGACGGCGCGCGCTGACCTTGCACGCCTTGAGGAACAGATCATAATTGGGATCGGACGGATTATAATTGACGCCGGCTTTGAGTTGAAAGACGCTGATGGGGAAGATGGGCGTCTCGCTGTTGCCGAGACCGGCATCGATGGCGTTGAGGACTTCGCGCGTGGCGAGCCGACCTTCGGGCGAAGTATCCATGCCGTAATTGATCGAGCTGAACGGGACTTGAGCGCCGGCGCGCGAGTGAAGCGTGTTGAAGTTATGAATGAGCGCCTCCATTGCCTGATGAGTTTCCTCTTCGACGTCGGCGCATGCCTGACGATAAATTTTCTCCGCCAACTTCCGATCGCCGACTGCTTTTGCGATCTCGTCGACAGCCGACGGATTATTTTTTTCGGCATAACGGCATTGCTCGAAATTAATTTTATCGGCGTTGAAAGACGAATCAAAGTAAACGGCGGCGCGCTGAATTTCCGAGGTTACAGCCTTCTTGAACGACTTGCGAATGCCTTCCGCCATGGCGTAATCGAAAGCGTTGATGGATTGTCCGCCGAACATGTCATTTTGATTGGATTGGATTGCGATGCATGCAAGCGACGCGTAGGATCGGATCGAATTGGGTTCGCGAAGGAAGCCGTGACCCGTCGAGAAGCCGCCGTGAAACAGTTTGAGCAGATCGATCTGACAGCAATTGAATGTGATCAGCGAGAAGTCCTTGTCGTGGATATGAATGAAATTCTCTCGATCGGCGTCGACAAACTTCTCGGGCAGGACGTAGTTATCGACGAAGAACTTTGCGCCCTCGGCTCCGAGCTTGAGCATCACGCCCATTGACGCGTTGGCATTGATGTTGGCGTTATCGCGTTTGAAATCGACGTCCTCGGAGTTGGCGAAGAAGATATCGCGATAAACCTCCATGAGATTTCGTTGCGCCTCACGACGTCGGGCGTGCTTCTCTCGATAGACGATGAATTGTTTGGCGACGTCGAAAAAGCCGTGCTGCATGAGCGCGCGCTCGACGATGTCTTGAATTTCCTCAACGCCGATGCTGTCACTGTCGGCGATGGCGGTTTCGACGGCGTTGGTCACGCGCTCGAGGTCGGCGGCGGATAATTTATCGCGCGGCGTGGAGGCGTCGCGATTGGCTCCGGCTATTGCGTTGAAGATTTTCGATCGATTATAGCTGACTGTTGAGCCGGAGCGCTTGGTCACAGTCCTCAACATGATATCTCTCCTCGAAAAAATACTGTCGTTCATTCTAGCAAATAGTGGGAATCACTTCAACGATAAAGCTACGGATTGACAAATCGTATAGGTATAGGTATAATCTTCAAGGTCATCTTACGCTACATTTCCGCAAGCTTTAATATATACGCGCGATCGAATAACACAATTGGTTTTTGAAGAAGGAGTCAATGTCCGGTGATAAAAGTCTTGGTTTATATTGCAGGGAGAGATGTTCATAATCTAAATCCGGCTCTGCAAAAACTGGTCGAGCTCTACCCAAAAGTTGACGTTAGGATCATTGGAGCGATGGGAGTATACCCCTTGAAGGATTCCACAGGGACAGATTTTCCGTTTTTCCGATTGCAGGATATTGGCAATCTGGAATTTGATTTTGTGCTGGTGACCGGTGGCAGTGATGATATAAACGGTTTGGCACCCGATGTTCATTTTGGCGATGTGCTTTCTCAATTGAGAAGTGCAAACGTCCCCGAGCATAAAATTCTTTTGGATAGAGTAATTTGCGTCCCATTATTTACCTTCGAAAAGTACGAACGGCTGAAGAAATCCAAGCCAACCATTTTTGCAATGAATTGCTTTGGAGGCGTGGTTTATCATAGATTCGGGTTACCCTTCTACTCGCCGCTGATCAACATGTTCATGTTGGAAGCAGATTTCATGAAATTCTTAAGAGATCCGATGAAGTATATCAACACAGAGCTTAGGTTTCATAAATGGTATGAAGATCAGAGAGGTATAGATGGGAGGTATCCTCTGTTCATCTTAGGCGATGACGTAATCGTCCACATGAACCATTATGGGCAATTGGGCGCCGACTTCGCAAAAATGAAGTGGGATGAGCGCAAGAGCAGAATCAATTGGTTCAATGTAATTCCCGTTATTTACACTTCGAAACCTGAGGTTGCGGCGGAATTCGATGACCTTCCTTTTGCAAAGAAGGTTTGTTTCGTTCCTTTCAAATCCGAAAAACCCTCTGCTTATTACCTTGATAAAATTCTTGACGGCAACAAAGGACTCAGTGACTTGGCAAATCGCTTTGGTCTGGGACATAACAGTTATAATTACGATATATGGGATATGCTGTTGTACGGTAAAAAATCCTATTACTGATCAAACATAAAATCATTGACAGCCCGTTGGGCGTCTGATACAATTTCCCCTGTGGTTTCATGCGCCCGTAGCTCAGTTGGATAGAGCAACGGCCTTCTAAGCCGTGGGTCGCGCGTTCGAGTCGCGCCGGGCGTACCATCATTGAGATTAATGTCGGCGAGGTCGTTGGTTGCGGTCTCGCCGTTTCAGTTGAAAGGAACGATCACTTTGTCGCAGCTCATCGACGAGATCAATCGGCGACGAACATTCGCCATCATCTCCCACCCCGACGCCGGCAAAACCACTCTCACCGAAAAACTTCTCCTCTACGGAGGAGCGATCCACCTCGCCGGCTCGATCAAGGCGCGCAAGGCTCAACGCCACGCCGTCAGCGATTGGATGGAGATCGAAAAGCAACGCGGCATCTCCGTCACCAGCTCCGTCCTTCAATTCGATTACGACGGTTGCCGCATCAATATCCTCGACACGCCCGGGCATCAGGATTTCAGCGAAGACACCTACCGCACGCTCATGGCGGTCGACAGCGCGGTGATGGTGATCGACGCGGCTAAAGGCGTGGAGGCTCAAACCAAGAAATTATTTAAAGTTTGTCGTCAACGGCGCATTCCGATCTTCACCTTCGTCAATAAGCTCGATCGCTACGGGAAGGTGCCGCTCGATCTGATCGACGAGATTGAGAACGTGCTCGGCATTCGCGCCTATCCGATGAACTGGCCCGTCGGCATCGACGGCAATTATCTCGGCGTGTTCGACCGTCAGAAGAACCGCGTTGAGCTCTTCGCCGAAGACACTTCCCACGGTCAGACCGAAAGGATCAGTGAGACATTCGCCGCCGACGATCCCGTTATGATTGATCGGATCGGTCAAGAGACTTACGATAATCTTCAAGACGATCTCATGTTGCTCGACGAGGCGGGCGATACTTTTGATCGATCGAAGGTCGATGCCGGCGATCTCACTCCCGTGTTCTTCGGCTCCGCCATGACCAACTTCGGCGTGCAGAATTTCTTGGAGGAGTATCTTCGATTGGCGCCGCCGCCCGCTCCGCGCTTGAGCTCGGACGGCATCATCGAGCCCGACGATCAAAAGTTTTCGGCGTTCGTGTTCAAAATCCAAGCGAACATGAATCCTGCGCATCGCGATCGGTTGGCGTTCATCAGAATCTGCTCGGGTAAGTTCGAGCGCAACATGCAAGTGTGGCATGCGCCGTCCGACAAGCTGATCAAACTCGCTCAGCCTCAACAGTTCCTCGCGCAGGATCGTCAGATCATCGATGAGGCGTTCCCGGGAGATATCGTCGGGCTGTTCGATCCCGGCGTGTTCGGCATCGGCGACACCTTGACCGACGCCGCTCATAAATTTAAATTTGAGGATTTCCCGGTGTTTCCGCCCGAAAAATTTGCTCGAGTGCAAGCGAAGGACACGCTCAAGCGCAAGCAGTTCGTCAAAGGGATCGAGCAGTTGACGCAGGAGGGCGCCGTTCAATTGTTCAACCAGGTCGGCGCGGGAACCGAATCGTTTGTGGTCGGCACCGTCGGCACGTTGCAGTTCGAAGTCCTTCAGTATCGATTGAAAAGCGAATACGGCGTCGACGTCCTGTTGACCATGCTGCCGTTCGAAGTCGCGCGCTGGCTCCGCGCGGAGGACGGTCGAGCGATCACGCCGTCGACATTGAGAGGAGCAGACCGCGGCATGTTCGTGGTCGATCGGGACGATCAACCCGTGCTGTTGGTCGAAAATGAATGGTCGCTCGGTTGGATCAGGGACAATAATCCGAAACTGATCCTCAGCCCCGTGCCGTTCGCCGACGAATAATTTAAAAGACCGCCGAGAGTTTCAGCGGTCTTATTTTTTTTGTCAACGGCGTCGACCCGATTGAAATCGTTTTGCTTGAGCTCGAGCCAATTGATCGCAATGCTCGTTGAACTGATCGCCCACATGCCCGCGCACCCAATTGAATTTCACGTCGCGCGTCATCATCAACTCGTCGAGCTCCAACCATAAATCTTGATTGAGCACCGGCGTGCCCGACGACGTCACCCAGCCGCGCCGCTTCCAATTGACCAGCCAGCCCTTCTCGAACGCGTTCCTCAAATATTGGCTGTCGGTGAAAACCTCAATCGAACTGCCGACCGTCGAAGTGCGCAACGCCTCGAGCGCCGCCGTCATCTCCATGCGATTGTTTGTCGTGCGAGCCGCGCCGCCCGATAACTCTTTGAACTCGCCCGTCTCGCGATCGATCATCACCGCCGCCCAACCGCCCGCTCCCGGATTGCCCAGGCACGAGCCATCGGTGTACACCACATAATTCATCGGCGACGCCCTCAATGATGTCGAACGACTTCAAATCGCCACAGATTGATCGATTCCGTTGTCGGGATGCCGCCCTTGCGCATCGCAATCTTCACCTGCTCCTCAACCGTGTCAACTCCGTCGAGATCGGGCAACAACAACCCGCGCCGTCCCTTGCTCTCAACGATCACTCCGTACCGCTTCACGTCGAGATCATTCATGCTGAACACCCGTTCGGGCTCGCCCAACACGTCAACGCTGTACTCGAGCTCGTTGAGTTCATCGACCGTCACCGGAGAGAAGCGCGGATCACGTGAGCACGCCGACACCGCATTCTGCACAATCTCCAATGCGATCGAATCTCGCGTCGGCGCGATCGTCCCGATGCACCCGCGCAATTGTCCGTTCTTGTGCAGAGACACGAACGCCCCCGCTCGTCGCTCGAGCATGTCACTCGGCAATCCCTTCGGCAGTTCGCTCAACGGCGTCTTGGTCTTGACAAACGTTTCGAGGCTCAATCGCGCCAGCCGCACATACTCATCTTCTTCCGCCTTCCGACGAGCGAGCGCGCGCCTCTTCTCCTCCTCCAATTGTCGAGCAAAGTCCCGATTGGGATCGCTGCCCTTGATCCCGATCCACGCCACGCCGTAGCCCACCCCGAACGGTCCTTCGTATGACAGCTGTTGGCAATCGACGTTCTTCTTGTCGAGCGCGCCCGCCATGATCCAAAACGACCTCAGCCCGCACTCCGCCGCCCGCTCGCAAAATGCGTTGTCCATCATCAACATCGACAGGAAGTCGCCGCCGCCGATGTACTTCATGATCTGCTCGTCGAACGCCGGTCCTTCATCAACGTAGCCGTAAGGACCATCTGATTTCAATTTGTGCGAAAGGTCGCCGCTCGCCACGTACATCACTCGACGGTTGAGTTGATCAGCCGTCTGCGATATCAACTGCCCGAGCCGATAATGCTCCGCGTTCGATTGTCCGCTCAATCCGATCCGCACGACCTTCACCTTGCCGAAGTCGATCCCCGCCTGCTCAAGGAACTTCAACGGGATCAACGTGCCGTGATCGAGTGACGCATCGCGCTCGCCGAACGTTCCCGCGCGCAGTTCGTTGGCGGCGGCGTTATCCGACAGCGCCTTGACGAACTCGGTGTCGTAGTCGACGCTGATGCTGACGTCGGGCGCACGGAACCGCGCAAAATTCCCCGTCGCTCGCTCGCCCGGCGAGATGTGGAAGTAATCCGCATAGAGGATCGAATGCGGACTGCTGACGACGATCGTTTCGGGGTTGAGCGCCGCCGCCAATCTCGACACCTTCTTATATGCGTCGATGGTCTTTTGGATTTTGCGCTCCTCGCCGTGCCCGACCTCGGGCATGATGATCGGCGGGTGGGGCACCACCATTGCTGCCAATATCGACATTTTGATCACTCCTCATATTGCAAAACGATTCTTCGATTGATTGTTCGACAGCTCGAGCAGATATTTTAATTTGTCGTCGGCGGTTCGACACGCGCTCAACTGCCGATCGATCTCGTCAAACGATAAGCTCTCGGCATCGCGCTCGTAGGTCACCGCGTCCGTCTCAAATCTTTGATAGTACTCCGTCTCGCGCTCGCTCCAATTGTGCACGTAAAGGCTCGTCCAAAAAATTTTATCCTTCACCCGACGCGCGGGATTGCCCGCCCAGATCGTGTTCGATTCAATTCGCTTGCCGCTCACCACCGCGCCCGCGCCCACGATGCTCCCCGATCCGATCCGCGTGCCTTTGAGCAACATCGCGCCTTGACCGATCCAAACGTGATCGCCTATGAAGATGCTCCGCGTCGGATTCAAACGCTCCATCGTCTCCGTCGAGTAAATCAAATGCGCGTCGGCGTTGCGCGCCCACACTCCAAACGAGATCGTGCAGTAACTGCCCATCACCAAATGCTTCTGCTCCGACAAGATGATGTTGAGCGGCTCGCCGCCCCCGTTGAAATAATTCTCCTCGCCCATGTACAGCGCCGAATTGTTGTACACGCTCGCATGAAAATCATATCGATGAGCGTTCGCGCTCAAAAATACCGTCGAGCCGCTCCCATTGAAACTGATCACGCTGTCGCCGAGGTCAAGCCCGTCGGCAAGATATAAAATGTTGTCGCGCCCGCCGCCAAATGCAATGTTCTTCTCGTTGAGCCGAACGCGCTCGCCGAAGATCACTCTGTTGCCGTCGACGATCTCATATACTTGCATCGAGCCGACCTCCCCCGTTGAAATGAGAAGGAGCGCCTCGAGTGCGCCCCTTCCGTTGATCCGCTTATGTCGATCGCCGGCTCAATCCTGCTCCGTCTTGAGCGGCTTGCCGAAGATCAGATTGTCCAGCAATCCGATCAGCTGACTGATCTCGGGCTTCGATATCTGCCCGCTCGCGCCCAACTGCTCGCCCTTGATCTTCATCTCCTCGCTGATCAACGACGAGAACAACACGAACGGCACATCCTTCAAACGCTCGTTCTCGCGCACCAGCTTGAGCAGTCGATGACCGTCCATCTTGGGCATCTCGACGTCGCTGACGATCATGCCGACGAGATCTTCGATCGCGCCTTCCTTCGAAGCCAGATTCTGCAGATACTCCCACGCGTCCTGACCATTGCCGAAGTCTCGCACGAAGCGATAGCCCGAGTCGTGCAACGTCGTGACCAACAGATCGCGCAACATCGCAGAGTCCTCCGCCACCACCACATGAATTCCCGCGCGCAACGCACGAGCGTCGGGCGTGCTGTCCTCGACCGTCGTGAGCTTTGCATTGATCTCGGGATTGATTTCTGCTATGATTGTTTCGAAGTCGAGCAGCAACACGATGCGATCCGACATCTTGATGATGCCGACCACGCGCGATTGATCGCCCACCTCGGGCGCGGGCTCCATGTCCTTCCACGAGATGCGATGAATCCTCGAAACGTTGTCGACCAGAAACCCGATATAGAATTTGTTGATCTCGGTGACGATGATGTTCTTGGGCTCCTCGGTCGACATCACGTTGAGGCAGCGCGGCAGGTTCACCAGCGGGATCGCTTTGCCGCGCAGCGTGAACAGCCCGTCGACGTACGGATGAACTTGCGGCATGGCAGTCACGGGCGCGCGCTGAATGACCTCGCGAACTTTGGCGACGTTGATGCCGTAGTTGACCTTGCCGATGTTGAACTCGACTATCTCAAACTCGTTAGTGCCGGACTCGAGCAGTATGCCCTTCTTATCGCCGGCGGTCTCGGCTCCGGCGCGAGCACTTTCACTTGCCAATCTAATCACCTCGTCGATTTGATTTGATCAATTTTCGCTGTAGAGTTATCAAATCCTGCCGACGTCAAAACTTTTCATGGTTGGGAGGCGCGATGATGGATCGATTTGAGCATGGCGGTCGTGTCTACGATGCCGACGGTCGACGGCGCGATGTCCTTGACTTCAGCGCGAACATCAATCCGTTGGGCATGCCGACGTCCGTTCGCGACGCGCTCATCAACAATCTCGGCGGCGTTGAGCATTATCCCGATCCCGACGCGCGCGCTTTGAAGGCGGCGATCGCTCAACGCTACTCGCTCGACGTTGAGAACATTGCGGTGTTCAACGGCGCCGCCGAGTTCTTCTATATTTACTTCAATCTGATCGCGCCGACGGATATTTTTATTCCGACGCCGACGTTCAGCGAATATGAGCGGGCGGCGACGGCGGCGGGGCTTCGGATCAGTTTCGATGCTCCTGCCGACAACATGATCGTCTGCAATCCCAACAACCCGACGGGGCGGCTCCGTTCGGTCGACGAGATTTTGAGTTTGAAGGCGGCGCGATTGATCGTCGACGAGTCGTTCATTGATTTCGTTGGCGACGAGCAATCGGTCAAAAAATTTGTCGGTCAACGCGACGGGCTGATCGTCGTTCAATCGCTGACGAAGATTTTTGCGATCCCCGGGCTCCGATTGGGATTCGCGGTCGCTCCCGCCGACGTCATCACTCAACTCGATCGAGCCAAGGACGTTTGGAATGTAAATTACTTGGCGCAGATTGCGGGAGTGGCGGCGCTCAACGATCTCGACTACCTCAATCGGACGCGTCGTTGGATCGAGGTCGAGCGTCGATATTTTTATGAGCGGTTGCGTTCGATCGACGGCATTGAAGTGTTTGAGCCGACCGCCAACTTCGTCCTGATCAAATTCGAGAGCGAGCGCCGGGCTCGAACGGTGATTGATGCGTTGGCGGAGGAAAATATTTTGGTTCGGCGTTGCGATAATTTTCGCGGGCTCAACGGTCGTTTCATTCGCATGGCGATTCGGCTCCGCGCGGAGAACGATCGTCTGCTCAACATAATTGATTCCGGCGGGAGGTTGAATTGAATTGACGAAGCTGATATTGATCCGGCACGGCGAGACGGAATGGAACGCTCGCCACATGTTTCAAGGGCATTCCGATGTGGAGTTGGCGCCCGAGGGCGTGCACCAGGCTCATCTGTTGGCGGCGCACTTCCCCGTTGAACTGATCAACGCCGTCTACTCGAGCGACTTGCATCGAGCGCGAATGACCGCCGAGATCATTGCCGAGAAATTCAATTTCGAACTCCGACTCGATCAGAGATTGCGCGAAGCGAGCTACGGCAATTGGGAAGGGCGATCGTTTGAGGAATTGGCGCTGGCTCATCCGAACGAGTTTAAGACGTTCTTCCTCGACCCCGACGCCTTCACGCCCGAGGGCGGCGAACGATTTGCCGACGTTCAGACGCGAGCGATGGCGGCGCTCAATGAGATCGTCAATGCCCATCCCCATCAAACGGCGGTGGTCGTGACGCACGGCGGGATCATTCGCACGCTCATCGCCGCCGTTCTCGGCATGCCGTTGAAGAAGATGTGGGCGATCAAGCAGTTCAACACCGCCGTCAACATTCTGCGCTGCGACGAAGGCAATTACTCCGTCGAGCTCCTCAACTCCGTCGAGCACTTACATAAACTTTGATCGAAGAACATGCCTGTCGACCTTGCCGCGATCGTTGAGCGGCATCTCGTCGACGAAAATTATTTTGCCCGTCCGCTCGATCGGTGGCAGGGCTTTTTTTATTTCCTCGACGGCGCGTTCGCGTTCGGTCGATTGAATGACGAACACAAAATCATCGCCGCGCCTCCGATCATCGATCTTGATCACCGCCGCCTGCTCGATCCCGTCGAGCGTCGACAACACGCTTTCGAGCCGCGCGCAACTGATCTTGTATCCTCCCTTGTTGATGAAATCGTCGCCGCGCCCCTCGAAAATCAACTCGCCCTTATCGTTGAGACGTCCCGCGTCGCCGACGGTGCAGGGCGTTTTCAATCCGCTCACGTGCCAAGGGCTGTCGACGCAGATCAATCCGCCGCGAATCTCAACGTTCACGCCGTCGAAGGCACGCCCCACATTGTTGGGCTCGATCGCGCCGTCGATCTCCTTGTACGTGACATAATTGAGTTCGCCCGCGCCGTAGTAGACGATGAGCCGAGCGTTGGGGAAAGTTTTGTTGAGCGCGACGCGGAGGCGATCGCTGACGAGTTGGGAGCCGGTGAAGATCGTGTTGACGCTCTCGATGATCCGATTGGTCGACGCGATCAGATTGAGTTTGGTGGGGACGAGGTAGACGGTCGAACAGCCGTCGATGAGATCGAGCCAGTGACGAGCGTTGAGGCGTTCGCTTGTGACGATCGAGCCGCCGACGCTCATTGTGGCGAGCAGGACGTTGAGATTGCCGGTGAAGCTCAAGCTGCCGTGAATGAAGACGGCGCTGTCGTGATTGATGCCGAAGACTTTATTTTGGATTGAGAAGAACGACGCCCAACTGTCGAAGGTGCGGAACAAAATTTTGGGCGCGCCGCTCGAGCCGGAGCTCAACACTGCAAACGCGTCGTCGGGGTTGGCGGTTGGGATCGTCGACGGCAATTGAGTGTCGCGGTGGAGAAGGAGCGGGCGGCGTCCGACGGCTTGAGCGGCGAAAAATTGTACGGCTTGATCGATCCAACGGTCGGCGTCGATGAAAAAAATTTCGTCGGAGCGATCGATCCGAGCGGCGGCGTCATTGATCTTCGACAGAAATTGTTTGGCGCCGAATGATTGAGCGTCGACGCGGAGAAAAATTTTATCGTCGTCGGCTCGAGCCTTCAGCAGCTCATAGAAGTTCATGTTGATCACCTCAATCCGATTGTAAAACGCGGAGATGAAAACCAGTTGACGGTAAAAGGCGATGAGTTTATAATCCGTCGCGAGGTGATGAGATTGATCAGAGAGCTCGCGCGTCGGCTGTCGGCGCTGAAAAAATTTGTGGGGTATGTGATGGCGGAGGCGGTCATTGAACGCGGCGACTTCCAATCGTCTCTAAACGTTTTGAGCGACAGAAAAAATTTGGCGGTCATTGATATCGCTGACGAGGAGATGCGGCTGAATGTTACTTTGTTGAAACCAAAAAAGACTGAGGGGGCGGCGGAAAAATTTTTAACGGAGGCTCCGCGCGGAACGGTGTGGAAAATATTTTCGACGGAGGAGGTAGCGGAGTTCATCGCCGCGGTCGACGACGACAATGCAATTCATCGCGGCGCGCGCCCGATCGTCCCGGGCTTCCTCATCATCGAAACTCTTTTCAACGCTCCGCAATTGATTGAGCATAAAAAAATTCGGCTGCGGTTTAAGCACTTCACCACAGTCGATGAGAAATTATATTTGACGATCGACGGCAAGCAGTTTCACGTCGACGCCCGCGAGAGGAAGGTTGAAGGTTGGATACTCGACAGCTGACCAAAATTGCTTTATGCGTCGCGCTCTGCTGCGTCGCGGCTTACATTTCATTTCCGTTGCCGTTCACGCCGAGCTACGTCACGGCATTGACTTTGACACTCGGATTGACCGCATTCATCTTGCCGCCCAAACAAACATTCATCGTGATACTGGTCTACATTTTGATCGGACTTGTGGGCATACCGGTGTTCGCAGGTCAACAGGGACTCGCCAAGCTCCTGGGACCATCGGGAGGATTTTACTTCACTTGGCTGATCGCGTTCCCGTTGTTGAGCATGGCGAAGGGCGCGGCGCCCGACTTCAAACGGTACGCGATCGCCGACGTGTTGATCGCGGTGCCGATCACTTACGTCGGAGGGATCATCTCGATGATGGTCGTCAGCGAAGTGTCGTTGAGCCAAGCGCTGGTGATGGCGGTGCTGCCGTTCATACCCGGCGACATCATGAAAGCATGCGCGGCGGCATGGTTGGGCGTCAAACTCAATCGGGCGCTGCCGAAATGAGTTCGTCGCTCGACAATAAAAAAGGCGTCGGAAAAACTTCCGGCGTCATTTTTGTTTACTAATATCTTCCCCCTTGGCTACAGTTCGACCACCCGACATTGATATGCGCCGTACACCCGTTCGATCTCCTTCGCAGGACGCCCGTACTCGCTCAACAGCTCGTCGACGTACTTCATCACGATCTCGACGGGAATTTTTTTCATGCACGCCATGTTATCGTCGCCCGCCCGCGGACACTCATGCTTGCCGCACGGATGACACGGCTCCGGCGTCTTGATCAATATGTCCTTCGCATCGTAAGGATAGAAGCCCGGCACCGGCGACGCCCCGAACATCGTCACGATCGGTATGTTCCGCGCCACCCCTATATGCATCGGTCCCGAGTCCGTCGTCAGAAACAGCACGCATTGATCGAGCAGCCCCGCCACCTCCGCCAGGCTCAACTGCCCCGTAAATATTTTCAGCAACTCACTGTCGCGACGCGCCATCTTCTCAACGCACGCCTTGACGATCTCGGCGTCCATCGGTCCGCCCAACATCGCCACACCGTAACCGCGATCGATCAGCCGATCCGCACACTCCGCAAAATAATTGTCGAGCCAACGCTTCGTCCGCCAGCTCGCTCCTATGTTGAACGCGATCACTTTCGTCCCAAGCCCGAACTCCTCTACCATTCGCGCCGACATCGAGCGCCCCACCGCGGGATCGATCCACATCTCCAAGCCGCCGTCGTCTATCCGCTCAATCCCGACCGCCTCCCGCAATACGTCGAAATGCGAATGAATTTGGTGCTTCACCGCTTTCAAGTTCGGCATCACCTTGTCGAACAGCAAAGAGAACCCCGGCTTTGAGTAGCCGACGATCCGCTTCGCACCGCTGAACGCCGCCAACGCCGACGCCCGTTCGTTCCGATGCAGATTGATCACCAGATCAAAATGCTCCGCGCGGAGTTTCATGATGAATTTGATGAACGACGGCAGATGATCATCGACGCCCTTCTTGTCGATCAGCAGACACCGATCGATCCAACGGTTGAGCACCACCAGATCAGCCAACTTCTTGTCGGCGAGCAGATCAATTTCCGCCGTCGGGAAGTTCGCGCGCAACGTCCTCAGCACCGGCGTCACGAGCATCAGATCGCCCAAGTGCATGAGGTTGATCACTAAAATTTTTTTGTAACCGTCCACGTCAGAACCGAACCTCAACGCCGCGGCTCGCAAGATAATCCTTCACGCGGCGGATCGTGTACTTGCCATAATGAAACACCGACGCCGCCAACACCGCATCAGCCTTGCCGTCGACCAGCACATCATAAAAATGTTCGAGCTCGCCCGCGCCGCCCGACGCAATAACCGGCACGTTCACCGCCTCCGATACCGCTCGCGTCAGTTCGATGTCGTAGCCGTCTTTGGTGCCGTCGGCGTCCATGCTCGTCAACAAAATTTCGCCCGCTCCAAGCTCAACCGCTCGCTTCACCCACTCAATGCAATCGATTCCCGTCGGCTTGCGTCCGCCGTTAACGTATACCTCCCAACGACGCTCCACATCAAAATTCTCAACGCGCTTGGCATCGACCGCCAGCACTATGCATTGACTTCCAAACTTCTTCGCGCCGTCAGCGATCACGTCGGGATTCTTGACGGCGGCGCTGTTGATCGAAATCTTGTCGGCGCCCGCCTTCAACAGCACTCTCATATCATCGACCGTCCTGATCCCGCCGCCCACCGTGAACGGTATAAACACTTGCGACGCACAGCCGCGAGCCACGTCAACGATGGTGCCGCGCTTCTCATGCGACGCGGTGATGTCGAGAAAAACCAGCTCGTCCGCGCGCTCGAGATCATATCGTTTGGCGAGCTCGATCGGATCGCCCGCGTCCCTCAATCCCACAAAGTTGGTGCCCTTCACCACGCGCCCGTCCTTCACGTCCAAGCATGGTATGATTCGTTTTGTCAGCATTCAAATCTCCTTCCGAGATCATTCTTCAGCGATGTTGATTGCGTCGGCGAGATTGAGCGCGCCGGTGTAGAGCGCCCGACCGATCACAATGCCTTCGATCCCATCAGCTTCGTGCTCCTTCAACGCTTTAATATCGTCGAGCGAGCTCACGCCTCCCGATGCGATCACCGCCAGCCCCGACCGTCGAGCCAGATCAGCCGTCGCCTCCGCGTTGTGCCCCGCAAGCGTCCCGTCCTTTGCAATGTCGGTGTAAATGATCGTCGAGATGCCCATGTCGCCCACGCGCACCGCCAGATCGAGCGCCGTCGTGTTGCTCACGCTGAGCCAGCCGTTGACCGCCACCTTCCCGCGCTTGGCGTCGATCCCAACGATCACCTGCTCGCCGAACTCTCGCGCCGCCTCTCTGATCAGTTCGGGATTCTCAACCGCCGTCGATCCGAGGATCACTCGCTCAACGCCCATCTCGAGCAGGTCTTCAATGTTCTCGAGCGTGCGAATGCCTCCGCCCACTTCGATCGGAATGTCGATCGCCTCGAGAATTTTTTTGATGCTGAAGATGTTGATGGGCTCGCCCTTCTTCGCGCCGTCGAGATCAACCACGTGCAGATGTTTCGCGCCCTGCTGCTGCCATTTCAGCGCCATCTCCTCGGGATAATCGGAGAATACCGTTGATTGATCGAAATCGCCTTGATAGAGCCGCACGCATTTGCCGCCCTTCAGATCAATTGCCGGTAGTATTACCATCTCAAGCCCTCCCCATAAAATTTCTCAACACCCGCAGCCCCACGTCGCCCGACTTCTCGGGGTGGAACTGCACCGCAAAAATGTTGTCGCGCGCCACCGCCGCCGTCAGCTCCTCGCCGTAATCGGTCGTCGCCGCGATGAGCGAGCGATCCGTCGGCACCGCATGATAGCTGTGCACAAAATAAAAGTACGGGCGTTCGCCGATGCCGTCAAACATTCCGTCGGACGTCCTGATAAAATTCCAACCCATGTGCGGTATCTTCAAATGCTCCGCGCGGATCCGTCGA
This sequence comes from Selenomonadaceae bacterium, assembly GCA_017477125.1. Taxonomy (GTDB): domain Bacteria; phylum Bacillota; class Negativicutes; order Selenomonadales; family Selenomonadaceae; genus Quinella. The sequence goes on from JAFUXN010000110.1 coordinate 17,802, forward strand.
ACGCGCCCCTTGAACACGCCAAGCCCCGGCTCATCCGGCGACTCCTCACTGCCCTCGAACAAAATCTGCAACCCGACGCAGATGCCCATCAACGGTTTGCCTCGCTCGATCTCCTCAACGATCACGCCGTCGAGCTCCGCCGCTCGCAAATTCCTCATGCAATCGCCGAACGCTCCCACGCCCGGCAGGATCAATTTCTCCGCCGCTCGAATGCGATCGGCGTCGCCCGTCACCTCGACTTCGGCGCCCGACGCCTCTACCGCCTTCGACACGCTGAACAAATTCCCCACGCCATAATCTATCACTGCAATCAAATTAATTCCTCCCGTCGAGATTGTGATCGGCAATCAATTGATCGATCGTGGCGATCACTTGTCGAGCAGAAATCTCCTTCGAGCACTCATAGCGACGTTCGGGCGCGCCTTGGTAATGAATGCATTCGGAGATCGCCAGGCAATTGACTCGCAAATCATTATAGCAACCGTGGCAGACCAGCGGATTGTTCACTCGATACGCCGATTCAAACTCGCACCACGGTTCCGATATCCCGCTGATTAAAACGACGGGGATATCGACCGCCCACGCCAACCATGACAGCCCGCTCCCGAGCCCGATGAAAAAATCCGCGTAAGCCAACTGATTGATCCGATCGATCAGATCATATGAGCCGCTGAAGTCCTCGGCGCCCTTAGGCATCTCGACCGTCATATCATGATCGGTACGACTGCGATCGCGATCAATGCAGAGTACTCGATAGCCGATCGATTTAAGATAATCAACCACCTGATCCCAACCGCCGGGATTGAGCCAGCATTTCGGATTCGCCGACGCATGCACTCCAATGCAAACGTACTTGCCTTCGATCTCGCGCGGCTTGGTCGGCTTGTAGATCACCTTTGGCGCCCGCTGAATGCGCGGCGTGTTGAGGATCGTTCGACCAAAATCTTCCATCGGGATCGAACGCACGTCAGAGGTCGTGGCAAGCGGCATGTTCATCCAACCCGACATGTAAAACGTCGCATACACCTCATCAAGCTCGCCTTCGATCAGTTTCACGCGCGGGAAATAATTTCTCACGATGTCACGCATGTGCGCGCCGATCGATATGCTCACCTCGCTGTCGAACACGCGACGAAATTCCTCAACATACGGCAGCAGCGCAATGTTGTCTCCGATTGCATTTCGAGTAAAGCGAAAGTGCACCCGTTGTCCCGTCGGATCAAACTGATGGAAGAACACCGGCTCACCGTCGAGCCACAGCGCGATCTCCCACTCGATATAAAATTTTTCCATCGAGATCAGCGTCACGCGCTCCACGTCCTCATCGAGGAAGATCAATTCACTTCGAGCGTCGGCGATGCGCACATGCCAATTGCCCTCGGGAACTTGTAAGCGCAGCCCGCTGTTAAAATCGATCAGCACACCGTCAATGCCCGTCTCACACACGAGCGGCGCCAGCCCGTCATACTGCTCGTTGAATACCTTGAGCCCGCCCTCGAGCAAGTTTCTATTGTACGGTTGTAAACTCGGACCGCCGAAATACCTCGCAGCGTATCTCAGTTGATTCATCTTCACGACCTGCCTCTCGTCGGGTTCAATTGCTTGTCGGCGATCAATCGGTCGATCGCCTCAATGACCATGCGCGCAGAGATTTTCTTGGAGCACTCATACTTGCGTTCGCCGAGATCGTCTCGCGAGATGCAATCGAGGATCATATGCGTCTCGTTCGGTCGATGGTTGAAGCAGCCGTGGCAGACCAGCGGATTGTTCACTCGATACGCCGATTCAAACTCGCACCACGGTTCCGATATCCCGCTGATTAAAACGACGGGAATATCGACCGCCCACGCCAGCCATGATAATCCGCTGCTCAATCCGATGAAGAAGTCCGCATAAGCCAACTGATTAACCCGATCGATCAGTGTGTAATCGCCGCTGAAGTCCTCTGCGCCTTCGGGCATCTCAACCGTCATGTCGTGATCGGTATGACTGCGATCGCGATCGATGCAAAGCACTCGATAACCGATCGACTTGAGATAATCGACGACTTGATCCCAACCGTTTGGATTGAGCCAGCACTTCGGATTGTTCGACGCCTGAACGCCGATGCAAACGTAGGGCTCGGCGATCTCGCGCGGCTTGGTCGGACGATAGATCACCTTCGATGGAGTTTTGAGTTTGGGCGTGTCGAGAACCGTTCGACCGATGAGCGTCAGAGGCATTGAACGCATGTCGCCGGTCGCGGCAGTAGGTCTTGCCATCCACGCGCTCATGTTGTAGCACGCATACGTGTCGGCGGGCGGAGGCAACGGCGGCGGCGGCGATTTTCTGAAGTCGTTCGTCAATCGAAAGCGCGGAAAATATTTTCGCACGATGTCATGATAGGGCTCGGGCATTCGGCACGTCACATCACATTCAAACGTTCGACGAAACTCCTCAATGTAAGGCAGTAAGATAATGTTGTCGCCGAGCGTCTTTGACAGATTGAAATGCACCTTCCGTCCGCGCGGCTCAAATCGATGATGCAGTACCTGCCTGCCCTTGAACCATAACGTGATGTCCCATTCGACATAAAATTTTTCGAGTGAGATCAGCGTAACGGCGGAGGCGTCGCGATCGATGAACAGCAAGCCGCTCGCTCCGTCGCTGATCCGCACGTGCCAATTGCCTTTCGGAATCTGCAATCGGAGTCCGCAGTTGAAATCGAGCTTGACGCCTTTCACGCCGACGGCGCCAACGATGGGGAACTCGTCCGATACCAACGCCAGGCTCTGTTGAATGTATTCGCGAGTGTGCATCAGCAGGCGTTGACCGCAAAAGTACTGCACCGGATATTTCATGTCGAACCTCCCATCGATTTTTGATCGGCGATCAATTGATCGATCGCGGAGATCACCTGTCGAGCCGAAATGCTCCTCAGGCATTCGTACATGCGCGGCGTGCCCTTATACCGAACGCAATCGGCAATGTGCATGCAATGGACGCTCAGATCGTTGAAACAACCATGACACATCAACGGATTTGAAATTCGATAGGGCGTGTCAAACTCGTACCAAGTTTCGGTGACGGCGCTGATGAGCACGACGGGAATATCGACCGACCACGCCAGCCACGCCAGCCCGCTGCTCACCCCGATGAAGAAGTCCGCATAAGCCAGTTGGTTGATACGATCGAGCAAAGTATAGTTGCCGCTGAAGTCCTCGGCGCCTTTGGGCTGTTTGACCGTTATGCCGTTCCCCGAACATTTTCTATCGCGATCGATGCAAATCACTCTGTACCCGATCGATTTGAGATGATCGACGACCTGATCCCAACCGCCGGGCGTCAACCAACATTTATTCGTCCCCGACGCCTGCACCCCAATACAAACATAGGGCTCGACGATCTTACGCGGCTTGGTCGGTTTGTAGATCACCTTCGAGGGGCGTCCCAGCTTCGGCGTGTTGAGGATCGTTTGACCGAAGAGCTCGAGCGGCATGGCGCGCACATCAGAGGGAGTGGCGAGCGGCATGTACATCCAGCCCATGGTGTAGAACGTCGCGTAGGTGTCTTCGGGTACGCCTTTGCTCAATCGGATATGCGGAAAATAATTTCTCACGATGTCGCGGAAGTTCGCGCCGATCGACAAGCTCACCTCGCAATCAAATGTTCGACGGAACTGCTCAACGTACGGCAACAGGGTGATGCTGTCGCCGACCGCTCGACCGAACACGAAATGCACTCGCTGACCTTCGGGCTCGAATTGATGATAGAAGACGGGCTCGCCTTCGAACCACAACGCGATCTCCCACTCGATATAAAACTTCTCCATCGAGATCAGAGTGACGGCGGAGAGGTCGGCATCGATGAAAACCAATTCGCTTTGAGCGTCGGCGATGCGCACATGCCAATTGCCTTCGGGTATTTGCAAGCGGAGCCCGCAATTGAAATCGAGCAACACGCCGTCGATGCCCGTCTCGCCGACAAGCGGCACGTCGAGCGCAACTTGCTCGTTAAACATCTGATGCGCGCGTTGAAGCAATTGGGGCGGATAACGCTCAAGCCCGAGTCCGTTGAAGTACCGCGGCGGATATTTCAGTTGAATCATAAGCATGACCTTTCTCTCGACGGAATCAACCGACGGTCGGCGATCAATTGGTCGATCGCGTCGATCACTTGTCGAGCCGAAATTTGTTTCGAACACTCATAGACGCGATCGGTGCCGTGGTACTTCGGGCAATCGTATATCTTCAAACAGTCGACGGCAAGCGAATTGAAACAGCCGTGGCAGACCGTCTGATTGCTCACTCGATAGGCGGAGGCAAATTCATACCAGTACTCGGTGATGCCGCTGATCATCACGACGGGAACATCAACCGCCCACGCCAACCACGACAGCCCGCTGCTCAATCCGATGAAGAAGTCTGCATAAGCCAGTTGATTGATCCGATCGATCAGATCATATGAGCCGCTGAAATCCTCTGCGCCTGCAGGCATCTCAACCGTCATGCCGTAGTTCGAGCATCGACGATCCCGATCGATGCAAAGCACTCTGTAGCCCATCGCCTTCAAATGATCAACGACGCAATCCCAACCGCCCGTCGACAACCAGCACTTGGGATTGTACGATGCCTGCACCCCGATGCAAACGTAAGGCTCCATAATTTTACGCGGCTCGGTCGGAGTGTAGATCACTTTCGACGGCTGACGAATTTTCGGCGTGTTGAGGATCGCTCGACAAAATGATTCCATTGTCATCGAACGCATGTCGGCGGGCGTGGCGATCGGCAAGTTCATCCAACCTGCGAGGTAGTAGCAGGCATAAGCGTCATCGGGTAACGCCTTCGACAACTTCAACGTCGGGAAATAATTTTCGACGATGGCGGTGAAGGCGTCGGGAACTTTGCACGTCACTTCGCAATCGAACGCTCGACGAAACTCTTCTGCGTACGGCAGCATCGCGATGTTGTCTCCGATCGGCGGCTGAGCGAACACGAAATGCACTCGAGCTCCGCGCGGATCGAATTGGTGATAGAAAATCGGTTCGCCGTCGAGCCACAGCGCAATTTCCCACTCGATATAAAACTTCTCCATCGAAATCAGCGTCACGCGCTCAACGTCCGCGTCGAAGAACGTCACATCGTCGACGCCGATCCGCACGTGCCAATTGCCCTCGGGAATCTGCAATCGCAAGCCGCAATTGAAATCGAGCAACACGCCGTCGATGCCCGTCTCGCCGGTGATCGGTGCTTTGATTGCGATCTTGTCGTTGAATAATTTCAATCCGCGCTCGAGCAGATTGGACGGATAGCGCGACAGCCCCGGTCCGCAAAAATATTTCTCGGGATATCTCATGATTAGCTCCTCACTCGAGCGATGTCGACGATCAGACGCTCGATCGCATCGATCACTTGTCGAGCCGAAATTTGTTTCGAGCACTCATACTTTCGAGCAGAATCCTTGTAGCTCACGCAGCCGCCGACGCGACTGAAGTCGACGCGCATATCGTTCAGGCAGCCGTGACAGACCATCGGATTGCTGACGTGATACGGCGTATTGAACTCGTGCCAGGGCTCGGTGATGCTGTTGATCATTACGACGGGGATATCGACCGACCACGCCAACCACGACAGTCCGCTACTGATCCCTATAAAAAAATCCGCATAAGCCAGCTGATTGATCCGATCGATCAGATCATATGAGCCGCTGAAATCCTCTGCGCCCGCGGGCATCTCGACCGTCATGCCATGTCCCGAACATTTTCTATCGCGATCGATGCAAAGCACTCTGTACCCGATCGACTTCAAATGCTCGACGACGCAATCCCAACCGTCGGGCGCCAGCCAACATTTATTCGTCCCCGACGCTTGCACCCCGATACAAACGTAAGGCTCATTGATCTCACGCGGCTTGGTCGGACGATAGATCACCTTCGACGGCTGATCGATCAACGGCGAGCACAAGATCGTTTTGCCGAGGTATTCGAGCGGCACCGTCCTGAAGTCGTGCGACGCCGCGAACGGCATATTGCTCCACGCCGCCATGTAAAACGCCGCATAACTGTCCTCGTGCAGATCGTCAGCGAGCTCGACATTCGGATAATACAATCGAACGATCTCCCGCATGTGCGGCGGCATCGTGCAACTCACTTGGCAATCGAATTTCCGTCGGAACTGCTCAACGTACGGTAGCAGTGCAATGTTGTCGCCGATCGCCTTCGTGAACAGAAAATGCACTCGAGCTCCGCGCGGATCGAACTGATGATAGAACACCGGCTCGCCGTCGAGCCACAACGCGATCTCCCAATGGACGAAGAATTTCTCGCGCGAGATCAACACGACGCCCGAAATGTCCTCGTCGACGAACACCACATCGCTTTGATAATCGCTGATCCGCACGTGCCAATTGCCTTCGGGTATTTGCAAGCGGAGCCCGACGTTGAAGTCGAGCAACACGCCGTCGATGCCCGTCTCGCCTGCGATCCCATGCTCGAACGCAATCCGCTCGTCGAAAAACTTCAGCCCGCTCTCGAGCAGTTGAGCAGGAAAGATATCGAGCGCGGGACCGTTGAACAATTTTATCGGATAATCGAACCGCATCATAAGCTGCCCTTCGTCGAAGGTATGCCGCTCGTCCGCGGATCATTCTCGACCGCATGCCTCAACGCATGCCCCAACGCTTTGAACACCGCTTCGATCTTGTGATGGCTGTTCGACCCGTAGAGCACTTTGACGTGGAGAGTAATGCCCGCGTTGAACGCGAACGCCCTGAGAAATTCCTCGATCAATTGAGTGTCGAAGGCGCCGACGTTCGGAGCGAGCGAACCGAGATCGCAAACAAGGAACGGTCTGCCGCTGATGTCGAGCGAGACGAACGCAAGCGCCTCGTCCATTGGAAGATAAAATGTCCCGTATCGATTGATGCCGCGCTTATCGCCGAGCGCCTGCTTGATCGCCGTGCCGAGAGTGATGCCGATGTCCTCAACGGAGTGATGCCCGTCGACGTGGAGATCGCCTTCGCATTTGACATCGAGATCAAATTTCCCATGAGCGGCGAACAGCGTCAGCATGTGATCGAAGAAGCCGATGCCGCTGTTGACGTTCGCCCTGCCCTCGCCGTCGAGCTCGACGGAAATCTTAACGCCGGTCTCATTGGTCGTTCGTTCGAGCGTCGCCGTCCTCATGCCTTCGCCTCCCGCACAAACTTTTCGATCGCCGCGAACCAGGCATCATTCTCCTCGCGCGTGCCCATCGATATCCGCAGACAATTTTCGAGCCGCGGGTTGCCGACGAAATACCTCACGCCGATATCAAGTTCCTCAAGCCGACGGTTGAGCTCGACCGCCCGATCGTATTTGATCAGTATGAAATTCGTTTCCGACGGATAAACCTTCACGCCGTCGAGCGCCGCCAACCGTCCCGACATGCGTTTTCGTTCGGCGATCATCATCTGAATGCGCGGCACAAACTCATCGCGCATCTGATAAACGATGTCCGCCGTTGCCAGCGACAGCACATTCATGTGATACGGCATGAATGTCTTCTCGATCATCTTGGTGACGTTGCGGTTGGCGATCATATACCCGACGCGCGCGCCCGCCAGCCCGTACGCTTTCGAGAACGTCCGCGCCACGATCAGATGCGGATACTTTTTGACGAGATTGACCGCCGAATGACCGTAGAACTCAACATAAGCCTCATCGAGGAGGAACGCGCAATCGATCCGTTGAGCGATCGTCTCAATCTGATCGACGGTGAGCACGTTGCCGGTCGGATTGTTGGGATTGCACACGACGGCAAGATGCGCCTTCTCCCCGTTGACGGTCGCGATGTACTTCTCGACGTCGAGATCGTAATTGTCATCGAGCTCGAACGGGATCGCATGAGCCTCTGCCGCTCGAGCATAAATTTTATACATTGAGAACGACGGCTGAGGGTAGACGATCCTCTTGCGCGAGTTGCCCCCGAAGGCGTAGAAGACTTTTTCGATGATCTCACTCGAGCCCGAGCCGAGCAAAATCTGATCGGCGTCGACGTTGAAGTTGCGAGCGATCTGATCTCGAAGGTCGTCGTACTGCTCGTTCGGATAACGATTGAACGCCACACGCGACAGCCGAGACATCACGCGCTCCTCGACCAACGGCGGCAAGTTGAGATTACATTCGTTGGCGTTGACCTTTATTGAGTAGTCGCGCTCGACGCCGTCATAAGAGGGCATCAGCGATAAATCCTTGCGATACTTGAGCAATGTGCGGGACTCCTTTCGAATGTGATGACGATGTAATTCTGCAGAGCGGCGGCAGTTTCCTGCCGATTGCCATTGACAAACGCGCGGCGATAATCCATAATGAATAACAGAAGGCGGGTGTGGCGGAACCGGCAGACGCGTCGGACTTAGGATCCGATGTCCTCGGACGTAAGGGTTCGAATCCCTTCACCCGCACCAATCAGTGATCGACCAAAAATGTTTTTGAGGTGATAGATATGCTGAAGAAATTTGGATTGGCGGCGTTGGCGTTGATGTTAACGTTGGGAGCGGCGTCGACGATCGAAGCGGCTCGGGCGAACGACGATCAATCGGGCTACTGCTGTCGCGGCTCATACTGCTACAATCAAAATTACAATCGGCATCACGATCGAAACGATCAATACTGCGACGATTATTGTTACGACGGACAGCGCGGCTGCCGGTGGTGAGAGGAGGATAAATTTTGGCAGACGACAGAAAAAGCAACAGCGAGATGTATGACAAACTGCGGCACTTGATCGATGAGATAGTCAAGTCGAACCAAGTGAGCTACGCGACGATGGGCGAGGTCGCCAAGAACGCAAACGACATGGCGAAGGGCGTGCACGAGTCGATCGCGCAAGCGAAGCTGTTGCAGGAGAAGAACGCGGACACGATCAAAGTCATTGACTTCATCACGAACATAGCGGGTCAAACGAATCTGCTCGGACTCAACGCGGCGATCGAAGCAGCGCGAGCGGGCGAACAGGGACGCGGCTTTGCGGTCGTGGCTGAAGAAGTTCGCAAGCTGGCGGAGCAATCTCGAGAGGCGACGGAGAAAATCCAAGAGACGCTCAACCTCATGAACCAAGCGGTTTCGGAGATATCCAAGACGATCGAGATGATGGGCAAGATCAGTGAGGAGCAGGCATCTTCGACGGCGGAGATCACCGCCAACCTTGCGCGCATTCGCGACGCGACGGAGGAGCTCCGCAAGTACGTCTCGAGCCTTCGATAAAAATTTTTTCCAATCAAAAGGACGGCACCGAATGATGCCGCCCTCTTTTTTTATCCGATTGCACGCGGCAATTCCGCGCGGATTGATCAGCCGATCGTTGCGAGGTACTTCTTGATCTCGTCGCCGTCTTCCATCTCCATGACTTTGTCGAGAATCTCTTTTGCCTTCGCCGAGGAGATGTTGCGAATCCGCTCTTTGACTTTCGGGATCGACGGCGCGCTCATCGACAACTCTTTGATGCCCATCGCCATGAGGAGGATCGCCGCATTCGGATCGGACGCCATCTCGCCGCACATTCCTGCCCACTTGCCTTCTTTGTTCGCCGACTCGATCGTGCGTTTGATCAGACGAAGAACCGCCGGGTTGAAATGATTGTAGAGGTAGGAAATCTGCGCATTGCCGCGGTCGACCGCCAGCGTGTACTGCACCAGATCGTTGGTGCCGATGCTGAAGAAATCAACATACTTTGCGAGCACAGGGGTCATAACAGCCGCCGCCGGGGTCTCGACCATGATGCCGAGCTGAACTTCGCCGTACTCTTTGCCCTCGTGCACGAGCTCAACCTTCGCCTCTTCGACCATCGCCTGCGCCGCCTTGAACTCTGCGACGTTGATGACCATCGGGAACATGATGCCCGCTTTGCCGAACTTGCCGGCGCGGAGGATTGCCTTCAACTGCGGCATGAACAAATCGCGGCGCTGGAGGCTGATACGAATCGCGCGATAGCCCAGGAACGGATTTTCTTCGGTGCCGACCTGAATGTAGGGAAGCGGTTTGTCGCCGCCTATATCCATCGTACGAATGACGCACAGATGTCCCGCACACTTCTCGACCGCCGCTTTGTACTCTTTGAACTGATCTTCTTCCTTCGGGATATCGGTCTTGCCCATGAAGACGAACTCGGAACGGAACAGTCCGACGCCCTCTGCGCCGTAGTCCTTCGCCGCGTCGACATCAGCCGGCGAACCGATATTGCAAGCGAGAACGACTTTGACGCCGTCGGATGTGACTGCCGGCAGTGCTCTCAACTGTGCATAGTGCGCCTTCAACTCTTCCTGCTTCTTGATCTTGACGTCGTAAGCGGCGCGCTCCTCATCGCTCGGGCGAATGAGAATCTCGCCGGTCTCGCCGTCGATGATAACGGGATCGCCGTCCGCAATCTTCTCGATCGCATCGCCCACGCCCACGATCGACGGGATCGCACGCGTCTTCGCAATGATGATCGCATGCGACGTGGTCGAGCCCTGTCCGAGGATAACGCCCGCGATCTTATCGGAAGGAAGTCCCGCGATAACCGACGGCTCGATCTCCTGACCGGCAACGATCACTTTGCCTTCGCCAATCTCCGGCTCCTTGATGCCGAGAATGTACTTTGCAATGCGCTTGCCGACGTCGCGCATGTCGACCGCACGACCGCGGAAATATTCATCTTCCATCTGCTCGAACACTTGAGCCTGCGACTCGTATGCATCGAGCACCGCGCGCGGAGCACTGCCGGACTTGTCGACCTGCTCATCAATCGCGCCGCTCATCGCCGGGTCTTCGACCATCATGCGATGCGCCTCAAGGATCGCTGCCTGCTCCTTCATGTCCTTCTTGTTGAGGTCTTCGATCGTCGAAACGAGCTTGGCGGCGACGGCAACGAGTGCGTCCGCGGCGATTTTCTTCTCTTCAGCCTTCTTCTTCGGCTTGTAATCCTTCAGATATCCGTCGAGGTTCTGACCCGCGAGCATGATTTTACCGACTGCTACGCCGGCGATAACGCCTTTGCCCTTCATTTTCTCTGCCATTAATTTTTCCCCCAATAATGCACAAAAGGAGGCGGCGCAAAAAATACGCCTCCTCCCCTCAACCGTTTATTGACACAAATATAATTGCCGAAACTTGATGCACGACAGGTCATCAACGAGTCGATGAGCCTGATCCGTCAGAGGATTTATCCGAGCGAATTATTCCTCACCAAACTTCGAATCGATGAGCGCCTTGAGCTCCTGAACTGCCTGTGCCTCATCCGGGCCGTCAGCGACGAGAGTGACCTCGGTGCCCTTCACGAGTCCCATGCTCATGATCATGAGGATCGATTTCGCGTCGACAGTCTTGCCTTTTGCCTTGATCTGAATCTTGGACTTGAACGACGATGCCTTCTGAACGAAGACCGATGCCGGACGTGCATGGATACCGGTTTTGTTTTCGATGACGGCGGTTGCTTCAGCTGCCATTAATAACACTCTCCCATCTCTTAAATGAACTCTGATTGATCTTCAGAATGCCTCGCGGCTCTTCCTTAACTGCATTATTCTTCATTGCATTGCATTTCCCTTCTTCGATCCAAAAAATTTTTGAGCGTCGAAGGTAAATCGAGCGGAGCAAAGGCTCGCGCATGATTTTTTTGGAGGGATATCGTTGGCATTTTTTTTGATCGTGCCGAGCGTGATGGTCGTCAGTATCCTGCTCGTGCACGGCGTCGCGTCCCACTTCGGAATGCAATTGAAATACAAAGCGCTGGCATTGTGCGCGCCGGCGTCGGTGGCGATCAGTTTCGTCTCGATCCGAACGTCGCCCTTCCTCAATAAAATGTTTCTGATCAAAATCGTCGGGCTGATTGTATTATCGTCGTTGATATTGGCGGCGCTCAATCGATTCCTCGTCAAACGATCAGAGCAAGCGAAGGTCGAGCCCGAGGTCGAGCCCAAAGAGCCGCCGATCATAATCGTCAGAAGCAGTCGCGAGCCCGCGCCTTCGACCGAAGAGGAAGCGGTCAAGCGTCGCGTCGACGAGATCAAGGCGATCAAAGCCGCGGAGGAGCCGACCGTTGAGAAGCCGACGTCCCGATCGCTGGTGCAGTTGATCAAAGAAGATCGGGAGAAGTCCGACGCCGATAAAAAAATCCGTTTGAAGAAACCCGATAAGAAAGTCGACGCTCCGCCCGTCGCGCCGATCGTCGAGAAGAAGAGCGTTGAGAAGAAAGTTGAGCCGCCGACGCCCGCACCAAAGAAAAATTCTCCGCCCGTCGCGCCCGTCGCCGACAAAAAAATTTCGCGCGAACAGCCGAAAGGAAAAAAGCCCGCACCAACTTCGACCGTCGATCAAAACGCCGTTTCGGGACTCGTCGCCGCCAACGAAAAAATTTCCGTCGTCATCGATAAACGCAAGTCGACCAAGCCCGCGCCGACCTCCCGCACTTCTTTCGAGAGCCGTTTCACCGACGAGGAACTTCAAGAGGTCGACAGTCATTTGCATTCGCTCGATGAGATTCTCGATTTCGCCTATTCTCAGAAGAACGCCGGCAATTTCAAGCTGTCGATCCTCGCCTATCAGAAGGCGCTCGAACGTTATCGCGCCGACGATTATGCTCCGTTCATCGCCATCGATCTCAGCTCGATATACAAGGAGCAGGCGGCTTACACCAAGGCGATCAAGGTTTGCGAAGACGCTTTGACTTTGCCCGCGGTCGTGCGCTCCGCTTCAGCTCGCAAGGACTTCTCCAACAGCCTCGCTTACCTTCGAACCGTTCAAGCCGTCCTGTCCAAGCATCGGGTGCTGTCGACGCCCTTCAGTAAAATTCCGCGCAATCTTCTCCTCGAGATCGACGCCGATTTCAAGAAGCTCACCGTCCTAAGTTGAGCCGATTTCTGTTGACTTGAGCCGTCGATTTTGTTAAACTCATTTTGCTTCAATAGTAGATTGGAGGTATGTTTGATGAAGAAAAGCATTGAGATTTTGGGTCTGCCGGTCATCAGTATCACCGAAGGTCGCGAGCTCGGCATCAGCAAGTCTCTGCTCATCGACGCCAAGAACGGTCTCGTCGCCGCCATTACCATCGAAGACGACGATTGGTATCGCGGCGTCAAGCTCATTCCCTACGAGTCGGTCATTGCCATCGGCGCCGACGCCGTCACCATCACTCACAGCGAGAACATTCTCAAGCTCGAGGATGCCGGCGATTATGAGGCGTTGCTCGAAGAGAACATTCGCGTCATCGGCACCAAGGCGATCACCAAGAACGGAATGATCCAAGGCACGGTCACCGAAATCTTTGTCGGCGACGACGGGCGCATTGAGAGATGTGAGATCACTGCTCCCGACGGGACTGCCCTTGACGTCACTGCCGATCAGATTTCGATCTTCGGCAAGCAGGTCACGGTTATCGACGCCGAGTTGGAAAAAAAAACTGAACTTATAATTGACGAGCCCGAAGATGCAGTGTATGAGGAGCCGGCGGCTGAAGAACCTGCCGGCGACTTTAATGACGCTGTGATTGAGCCGGCAATTGAAACGGCGGTTGAGCCCGCGGTTGAGGAGCCTTTTGCCTCTGAACCCGAGCCTGCCGCCGATTCTTTTTCTCAACCCGAGCCCGAGCCGATTCCTGAAGTGCCCGAGCTGATTGAGGAACATGAGCCGGAGCCGACGGAGCTCGAGGCGGTGATGGAGCCGGAGCCCGTGGCGGAGGAGCCGGCGGCGGTTGAGCCTGAACCGATCGTTGAGCCGGAACCCGCGGCGGTCGAAGAACCGATCGTTGAAGAACCGATCGTTGAGCCTGAACCCGTTGTAGAAGAAATGCCTGCGGCAGTCGAAGAACCGATTACTGAACCGATCGTTGAACCTGAACCCGTTGTTGAGGAAATGCCTGCGGCAGTCGAAGAACCGATCGTTGAGCCAGAGCCCGTTGTTGAGGAAATGCCCGCGGCAGTCGAAGAACCGATCGTTGAGCCCGAGCCCGTTGTTGAAGAAATGCCCGCGGCGGTCGAAGAACCGATCGTTGAAGAAATGCCTGCGTCAGTCGAAGATCCGATTGTTGAGGAGCCGACGGTTGCGGTTGAAGAACCGATCGTCGAGCCTGAACCCGTCGTTGAAGAAATGCCCGCGGCGGTCGAAGAACCAATCGTTGAGGAGCCGACGGTTGCGGTTGAGGAACCGATTGCTGAACCGATCGTCGAGTCTGAACCGATCGTTGAGGAAATGCCCGCGGCAGTCGAAGAACCGATTGTTGAGCCTGAACCTGTTGTTGAGCCCGAACCCGTTATCGAGCCTGAACCGATCGTTGAGCCCGAACCGCAGGTGAATTTGCAGAAGTCCGAGCTGGCAGGCAACGCTCCCGCATTCGACGAGCCGCACGTTGAGGAGAATATTCCCGAGCCCGTCGCCGAAATTTCTCCCGAAATCCCGTCGAACAACCGCCCGTTGAGCAACCCGCCGTTGAGCAACCCGCCGTCGAAGAAACTCCCGTCGAAGAAACTCCCGTTGAGCAGAAGCTCCGCAGCAGAACCGACCAGGCTAAGATTTTGCGCGACGCCCTTCGCAAGGCAATGGCTAAACAGGCTAAGATCAAGTCGACCGCTGAACAGCCCAGCGCCGCCGATCGTTTGCAGAGCCGCCGTTCAATGTTCCTCGGCAAGCACGCCACCAAGACCATCAAAACCGACAGCGGCATTCCCATCGTTGAGGAAGGCGCCGAGATCACCGATGCCGTCTTCCAAAAGGCGCGCCTCGCCAATAAGCTCAACGAGCTCGCCAAGTTCATTCAATGAGCTTCAAACGATCCTGAACACGTCGGTTTCACCGTCAAACTCAATTATCTCAATGCCGTCAAACTCCGCGCGGAGCCGAGCCGCAATCACTTCGACGATCGGATGCTCCGTCGCAAAATGCCCCGCGTCAATCACATGTATGCCGTTGTCGATGGCGGTCTGCGCCTCGTGATATTTCACGTCGCCGGTCACGAACGCATCGGCTCCATAAAATTTCGCTCTCATAATGAAGTCGGCACCCGCGCCCCCGCAGATGCCAACTTTTTTAATTGGAAAACTTCCCGCGTCGCTCAATCTGACATAGTCGGCGCCCAACGCCCGCTTGACATGCGCGGCAAACTCCGCCGCAGACATCGGCTCAACCAATCGCCCCAATCGTCCGAGCGACGGCTCATCAGACGCCTCGCCCAACGGTTTGACGTCGATCAGCCCCAACTTCGACGCCAGCACGTCATTCACGCCGTCGATCGCCGAATCCAAATTGGTGTGCGCGGCGAACACCGCTATATCATTCTTGAGCAACAGGCTCAGCCTTCGACCGAGAGGACGATCGAGCCGAACATTTTTGATCGGACGAAAGATCATCGGGTGGTGCGCGACGATCATTTGCGCTCCGATCTCAACCGCGCGCTCGATCGCTCCAAGCCCGACGTCGAGACATACCAAAATTTTTTCGACGCCCGCCGACGGATCGCCCGTCAACAATCCGACGTTGTCCCACTCCTCGGCGAGCTTCGACGGCGCCCAACGGTTGAGCGCGTCCGCTATCGATTGCACCTTCAACAATTTTCGTCGCCCCTTTCAACTTTAGGTCGAACGTAGTATAATCGATGATCATATTGATTGCAAAATAAAAGGTTGTGATACAAATGCCGGTCAAAATGGTAACGTCGACGCCGACTCATTCAGCATTCGAATCGTTCCACGATCCGACGCAACGAGTCAGCGCCAAAGACATGTCTTTCTCCGAAGAACTGCTCGAACAGCAATCGGACGGCGTCACGCGAGAACAGCTCGAACAGATGCTCAAAAAGATCGACGAGCAGGCGGGGCGGCTGTCGCACTCGCCGACGTTCGACGAGCTCAAGGAGTATCGGACGCTCATCAAAAATTTTATCAGCGCGGCGGTCGGGCAGATGTATGAACTGCACACGTCGGCGGGCTGGGATCGAATGGGGCGTCAACGGGCGTACACGACGGTTCGCAAAGTCGATCGCAAGCTCGAGGAGATGGCGGAGAAAATTCGATTGGGGCAGTCAGAGCAGCTCGACATAGTTGCGTCGCACGATGCGATCCGCGGCATGCTCGTCGACCTCTACATGTGAGGCATGATGATGGATTGGACTGATATCATCGGTCACGAGGAAATTATCAAGCGGTTGCGGACGATCGTCGCCAACGATCAATTTCCGCATGCGGTGATCTTCTCGGGCGCGCGCGGGATCGGTAAGCACACTCTCGCAAGGATCACCGCCGCCGCGTTGCTATGCGAATCAAGTGATGCGCCTTGCGGGCACTGCCAATCGTGCAAAGCGATCCGCGTCGGCACCCATCCCGATCTGTTTGAGATCGAGCCCGACACTTCGGCAAAGCAGCCCGTCATTAAGATCGGACAGATAAGGCAACTGCTGGCGGGCATCGCGCTGGCGCCGGTGATCTCGAATATGCGCGTGATCATCATCGACGACGCTCATCTGATGAACGGCATATCTCAAAACTCGATCCTCAAAACCATCGAAGAACCCGTCGGGCGTTCGGCGTTCATTCTCGTCACCGATCGACGGTCGGAACTGCTCATCACGTTGCGGTCGAGATGCATGACGCTCACCTTCGATCGATTGACGGTCGAGCAGATTGTTGAGGGACTTCGAGCGCGCGGGATCGACGAGCCGAACAAGATTGCGTCGCTCGCCGACGGCAGTTTGGGGCGAGCACTTCAGCTGTCGCAGGAAGGCGGCTTGGAGATGCGCGCCGACGTCTTCAATCTGATCAATCGGATCGAACGGATGTCGGTCGAGGAAATTTTTGCGTTGACCGAGGAGCTTGGCAAGCGCCCGCGGAGTTTCGTTGCCGATTGGCTGGTGTGCTTCCAAAAATTTATGCGCGATCTGCTGGTGGTTGACACCGACGCGCAACTTTACAACGCCGATCTTCGAGACGAGTTGAGTGCGCAACGGCAGCTGTTGAGCGAGCGTAGCATCTTTGAATTTTTCGATCGAGCATTGGAAACGCAACGGCGGCTGGCGTCGAACGCCGATCTCCGATTGATTTGCGATTCCTTTCTGCTCAATCTCAAAAGGAGTGTTTAAATGCAGGCGGCCATAGGCGTGCGCTTCAAGCGTGCGGGGCGAATAGAATATTACAAGCCGAGCTTCCCGAACGTGCAACGCGGAGATTGGGTGATCGCGGAGACGACGCGGGGGCTCGAGTGCGGGGAGGTTGTATTGGGACCGGGCGAAATTGCGTCGGACGCGCTGATGTTGAGGAGCATACGGCGGCGGGCGACGGCGAATGATCTTCAACGGCATGCGGACAACAAGCGACGCGAGAAGGAAGCATTTGTTATCTGCAAGCAGAAGATCGAGGAGCACGGTCTTCCGATGAAATTGATCAGCGTGGAGTTCACGTTCGACGTCAACAAAATCATCTTCTCGTTCACGTCGGAAGGTCGAGTTGATTTCCGCGATCTGGTTCGAGATTTGGCGTATGTGTTTCGAACGCGGATTGAATTGCGTCAAGTGGGCGTGCGGGACGAGACGAAGTTGATGGACGGGATCGGCAATTGCGGGCGACCGTTATGTTGTGCGAACTTCCTTGGAGATTTTGTTGCGGTGTCGATACGCATGGCGAAGGAGCAGAACCTTTCGCTGAATCCGTCAAAGATATCGGGTTGTTGCGGGCGGCTGATGTGTTGTCTGCAGTATGAGGACGCGAATTATCATGGGAAGTGCGGGCTGTTTGCGAGCGAGACGGCGATCAGCAATCTGAATGCGGAGGACGATAACGAGGGAATAGAGAAGCTCGAGGAGCTTGAGGAAGTTGAGGAGAAGCTCGACAACGTGACGCCGACGGAGGAGAAGAATACCGACAAACCGATTGAGCATGGAGATCGATCGGAGCGGACGGAGCGAGCGGAGCGCAATCGGGGCGGCGAGCACAGGAGAGCGAGCGGCAATCGAAGCGGCGAGCATAAGAGAGCGAGCGGCAATCGACCGCCGAACGCAAGCAAAGTTGGCGGAGCTCGACCGTCGGCGCCGAAAGTCAATGCGTCTGAAGGAGCGGCAGGAGATCAGAACAAGAAGCCGCCGCAGAAAAATCGTCCGCGCCAGAAGAAATCGGCGTATCAGCGGGACAAAAATTTTCACTCGCGCCGCCCCAACATCGACGACGTCTGAATCATTTCATTGAGTCGAAGGCAAATTTAAAAGGAGACCGCCCCGCGCGGAGGCGATCTCCTTTTTGTATGGAAACTTTATCGCTCGAAGTCGAACCTCGATTGCTATGTCAGTCTTGCCCTTGGTAAGACCACTCTTTGGTTTCGCGATTGACCGTCCATTTGTGCCCGCCGGTGATCTTGAACGTCACGTCGGCGCTGTTGTTGACCTTGACCGAGCCGCCGTCATTGAATTTGATCTCAACCGCATCGGTGCTCACGCCTTCGATAAGGCTGTTGACGTCATAATTGCTCAGATCGATGTCGAGCAGATGCACAACATCGCCGTCCGCCGCGTTCTCGATCACATCGTTGCCGCCGTTGGTAAGGTAGTAGTACTCGTTCGCCGAGCCGCCGCCGAAGAGGGTATCATTGCCGCCGTTGCCGCCCCACAGGCTGTTGACACCATGCCCGCCGTAGATCACGTTATCGGTCTCAAAGCCGCCGACCAGCGTCGCATTCTCGTAGAGCGCGCTTGCATCGAACACTTTGACGTTGTCGTATTTGCCCCACTCCTCGAGCCCTTCAATGCCGCCGAGGTTCATCCAAACGTTGACGCCGCTGTCGATATCGCCGACGGTGACCGTTGCATTGCTCTCGCCCATGTAATGCGAAACATTTGCATCGTATTCGAGATTGTTGCCGACTTCCGCCACGATAGCCGTATCCGTATCACCATAGTAGAATTTCTTATTCTCCATGTCAATCAGCGTGACCTGATCGTTGCTGCTGAATGACAGACGCACATTACCATTGGTGATCTTGACTTCGGGATCGTCGCCTGCGGCGAGACTGTCGCCCAACGCGAGGATATCCGCCGTCGTGTTGCTGCCGGTGTACGCCTCAAAGCCGCTGATGGTGTCTTTGCCGTCGCCCTCTTCATAGAGGAACGTCGTCTGACCATACTTGCCGGAGCCGGTGTAGCCGTTGATAACATCTCTGCCCGCGCCGCCATCGATGGTGTTGGCGCCCATGCCGGCGTAGAGAGTTTCAGCTGCCGACGAACCGAGAATGACGCTGTTGCCGTCCGAACCGCGAACCGCCGTCACGCTCTCGTAAACGGTCTCACCTGCCTGCATCTGTGCAAGCTGCGTCGACGAATCGTAGTTGAGATTGATGGTGACATCGCCGGTGTACCCTTGGAAGCTGACTGCCGCACCCCTGCCGGTACCCTGATACTTGTTGGCAAGGACATCATCGTCGTCCGTCACAGGCACCGTAGCGTTCGCGTCGATGTAAGTCGTGCGCAACGTTGTCGTGGTATCGTCGCCGACGACAATCTGGCTTAAAGTGTAGTAACCGTCGCCTTCCAATGCTGCAAGTCTCTGCATAGTTCCCATACCCCTTCCGGTACAAAAAATTTTTTATCGATTGACTGTGGAACTCTTAATCAGCCCGCTGCTCGATCAAAATTCGTCTTCAATGTAATCGGGATCGAGCGTCTTATCGATGACCTCAAGGTCGCGATATCTGGGCATGCCGCTGCCGGCGGGAATCAGTTTACCGATGATGACATTCTCCTTGAGTCCGATGAGCGGGTCGACTTTGCCCTTGATCGCCGCGTCGGTGAGCACTCTCGTTGTCTCTTGGAACGATGCCGCGCTCAAGAAGCTGTCGGTCGCGAGCGACGCCTTTGTGATGCCGAGCAGGATCGGTTTTGCGACGGCGGGTTCGCCGCCCTCCTCAATGACCTTGGTGTTGGCGGTCTCGAATGCGTTGATGTCGATGTACTCTCCCGGCAGAAAATCCGTCGAGCCGGACTCTTCGATCTTGACCTTATGGAGCATCTGCCGCACCATCACTTCAATGTGCTTGTCATTGATCTCAACGCCCTGCGACTTGTAAACCTTCTGCACCTCATAGACGAGATAACGTTGAGTCTCTTTGAGCCCGCACACGCGGAGAATGTCATGCGGATTGATCGACCCCTCGGTGAGCTTGTCGCCCGCCTTGACGATGTCGCCTTCGCTGACAGATATTTTCGAGCCGTACGGCACCAGATATTCACGCGGCTGCCCTTCCTCGGGCGAGATGAATATCTGATTCATGCCGTTCTTGCCCTTGTCATCGAGATGAATGATGCCGTCGACCTCAGCGATGAGCGCGTTATGCTTGGGCTTGCGAGCCTCAAACAACTCTTCGACGCGCGGCAAACCTTGAGTGATGTCTTCGCCCGCGACGCCGCCGGTGTGAAGGTTCTCATCGTCAACTGCGTGCCCGGCTCACCGATCGATTGCGCCGCGATGATCCCAACCGCTTCACCAACCTCGACCTCCGTCTGATTGGCGAGATCGCGACCGTAGCACTTGATGCACACGCCGAACTGCGATTTGCACGTCAGCACGCTGCGGATCGAAACCTTGTCGCGAACCTTGGCGATCTTCGACGCGAGTGCCGCATCGATCGAATCATTGAGCGCCGCGATCTTCTCGCCCGTCTTGGGATCGATAATGTCTTCGGCAAGCACACGCCCGACGATCCGATCCTCAAGCGACTCGATCACGCCGGCGCCTTCTTTGATCGCTTCGACCTCGATGCCGCGCACGTTGTTGTTTCGCACGTAGACTTCGCGAGCGTCGCTGGTCAAGAGCATATCAATCTTCTCGTCATTGAGAATGTCGCCGGAATCGATGATGTAATCGCCATCGGAATTGACGACGTCGCGCGTGACCTCCTTGCCGAGCATCTCATGGAAGATCGACGCCCGCAATTTTTGACGCTCATCTTCCTCCGGCGTGCCGAGCTTGATCACCTCTTTGATCATCACGTGACCCGCGCCCGTTTGAGAGTAGAGCGACGTGCCGCGAATGACCAGGCTCGGGATCGAGCGTTCGCCGATCTTCGTCAGCGACTCCTCATTGAGGATCGAATCGCGCTTGACGAGCAGTTCTCCCGTCTCGTGGTCGACGATGTCTTCAGCCAACACTCGACCAATGAGCATGTCATTGAGGATTTCGAGCGCGTCGAGAGTGTCCTCCGCCAACTTCGCTCGAACGAGCAACAGATTGATAACGGAGACGTCGCAATCCTCCTCGCGAACGATCACGTCCTGCGCCACATCGACCAGCCGTCGAGTGAGATAACCCGAGTCCGCCGTCCGAAGTGCGGTATCGGCAAGACCCTTGCGCGCGCCGTGCGAACTGATGAAGTAATCCGAGACCGAAAGTCCCTCGCGGAAGTTCGCCGTGATCGGCAGGTCAATGATCTTGCCCGACGGATCAGCCATCAACCCGCGCATGCCCGCAAGCTGACGCATCTGCTGTTTGTTACCGCGCGCGCCCGAGTCCGCCATCATGAAGATCGGATTGAACGGGCTCATATTCGCCATCATCGCATCGGCTACTTCGTCGGTCGCCGCGTTCCAAAGGTCGACGACTTTCTTATAGCGCTCCTGCTCGGTGATCAGTCCGCGCGTGTATTGACGTTCAACCTTCTTGACGCTCTCCTGCGTTCGCTCGATGATCTCTTTCTTCTTGGGCGGCACTATAACATCGGAAATCGCCACGGTCATGCCCGCAATACAAGCGTAATGATAGCCCATGTTTTTAACGTTGTCAATAACTTCGGCGGTGACGGTCGAACCGAACCGATTGAAACACGCCGCAACGAGCTTGCCGAGCTCCTTCTTGTTCATGAGAATGCCCAGCTCCCACTCGCCCTTATCGTTCTTTCGATAGTAGCGAAGTTCGGGCGGCAGAATCTCATTGAAGATCATTCGACCGACCGACGTGTTGACCAGCGTATAACCGTTGTTCTTCTTCGCCTCGGCTTTGGTCTTGTCGCCCTCGAGCGTCGGCAGCTCATTGACGTTGACGCGCGCTTTGATCGGCGCCTGCAATTCCAATTCGCCCTGCTTGTATGCGAAGATCGCCTCCGCGATCCCCGTCACGACTTTGCCTTCGCCCTTCGCGCCCGGCTTGAGGATCGTCAAGTAATAAGTTCCCAACACCATGTCCTGCGTCGGAACGATGATCGGCTTGCCGTCCTTCGGCGCGAGAATGTGATTGGCGGCGAGCATCAACACTCGAGCCTCCGCCTGCGCCTCCGAGCTCAACGGCAAATGGATCGCCATCTGATCCCCGTCGAAGTCCGCGTTGTAAGCGGTACACGCCAACGGGTGAAGTTTCAACGCGCGACCTTCCGTCAACACCGGCTCGAATGCTTGAATGCCCAAACGGTGGAGCGTCGGCGCTCGATTGAGCAGCACGGGGTGTTCTTTGATCACTTCCTCGAGCACGTCCCAAACTTCCGCTTGCCCGCGCTCGACCTGCTTCTTGGCGAGCTTGATGTTCTGCGCAATTTTATCCGACACGAGTTTTTTCATGACGAACGGCTTGAACAATTCGAGCGCCATTTCCTTCGGCAACCCGCACTGATGCAATTTCAATTCGGGACCGACGACAATGACCGAGCGCCCCGAATAGTCGACGCGCTTGCCGAGCAGATTTTGACGAAACCGTCCCTGCTTGCCCTTGAGCATGTCCGACAACGATTTCAGCGCTCGATTGCCGGGACCGGTGACGGGACGCCCGCGCCTTCCGTTGTCGATCAGTGCATCGACCGCCTCTTGGAGCATGCGCTTCTCGTTGCGAACAATGATGTCGGGCGCGCCGAGATCGAGCAGACGCTTGAGCCGATTGTTCCGATTGATCACTCGACGATAAAGATCATTGAGATCGCTCGTGGCGAAACGTCCGCCGTCGAGCTGAACCATCGGACGGAGCTCGGGCGGTATGACGGGGATCACGTTGAGGATCATCCACGCGGGATCGTTGCCCGATTTCCTGAACGCCTCCACCACCTCAAGCCGGCGGATCGCTCGAACTTTCTTCTGCCCCGTCGTGTTGTGCAGTTCCGCGCGGAGCTCTTGGCTCATCTTGTCGAGATCGAGCTCCTGCAAAAGTTTCTGCACCGCCTCCGCGCCCATCTCCGCCTTGAACGTATTGCCGTACTGTTCCCGAGCCGCGCGATACTCATTCTCCATCAACAGCTGCTTCTTGTTGAGCCCGCTCGTGCCCGGGTCGATCACTATGTACGATGCAAAGTAGAGTACCTTTTCGAGAATGCGCGGCGACAGATCAAGGATCAATCCCATGCGCGACGGAATACCTTTGAAGTACCAAATATGACTGACGGGCGCGGCGAGCTCGATATGCCCCATGCGCTCACGCCGAACCTTGGCGCGCGTCACCTCCACGCCGCAACGCTCACAGATTTTGCCTTTGAAACGAATGCGCTTGTACTTGCCGCAATGACACTCCCAATCGCGCGTCGGACCGAATATGCGTTCGCAGAACAAGCCGTCGCGCTCGGGCTTGAGAGTGCGATAATTGATCGTCTCCGGCTTCTTCACCTCGCCGTGCGACCACGCTCGAATTTGATCGGGCGATGCCAGTCCGATCCTCATCGAGTCAAAAACATTGACATCTAACAAAAGCAATCACTCCGTTCAACATTCTGCCACGCCTCTAAATTGCTCGGTCATTCCTTCTTGCTCCGCTTGAGAAGCTCGCGAAACGCCTGCGAAAATTGCGCGTCCTCGTCCTCGGGCAATCCGAACGCGTCCGCAAAATCCTCCGCGTTCACCTCGTTCAAGCCCTCGCGCTCGATCTTCGACAGCTCCGCGCGGAGTTGCTCATCGGATATATCCTTATCCATATCATCGAGCGATTTATCCGTCTGCAAACCATCAACATCATCAGGCTGCGGATCGATCGGCAGCTCCTCTTCGATGATGCTGTCCGAAGGCAACGTCGCCTCCTGCACCGCACTGTCGTCGAGCCCCGCCTGCGCCGCCTTCGCTCTCAACGTCCGATCGTCGTCCTCGTCCTCGTCCTGAATGATGATCTCCTTCGCGTCGTCGGTCAACACTTTGATGTCGAGCCCGATCGATTGCAACTCTTTGATCAGCACCTTGAACGATTCCGGCACGCCCGGCTCGGGAATGTTCTCGCCCTTGACGATCGCCTCGTACGCCTTCACGCGCCCGACCACATCATCGCTCTTGACCGTCAATATTTCCTGCAACGAGAATGCCGCGCCGTACGCCTCAAGCGCCCAAACCTCCATCTCGCCGAAACGCTGTCCGCCGAATTGCGCTTTGCCTCCCAGCGGCTGTTGAGTAACCAACGAGTACGGTCCCGTCGAACGCGCATGAATTTTGTCGTCGACCAGATGATGCAACTTGAGCATGTACACGCAACCGACCGTCACATCATTTTCGAACCGCTCACCCGTGCGCCCGTCGTAGAGTGCCGTCTTGCCGTTCTCGCTCACGCCCGCCAACTTCATCGTCTCAATGACGTCTTCCTCGCGCGCTCCGTCGAAGACCGGCGTCGCTATGTAAAGACCCGCCTCGCCGGGCTCGGGGATTCCGTTCTTCTCAACGTCGTAACCGATCCGTTTCAAACGACGCGCCGCATCGAGCGCCTTCTGCGTCCCGCCCTTGAGCTCTTCGCCCAACTTCCGAACTGCCATGCCCAAATGCGTTTCGAGCACTTGACCGATGTTCATTCGAGACGGCACGCCCAACGGATTGAGCACGATGTCAACGGGAGTTCCGTCGGGAAGGAACGGCATATCTTCTTGCCGCATGATCCTCGACACCACGCCCTTGTTCCCATGCCGACCGCTCATCTTGTCGCCGACCGATATCTTACGCTTCTGCGCGATGTACACCCGCACCAGTCGATTGACGCCCGGCGACAGCTCATCATTCTTCTCGCGATCGAATATCTTCACGTCAACGATCTTGCCGCTCTCGCCATGCGGCACCCTCAACGAAGTGTCGCGCACCTCTCGCGCCTTCTCGCCAAAGATCGCGCGGAGCAATCTTTCTTCCGCCGTCAATTCCGTCTCGCCCTTCGGCGTAACTTTACCAACCAAGATATCTCCCGGTCGAACGTCGGCGCCGATCGCGATGATGCCCTCGTCGGTCAAATCCTTCAGAGTGTCGTCGCTCACATTCGGGATGTCTCGAGTGATCTCCTCCGCACCGAGCTTCGTATCGCGCGCCTCACATTCGTATTCCTCAATGTGGATCGACGTGTAAATGTCGCGCTTGATCAGATTCTCGCTGAGCAGGATCGCGTCCTCGTAGTTATATCCCTCCCACGGCATGTAAGCCACCAAAATGTTGTAGCCGAGCGACAACTCGCCCTGGTCGGTAGCGGGACCGTCGGCGATGGGCTGCCCCGCCTCAACGTGCTCGCCCACGTCGACGATCGGAATTTGATTTATACACGTGCCCTGGTTCGAGCGCACAAACTTTTGCAGGTCATAATGATCGCGACGCCCGTCGTCAGTCACGATGTCAATGTAGTTCGCCGCCATCGATTTGATCGTGCCCGCACGTCGAGCCAGCACCATAACGCCCGAGTCGCACGCCGCCTTATACTCCATGCCCGTCCCGACCAACGGCGCCTGCGTCTTGAGCAGAGGAACCGCTTGCCGTTGCATGTTGGCGCCCATCAATGCGCGGTTGGCGTCGTCGTTCTCAAGGAACGGGATCAGCGCCGTCGCGATCGATACAACCTGCTTCGGCGACACGTCCATATAATCAACGCGCTCGCGACGCACCAACATCGTTTCCTCATTGCGCCGCGCCGTCACTCGCTCGTTGACAAACCAATCGTTTTCGTCGAGCGGCTCATTCGCCTGCGCGATCGTCAAAACATTTTCCTCGTCGGCAGTCAAATAACGCACGTCGGCAGTCACCCGATTGTGCTCCTTGTCGACCTTCCGATAAGGCGTCTCCATGAATCCGAACTGATTGACACGCGCATAATTCGACAGCGATCCGATCAATCCGATGTTCGGACCTTCAGGCGTCTCAATCGGACACATGCGCCCGTAGTGAGAGTTGTGCACGTCGCGAACTTCGAAGCCCGCGCGTTCACGACTCAAGCCGCCGGGTCCCAACGCCGACAGTCGACGCTTATGAGTGAGCTCCGACAACGGGTTGTGCTGATCCATGAACTGCGACAGCTGCGATGAGCCGAAGAACTCTTTCATCGCCGCGACCACCGGTCGAATGTTGATCAGAATTTGCGGCGTGATGATATCCGAATCCTGGATCGTCATGCGCTCGCGCACCACACGTTCCATGCGCGCCAACCCGATCCGATATTGATTTTGAAGGAGCTCGCCCACCGCGCGGACGCGTCGATTGCCGAGATGATCAATGTCGTCGACGTTGCCGATCCCGTCAATCAGATTGAGCATGTAACTGATCGCCGAAAGTATGTCGGCAATGCAAACCGTTCGATTTTCATGAATGTCGAGCATCGGCGAGCACAGCATCGTGACAACGCGGTCGTCGGCAGTCTTGACCTTGATCTTGATCGGAGTGAGATAACCCCGACGCGATTTGTCGACCTTGAGATCAAAAATTGCCTCCTCGCGCCCGTCATCGATCTCATTGAGCATGGTTTCGGTGATCGGCTCGTCCGTCGACAACAAAATCTCGCCGGTCTCACGATCAACGATCGGTTCGGCGAGTGTCTTGCCCAGCACGCGGCGCTTCCAACCCAACTTCTTTGTAAGTTTGTAGCGCCCGACCGTCGCCAGGTCATAACGTTTCGGATCAAAAAAAAGCGAGTTGAGCATCTGAAGAGAACTCTCCGCGGTCGCGGGCTCACCCGGACGCAGGCGGCGATAGATCTCAAGCAGTGCTTTATCTCGATTGTCGACTTCTCCGTCGTGCTCGAGCGCCAGGCGAATCCTCTCGTCGCCGTTGAAGGTCTCGAGAATTTCTTCGCTCGACATGTTGAGCGCGCGGAGGAAATATGTGACCGGCATCTTGCGCGTGCGATCGATGCGGACGCTGACCGTATCGGTCGAATCCGACTCGAGCTCAATCCACGCGCCGCGGTTCGGAATGACAGTTGCGTTGAACAGCTTCTTGCCGCTCGTATCGATCGACTCGCCATAATAGGCGCCGGGCGAACGCACCAGCTGACTGACAATGACGCGCTCGGCGCCGTTGATGATGAACGTGCCGGTGCTCGTCATGAGCGGGAAATCTCCCATGAAAACTTCCTGCTCCTTGACCTCGTCGCCCTGATCATGATTGACAAGCTGAACGTTGACGCGGATCGGCGCCGCGTAGGTCACATCGCGCTCCTTGCACTCCTCGAGCGAGTACTTCGGCTCGCCCAGCTTGAAACTCTTGAAGAAGAGTTCGAGATTGCCGGTGAAGTCCGTGATTGGCGAGATGTCCTTGAAAATCTCGTTGAGCCCCTCGCGCAAGAACCACTTATACGAATCGCGTTGGATATCGAGCAGGTGAGGCATATCCATGACTTCTTTAATTCTGGCATAAGAGTACCTGGTTCGCTTGCCGGCCTGAACAGGACTAAACATTAAAGCTGTCACTCCTTTATGATCGAAGCCCGGGATTTTAAAACCCCAAAAATATCATAGGCATTTGATTATATCAAAGGCGATCCTGCCTGTCAAATCTGATCCCGCCCTCAACAGCCGTCGGCTCCAAAGGGCGGTCGGGATAATGAACGGCGCTGCCCTTCGACCCAAAAAGTTTTTAAGGGCGTTGCCCTTCGACCCAAACGGTTTTAAGGGCGTTGCCCTCCAACCCAAAAAGTTTTTAAGGGCGCTGTCCTTCGATCCAAACGGTTTTGAAGGGCGTTGCCCTCCGACCCAAATAGTTTTGAAGGGCGTTGCCCTCCGCTTCAAACAATTTCGGCTGACGAAGAGGATAGGGCGAGCCGCCCCAAGCGGAGGCGGGCGCCCGTTTTTCCACGTTGACCCAACCGCCATTTTCGACTGTTGCTGTCTTCGACCCAAAAAGTTTTGAACGGCGCTGTCCTCCGCCCCGAAGAGTTTTGAAGGGCGCTGCCCTTCGACCCAAACGGTTTTAAGGGCGTTGCCCTCCAACCCAAAAAATTTTGGTTGACTAAGAGGAAAGGGCGAGCCGCCCCGAGCGGTAGGCGGGCGCCCGTCTTTTTTATTCAACGGAGGAGGAGATCAACCAAACTCTCATTCGACGCCGCAATGATATCATCGGGCACGCTTTGACCGTTGGTGAAATACGACAAGCTCAGCCGCGGCTGCTTCACCATCAAATTCATGATCAGCCCCAACGTGCTCGTCTCGTCCGTCTTCGTGAAGATGATCTTGTCGGGCTCGCAGATCGAAAATTTTTCAATGATGTCCTTCGCATCCGATTGCTTTGTCGTCACGCTCAACACCAAATGCTTTTCGATCCTCTGATTGATCGACAGGAGCTCAACCAGCTCTTTCATCTGATAATCGTTGTGTTGAGAGCGTCCCGCCGTGTCGATCAATATCAAATCCCGCGTCCGATGTTTGGTGATCGCTCGCGACAGTTCCGCCGGCGTGTAAACGATCTCCAACGGCAATCCCAATATGTCAGAGTACGTCCTCAACTGTTCGACCGCCGATATCCTGTACGTGTCGGCAGTGATCAGTGCCGCCGTCACCTGATTTTCCAATACAAATTTCGCCGCGATCTTCGCCAGCGTCGTCGTCTTGCCCACGCCCGTCGTCCCCAACAGCGCCGCGATCCGCACTCCATGCCGATTGAGTTTGATCCCTTCGGAGAATACCACATTCGCCCGCAGATAATTCGTCAACGTCGTGCGCGCCTCGAGCGATTGACTGTCCGCCAACGTTTCGCCCGCGCCCGCCGTCACCGCCATATCGTTGAGTATGTCTTCGCTGACCTCCTGCTGCCTCAACGCCTCATGCAATGACACCGTCCCGCGCGTCACGTCACGCCCGAGTACCTTCGCCAACATCGCTTTCATCTGCGCGATCTCCGTCTCGAGCTTTTTGATCTTCTCCTCGCTCGCTCGATCCGATTCGCGTTCCTCTTCGTTGCGCTCGACTCGCGCTTGCGTTGCTTCGACCTTCGGTTGCTCGACGGGAGGAGGCGGCGCCTGCGGCGGCACCGTGTTCAATTGAATTTGCGCCACCGCTTGAGCCACCATCGCCGCCTGCATCTGCGCCAGTTGATCCGTCGTCAACGTGACTGTCGGCGTCGGCGGTATGGTTTGCGTCGCCGAAAGTTGTTCGCTATGAACGGGCGGCTCGATCGGTCGAGGTTCCGCCTTCAAATTCGAAATCTCCGTCGGCAATGGCGCAGGTTGCGGTACCGATTCGGGTTGCGGCACCGGCGCGGACGTCGATGCTATGTTCATCGCCGCCGTCAATAACTCGCTCGTCGCCGTTCGCTCGACGGGCGGCGGCTCAATGATCGGCGTCGGCGGCGCGAGCGGTGCAGGCTCGATCGGCGCAGGTTCGGGGATCGGCTCAACCGTCGGCGTCGGCTCAACAATCGGTTGCGGCTCAACAATCGGTTGCGGTTCGATCGACGGAGCGGGCTCGGGTTGCGGTTCGGGTTGCGGTTCGGGCTCGACGATCGGTCTTTCGACGCTCAATGACGTGTCCGTTCTCAAGCCTTCCGCCGCCGATCGCGCCTGTTGTGCTCGTTCAGCCAACGCCACTCCCTCGGGCGTCCCGCTCGTCTTGTATTGCGACAGCATTGACGACGCTCGCAACGGTTTGGGAGGCGCCAATTTTTCTGCGGGCGGCTCGATTTTCTCTGTCGGCAGTTCCTTCTTGGCGGGCTTCTCGTCCTCTATCGCCGCCGTCAATTCGATCATCTCTCGACTGCCGACGCCCAAAAATCCTCCGTCCTTATATTTCTTCGTGTGAAGGATCACCGCATTTTCGCCAAGCTCCTTCTTCATCTGCGCAACTGCCTCGCGCATCGACGTCGCCTTAAATACTTTGATCTGCACTTAGATTTTCACCACCCCGACGATTTGTATCTCTACCGTCCGGTCGATCTCCGCGTGCGACACGATCGTCAATCCGCTTATCGACCGTTCGATCAACTTCCTAAAATACAACCGCACTGCCGGTGATGTCAATACGATTGGTTGATATCCCGCGTTGGTCATCTTCTCGAGCTCGCCGTTGAGCGCTTGCACCAGTTTCCTCATCGAATCGGGATCCATCGACACAAACGAGCCATGATCCGTTCGCTGTACCGACGACGCGATCTTCTGCTCCAAGCCCGGGTCGAGCGTCACGCACGTCAACACGTTGTCCTGCACCACCTGCGACGTGATCTGTCGCGCCATCGCATGCCGCACATACTCCGTCAATATCTCCGTGTCCTTTGTCGCCCGCGCGTAATCCGCCAGCACCTCCAGGATCGTCGCCATATCTCTGATCGATATCCGTTCCTTCAACAGATTGGCGAGCACCTTCTGAATTTCGCCCACGCCCATGAGCTCGGGAATGACCTCGTCGACCAGCGATTGATGCGTCTTCGAAATGTTGTCGATGAGATTTTGCGTCTCCTGACGTCCGAGAATTTCCGAGGCGTGTTGCTTGATCACTTCCGTCAAATGCGTCGCCAGCACCGACACCGCATCGACCACCGTATAACCGTTGAGCTCTGCCTGTTCGCGTTCGCTCTCCGGTATCCACAACGCCGGCAGTCCGAACGCCGGTTCAATCGTCTCAATGCCCGGCACTTCCTCAAACACCGTCCCCGAGTTCATCGCCAAGAAATGATCCAACAACAGTTCGCCGCGCGCTATCTCCATGCCCTTGAGCTTGATGATGTACGCGTTCGGCTTGATCTGAATGTTGTCTCGTATGCGGATCGTCGGCACGACCAAGCCGAGTTCGAGCGCGCATTGCCGTCGGATCATCACGATTCGATCAAGCAAGTCGCCGCCCTGCCCGGTGTCGACCAACGGGATCAATGAATAACCGATCTCCAATTCCATCGGATCGACCTGCAACAGCGAGACAATATTTTCGGGGCGCGTTGCCTCCGCCTTCGCCGCCGCTTGAGCCGCCTCCTCTTCCTCCTCGACCGAAACGGTTGTGCCCTTCTGCAGATTGTAACCGATAAACGCACACACCGCCGCCAATGCGAAGAACGGTACGCCCGGCAGTCCCGGCACGATCGCCAGCAGTCCCAACACGACCGCCACGATGAAGAATATCCGCTCGTTCCTGAACAGCTGCCCGACGATGTCTTGTCCGAGGTTGCCTTCCGACGCCGCGCGCGTCACGATGATACCCGTCGCCGTCGAGATCAACAGCGCGGGAATTTGGCTGACCAATCCTTCGCCGACGGTCAACAGCGTATAAGTCTGCAACGAATCAGCCGCCGACATGTCTCTTTGCGCCATGCCGATCACAAATCCGCCGCCTATATTGATCAACATTATGACGATCGCCGCAATCGCATCGCCCTTGACGAACTTCGATGCACCGTCCATCGCGCCGAAGAAATCTGCTTCGCGTTGAATCTTCTCGCGCCGAACCTTCGCCTCCGCGTCGGTGATCGCGCCCTGGTTGAGGTCGGCATCGATCGCCATCTGCTTGCCGGGCATCGCGTCGAGCGTGAATCGCACACTGACCTCCGCCACGCGCTCGGAGCCCTTCGTTATGACTATGAAATTTATAATGACCAAGATAATGAACATGATGAAGCCGACGACGGGATTGCCCCCGACGACGAAGTTGCCGAACGCCGTTATAACCTCGCCCGCATATCCGTTGATCAAGATCAGTCGCGTCGACGAGATGTTGAGCGCCAATCGAAATAACGTCGTCACCAACAGCAACGACGGGAAGACCGATAAATCGAGCGCCTCTTCATTGTAGATCGCACTCATTATGACGATGAGCGCAATCGTTATGTTCAAACAGATCAAGAGGTCGAGCAACGCGGTCGGCAACGGAATGATCATCATTATGACGATCATGACGAGCGTGAACGCGATGATGACGTCGCTGTATTTTTGTATGAACGATCCGAGCGAGCCGCCCGTCAATTCATCAGGTGATGCCATGCCTGTCTCCCTTTTCTTTTTTTCGTGCTGCCGTCTGAGCTCGCCCAGAGATTGTTCCAGGCGCGAAAAAACGTCTTCATTGTTCATTGCAATCAATCGTCTCTATGGGTCATTTCCTGTCCGCGTTTATTAACAATTATACAGTTTCAACGGTCAATGTCAATCGCCCGGTCTCGAACGCCGTTGCCCGACGTTCAAGCCGCCGCCGAACGTCCTCTGCCCTTGCTCTTGAGACGATACACATGCGCAAGCACCTCCGCCACCGCCTGATATAATTCTCGCGGCACGAGATCGCCGACCTGCACCGCCTCATATAACGCTCGAGCCAACGGTTTGTTCTCGAGGATCGGGATGCGATACTTGCGCGCGATCTCTTTGATCCTCTCCGCGACGATGTCTTGACCTTTGGCAAGCACCACCGGCGCCGGCATGCCTTGCTTATACATCAACGCGATCGCCAAATGCGTCGGGTTCGTGACGATCACATCTGCCTTCGGAACTTCCTGCATCATGCGCATCATCGCCATTTGCCTCTGCTTCTGGCGAATCTTGCCCTTGATCTGCGGATCGCCTTCGGTTTGCTTGAACTCGTCCTTGACCTCTTGCTTGGTCATCATCAAGTCCTGCGTCGTCTGCCACGTTTGATAAGCGTAGTCGGCAATCGCCATCACCATGATCACCGCGATGATCTGAAACGCCAGCGTGAAGATCGTATCGGCAATCTGCGTGAGGCTCGTGTTGAGATCGTAGTAGATGAAATATGGCATGTAGGGAATTTGATCCTTGACGTAGAGCCAGATGAAAAACCCGATGATGATGATCTTGAAAATCGATTTGACGAGCTCGACCAGTGAGCGCTTGGAAAAAATTCTTCCGAAGCCGTTGATCGGATTGAGATTGTCGAGCTTGGGCTCAAGTTTCTCCGTCGAGACGACCAGCCCGACCTGCAACAAATTGATCCCGAGCCCCACCAGCATGATGGCGAACATCACCGGCAACGCGGTCTTCGCCAACAGGATCATTATCCCGATGAACAGCTCCGATATTGATTCGGTCGACGTCGATTGATAGAGGTGACCGTAAAGATAAGTCATGTACTCGGCGAGATTGCCGTAAATATATTCCCAGAGGAGCTTGAGCATGAAGAAGCCCATGAGCAGGACGAAGGCGGCATTGAGCTCCTGACTGCGAGCAACTTGACCTTTCTTTCGAGCGTCGCGACGTTTCTTGGCGGTCGGCTCTTCGGTCTTGTCGCCCTCCGCAAAACGTTGAAGGTCAAAGTTGAGCTCGACGGTCGGGACGATGGGAAGTTCAGACTCCCGCCATGGATTTGATGACGAGGGAAATATTTTTGTACATAGCATTGAAGATCACGTCCAAGAATAAAACGTAGAACGGCATGAGCATGAGCAACACGCCGGTGCCGAGGAATAAGTGCAATGGAATGCCGATGACGAAAATATTCATCTGGGGCATGGTGCGGGCGAGTATGCCCATGCCGACATTGATCATCAGGATCGCAAACGTGACGGGCATGGCGATCTTCATTCCCGTCAAAAATATGTCGCTCGTTATGTCGACGATCAGCGACGAGAGTTCGACATTGTAGACCGCCGTCGCCAGCGGCACCACATTAAAACTCTCGGCGAGCGCGGAGATCAACATGTGATGTCCGTTGACGACGAGCATGATCAGGATCGCCAGATTGTACATGAAACTGCCGATCAACGCGATCTGTTGACCGCTGGTCGGATCCATTTCGTTGACGACCGCATAACCGACCTGCATGTCCATGACCTTGCCCGCCATGTTGATCGCCGACAGCGCGCACGCTCCGACGAATCCGATCAGCCAGCCCATCAACAGCTCCTCGAAAATCATCAGCGCATAGTTCCAAACGTCGGCGGGGATTTCGACGGGCGTGTTGACGACGGGATATAAGATAACCGCAAACGAAAACGCACACGCCGCTTTGATCTGCGTCGGGATATTCATGCTGCCCAGGAACGGAGACAACATAAACAAGCCGGACGTTCTGCTCAAAATGATCAGGAACGCGGCGATGTGGTTCTGCATCAAATCGAAGAAATCTATCATAGGCAATCCAAAATTGCTTTACCCGATCCTCTGCGGGAGGTTGGCGAATATCCCCGTCACAAACTCAACCATCAGCCTCAACATCCACGGTCCGAAAATCAGTATCGCAACGAACACCGCGATGATCTTCGGGATGAACGCCAGCGTCTGTTCTTGGATTGACGTCGTCGCTTGGAATATGCTCACCATCAAGCCGACGATCAGCCCCAAGCCCAACATCGGCGCCGACACCAACATCACCATCATCAGCGCCTCTTGCGCCAACTGTATGACTAACTCCGAACTCATTGCGCGCCCTCACCTGAAACTCAATATCAACGATCGTACCAACAAATGCCAGCCGTCGACCATCACGAACAATAATACTTTGAACGGCATCGAGATCATAACGGGAGGCAGCATCATCATGCCCATCGACATCAGCGTTGACGCCACAATCATATCGATGACGATGAACGGCACATAAATCATAAAGCCCAATTGAAATCCCGTCTTGAGCTCGCTGATGATGAACGCCGGGATCAGCGTGAAGGTCGATACGTCGTCCTGCGTCTCGGGACGCTCGTCGTTGGCAAGATTGACGAATAAAGCCAAATCCGATTCGCGCGTCTGCTTGAACATGAACTCGCGGATCGGCTCGACCACATTATCAATCGCTTCCTCCTGCGTGATCTGCCCGTTGAGGTACGGCTGAAGTCCCTGCTCGTTTGCTTGCGACCAGTACGGACTCATCAGATAGAAGGTCAAGAAGAGAGCGAGCGCCACGATCACTTGGTTCGAAGGCACGTTCTGAGTGGCGAGCGCCGATCTCAAAAATCCGAGCACGACCACGATCCGAATGAATGACGTGGTCATGATCAAAATGCCCGGCGCAAGGCTGACGACGGTCAAGACGGCGAGCACCTGCAATGAGCTTGCCACGTCCTGAGGACCTTCGGCGGTACCGACCTCGACGTTGAGGCTGGGGATGGCGGGCGCCGCTTCCGCGTTGGAGGCAAGCAACAGCGCCGCGCTCAAAATAAAAAAAATGACTTTCATTATGTTGATTCTCAAATCTCCATGCTACAGTCAAAGGGAATTTTATTGATCCCGCCCACCCGCCCCTTAAAGGCTTTCGCCTTCAGAAACCATGGGGGCGGGGATCAATGTTTCTTTTTTGAGGTGAGGCGATCCATTATCGAGGAGAGCGTTCCGAACTCTTGTCGAAAGACGTCTGACGAGAGCTCCCGCGCCTCTTGACGTAATCGCTCGATCTCCTCTTCGTCGGTGATCTCCGTCAAGAGGTTGATCGAGTTATCCGTCACTCCCAATAAAAATACTCTGCCCGCCATCTCGACTATGCAGACAGAGCGATTCGGTCCCAGCGGAAGATTTTCAAGCACTTTGCTCGTCTGTCCGCTCATTCGCGCATTCAACTTGCCGCCGATCAGGCGCGCAAAAACATACGCCATCAACAGCACTATCGCGAATACTGCTATCAAACTGATCACGTAAGCCAGCGTCGACCACCAAGATACGCCTGCACCAACGGGCTCGACTTCCTCATAGCCCGATAAGTAGCCCGCCGCCTCGACCTTCGACGCCGGCAACGCGATTAACATCCAAATTTTAGCCAACAGCTTTTCTCACGGCCTCAAGCACGCGATCTGCCTGGAACGGTTTGACGATGAAGTCACGCGCTCCCGCTTGAATTGCCTCTATAACCATCGCCTGCTGACCCATTGCAGAGCACATTACAATCTTGGCGTTCGGATCAATCTTGCGGATCGCTTTGACCGCACTGATGCCGTCCATCTCGGGCATCGTGATGTCCATCGTCGTAAGGTCGGGGCGCAGCTCGTTGTATTTTTCTACTGCCTTCATTCCGTTCTCAGCCTCGCCGACCACTTCGTAGCCGTTCTTCGACAGAATGTCTTTGACCATCATGCGCATAAACGCTGCGTCGTCCACGACCAGTACTCGAACTGCCATAAATCATCTCTCCTCTATTGATTTCTAAACCATTATCGATTCCATTAACGAAAGATCAAGCGCATTATACAACATCGATCTTAAATCGGCAAGCCCTGTTGAAAAATTTTACTTCAGTCTTGCGGCGCGCTCGGCGGGCGAGGCGATCTCGGTGATTCGCACTCCAAAGTTTTCATCGATGACGACGACTTCGCCCTTCGCCAGATATTGACCGTTGACCTGAATTTCGACGGGCTCACCCGCGAGTTTATCAAGCTCCACGATCGAGCCGGTTGCGAGCTCCAAAACCTCTTTGATTGATTTCTTCGTCCGCCCGAGCTCGACTGTGATTTGCAGCGGCACGTCCAAGATCAATCCAATGTTAGCTTCGTTGACTTGTACCGGTTCCATCGAAAGCGGTTGGAACTGCGCCGGCGACACCGGTACGTTAGTTGCCACGTGCGGCTGCATTTGGGGTGCACCTCCATATCCATACTGCGCTCCTTGCGGCTGCTGCGGCGGCGGTGCTGCCTGTTGAGGTTGGGGCGGTGGCGGCGGCGGAGCAGGTGCCGCTTGCTGTTGAGGAGGTGGCG
>JAFUXN010000111.1 GCA_017477125.1 Selenomonadaceae bacterium
GCCCTAAACTTTGATCTCTAAAAATGTTTTGGGATCGAGCAAAGGAAGCGGGCGAGCCGCCGGCATCGAAGGCGGGCGCCCGTCCCTTTCACCGTTGCCCCTTCAACCATTGTGCCGCTGATCATGGATTAGGGCGAGCCGCCGCGCGAGTAGGCGGGCGCCCGACCCTTTCAACGTCGCCCCAACCGTTGCGCTTTGATTGAAGAGAAATGGGGTCGCCGCCCGCTCAGTAGGCGGACGCCCCCTTCTCCTCCGCCCCGTAAATTTTATTCGGCGCCTAAACTGTTTAGCCGACCGAAGAGGATAGGGCGAGCCGCCCCATGCGGAGGCGGGCGCCCGTTCTTTATCCGTCGCCTTCAACCGGTGAGCCGCTGATCATGGATCAGGGCGAGCCGCCGGCATCGGAGGCGGGCGCCCGTCCCTTTCACCGTCGCCCCAACCGTTGAGCCTCCGCTTATGATCAGGGCGAGCCGCCCCATTCGGGAGGCGGGCGCCCTATTTTTTTCACCGTCGCCCTCAACCATTGAGCCGCCGATCAAGCATTAGGGCGAACCGCCCCGTGCGGGAGGCGGGCGCCCTTTCCTTTCACCGTCGCCCCTTCAACCGTTGAGCCGCTGATCATGAATTAGGGCGAGCCGCCCATGCGGAGGCGGGCGCCCGTACTTTTTTCCATCTCCCCTTCAACTGCCGCCCTAAACTTTGATCTCTAAAAATGTTTTGGGATCGAGCAAAGGAAGCGGGCGAGCCGCCCCATTCGGGAGGCGGGCGCCCGTTTTTTCCCCGTCGCCCCCCAATTACGCATCACGCATTACGAATTGCAGTGTAAGGCGTCGCCAATCGCACGAACGAACGCCCGCACGAACATTGCCCGCTCATTCGACGCACCGCCTGCCCCGTCCGATATCTGATCAGCGGCATCGCTTGCGCCGTCAACGTCGTGATCACCAGCTCGCCCATGCGCTCGTCCTCCGTCACCGGCTCCTCACTGTCGAAATGCACCAGCTCCGCCAGATAACAATCCTCCTGCAGATGATGCCCCGAATGCTCGGCACATTGATAGAGCATGCCCGCACACCCCAACTCCGGCGGCGCAAACAAATTATACACCTTCGAAGTCGTGCGCTCCCGAATGTGCTGCTGCAAAGGATTTTGTATCGTATTGGCGTTGAGACAAACGATCTTCCCAATCGGATAATCGGCAATGTTCTTCCCGATCGTCTGCAATTGAATGATCAACTGCATGACCAATTGCGGCGTGCTGATCAACGTGTCGACCGTCGCCAAATCCATCAGCCTCAACCACTGCCGATAATCCGTCCCGAACGGCACCACCGTCGCACCCAACATCTCAAGCGCGTAGAGCACATCGAGCATGCGGCTGTCGGACATCTCGCCCTGCACTCCCACCACCGACGCATTGTTGATGCCCGCCGCCACCAAGCATCGGCTCATCAGCTCGACATTTCGAAGGACATCGCCCTTGGTATAGAGCTTGGTGATCTCTCCCGTCGACTCGATGATGTGATTGAACCTCAACACGCTCGACAGCGGCAACGTGAGAATGTCAAATGCGTCGGTGCGATGCAACGTCGACAGATTGAGCAGCGGCAGCCGATTGATGTCCGCCAACGATTGGATCGAATCCGGTTTGATGTTGCGCCGACGGAACGCTCGATTGTAATATGCGCTCTTCTCATACGCCCATTCGACAATTTTTTTGAGCCGCTCGAACTGCAGAGACTCCAAATCGTCGCGGCCGATCGTCTCCGCCTGCGCATTTGCGTACATTCGATCACCTCACATCATTTTATCGGTTTCTGATAGAAGAACGGTTGATAGCTGGTGTACCCGAGCCGACGGAAATTTAGTATGGCTTCGGTCGCGCCCACGAACAAAATCCCGCCGGGCTTCAACGACTCAAAGAAGTGCGCATAGAGCATGTCCTTCGCCTCTTCGGTGAAGTAGATGACCACGTTGCGGCACAGGATCAGATCGAATCCCTTCTCGAACGGATCTTTTAGCAGATTGTGCCGCTTGAACTCGACCGCCGATTTGATCTCGGGCTTGACGGCGAATTTCCCGTCGGGGGTCTTGGTGAAGTACTTGGTTCGACGGTCGGGACGCATGCTCTTGAGCTCGTTGTCGACGTAGATGCCCTTGCGCGCCTTCGACAGAATATCGATATCGAGATCGGTGGCGAGAATGCGATGGCGGACGTTGGGAGATATCTCCTTCATGATTATCGACAGAGAGTAAGGCTCGGCGCCGATCGAGCAGCCGGCGCTCCAAATGGACAGGCGCGACGATCTGGTCAAGAGGTAGGGAATGACATCGGTTTCGAGCTTGGAAAATTTATCGGGGGTGCGGAAGAACTCCGATACGTTGATGGTCAAGTACTCGATGAACTCGGCGAAGTCGTCCTTATTCCTTGAGACCTTATCAAAGTACTCGACGAAGGAATTCATTTCGGCGCGAGTGACGAGATTACTGATGCGCCGCTTCATCTGCGGTTCCTTATACAATTGCAGGTCGATGCCCGTGCGCTGATCCAATTTCTTTTTGAACAGAGCCCAATCCTTTTCGTCCATCATCTCTATCTGCCTCCTTTAGCGGCTTGCATAATCGTTCGTAGCATTGTAACATTACGCGGTGTCAATTTCAACGGAAAAAATTTTTGTGGGCGGTGTCGACGATGCGAACTGAAGTGATCCGATTTCTGATCGCGGGAGGCAGTTGCTTTGTGCTCGAGCTCGCGACGCTGTGGACGTTGACGGAGTTCGTCGGAATCAATTATCTGACGTCGGCGGGGCTGGCGTTTGTGTTGGCGGTTGCGATCAATTATGAGATGTGTGTTCGATGGGTATGGAGTTCCGCGCGGAGCGGGTCGAAGGTTGCGACGCTCTTCCTGCTGACGAGCGTGATGGGCTTGGGGATCAATCAGTTGAGCATGTTCCTTCTGGTCGAGCGGGTCGGCTTGCATTACATGGTCGCGAAAATCATGGCGACGGCGCTGGTGACGGTGTGGAACTTCTTCACCAAGCGGCTGGCGGTCAAGCAATAAAAATGGCAGTCCGATTGAACTGCCCTCGATCAAAATCATTTCGAGCTGCGCGGCTCATTTTTTTTGCCGCTTGCCTTGCCGAGTTTATATCGGCTCAACGGTCGTAGAGGTATTCTCCGCGCCTATTGCAAAAATTCCTGTCAAGCCCGTTTCGGTCATATCCCTCTCGATCATAACCGTCAAGGTCGTAACCGAAATCGTCTCGACCGTCGGGATTGACGGCAATTTGTGCGAGAGAACGTTCTTGACGGATGTACTCTTTGCCGCGGGCACAGGCATGATACATAACCGGATCGAAAACGCCGTTACGATCGTAGCCGTCTCGGTCAAGCCCGTCTCGATCGAACCCTTCCTGGTCGTAACCTTCCTCGTCGTATCCGGCATCATCGCGTTCGATGCCGTGTTTGAAGTAATTCTTATAGATTTGATATCAAAAAGTGATCGCCGTTTGACATGGAACTCAACTCCGTCTGTCAGAAGTTAAGGCGGTAGAAACCCCATTTGTTTTTGCCGTCTTTGTCATAACCGTCGCGATCATAGCCGTCGCGGTCGAAACCTTCATCGTTGTAGCCGTCGCGATTGAAGCCTTGATTGTCTTTGTCGATACCGTTCAAAGCGAGATTGAGATTGCACTCTTGGAGGTGTTGGAAGTCGAGGGATTCTTGTTTAAGGCGTTTGGCGAAGAGCGCGCCGTGGTCGGAACACATGGTGAAACACTCCTTTCTGAGGTGAGGAAATGAGTAAGAGATTAGATTTGCAGGTGGTCGTGAGCGGGGTGTTGGACGGGACGTTGCAAAGTGCGATCCAAAATGCGACGGGGATGTTGAACCGATTAAAAGGCGCGTCGAGAGGGCGGATGAACTTTAATACGGATTCGCTGTCGAGAGCGTTGACGGAACTGCAGAAGATACAGGCGGGCGCTGGAGCAGTTGAACAAGCAATTGCAGAAGGCGAATCGAGCAAGCGACGAAAGCGATACAAGCGCAAGAAAATCTGGCGAAGGCATACGACGCGCACAATGATGCATCGACCAATTTTAATAACGCGTGGGACAACATGTCAAACGCGGTGTCGACGGCGCAGAGCATCATGCAACCGCGCTCAATAGGGCAAGGGGCCGAAGAGAGTTTCCCAATCCTTTCTGTCCTGAGGAGTTCTGAAGATGCGATCGATGCCGTTGCGGTGCAGCCCGTCGCGATCGAAACCGTCCTCATCGTAACCGTCGACATCGTAACCTTCGAAATCGTAGCCGTCCTCGTCGCGATGATCGGGACTGTTTTGACAAACCTGCAGACGGTTGGCGCGCAGATACTCCGCCCAAGCGAAGGGCTCGATTAAGGCGTCGTTTCTTTTCGGGCGCCGATTGCCCCAACGGTCATTTCCCCAAGCGTTGTAACCCTCTCGATCGTAACCTTCACGATCGTAACCGTCCTCGTCGAAACCTTGATCGTCATAGTATTCTCCGGTCGCAAGCCCGTTGCGCAGACGTTGTGCCAATCGAATGTCTTCCAATTGTTTTTGACGGTACTCAAAGAGGAAGCGGTCGTGATGGAAGAGCGACGGGGGCACTTTTTTTGGATCGAATAACATAAAAAATCAACTCCTTTCGAGGTGCGAGAAATGAAACAGTTTGAAGCGATCTTTCGGCTGAGCGGCAAGCTCGACGGCTCATTGATGGCGGCGATCAAGACGGCGCAAAACGCGATGAAGGGGCTCAAGGAAGCCGAAAAAAGCAGTATGAGCCGGCAAGTGACGCCGTTGCAAAATCGGTTGACGGAATTGAACCGATTGAACCAAATGCTGATGAAGTACGCGCAGTTGCGAAATGAAGTATCGCAAGGCAAGGTGGGCAGCGGGCAGTTCAGTCGATTGCAAGATGCGGCGAGGCAATTGCGAGCGGCGGGCGTGAGCGTAGAACACTTGGTGCAATCGATGATGAGGCTGTCGCAAGAGACGGCGAAAACGGCGGATGCGATGAAGCGCGTGAGTGATACGGCGAAAAGGTTAGGCGAGGCGCGCGCGGCACATTCCCGGTCGATATCCGATCTTAATGATGCGTGGTTCAACATGTCAAATGCGGCAGAAACGGGTAAGCAGATACTGAATCCGTTTGTAAGTGCGGGACAAACGGCAATGACGTACGAGGCGGAATTGTCGAGGTCGAAGGCGCTGACGCAGATGGATCACATAAATCGAGGGAATGTCCATGCGATCGACCGTGAAATGGCGATACTCGATGCACGGTACAAGGAGATAGGTCGGACGACGCAATACTCGGCGACGGAAGCGGCGAGAGCGGGCAATTATCTGGCGATGGCGGGCTTTAATGCGCAGCAGATAGATGAAGGATTGGCGTCGATGGTACATTTGGCGATAGCGAACAACACGGAGCTGGATCGGACGGCGGATATCTTTTCGAACATCTCGACGTCGATGAAGATACCGAACACGGCGGAGGGATACAAGAGGCTGGCGGATCGAACGACGTATCTGACGACGCATTCGAATCAGACGTTGTCGATGGTCGACGACACGATGAAATATGTGGCGCCGGTGGCGTCGGCATTGGAGATCGACTTAGAGGATTTATATGCGGCGCAGAAATTCATGGTAGACAGCGGCGTGCGCGGGTCGATGGCGGGCACGGCGATGAAATCATTTCTGTTGCGTAGCGTGGCGCCGTCGAAGAAGACGATGGAGGCGATGTCGGAGGCAGGTTTTATGACGCCGGAGGAGATGAATCAGAATGCGGCGTTCCAAGAGCTGATGGAGCAGGAGGGGATAGATGCGAGCCAAACCTTACAAGGCGAAAGCATGTTGATGAGCCTGATCCGTCAATACAGTGAGAAGTCGAAGGATTGGTCGAAGGAGAAAAAGACGTCGTTCGTAGAGGCGTGGGCGGGCAAATATGCGGCGCCGGGCGTGATGGCGATGCTGGAGAACGGCGGCTATGATAAGATACACGATTTTTATGAGGGGCTGAGGGGCTCGGACGGAGCGGCGGCGCAGACGGCGGGCGTGGTGGCGGACAACACGCGCGGGAGTTGGATCAGTTTGCAGTCGGCGATAGAATCGGCGTCGATCTCGATAGGGAATGCCTTCTTACCTGCGACGCGCTCGGGAATAGACGCGTTGACGGAAGTGACGCGATCGATAGCACAGTTTGCGTCGGAGCATGCGGGCGTGGTGCAAGCGATCGGAGGAATAGCGGCGTCGGTGGCGGGCGGCATAGTGGCGCTCGGAGGATTTCGATTGGCGCTAGCGGGACTAAACTTTGCATCGACGACGATCGAATTGATCAAGGCGACGAGTGCGTTCAATGCGTTGACGGGAGTGGCGTCGGCGGGCGGCTTGACGTCGAGTTTCAGCGCGATGGGTGCGGCGATCTCGGGCGCGGGGCGGGCGCTGATGTCGTTCGTATTCACACCGTGGGGCGCGGCGATCGCGGCGTTGTCGGCGGCGGCATATATGATCTACAGCAATTGGGAGCAAGTGGGGGGATATTTTGAAACGATAGGGCCGAGGATAAGCGCGGCGTTTAGTGAAGTGACGGCGTCGGTAAGTCCGGCGATAGAACAGATAAGCGCGGCGTGGTCGCAATTTATGGAGTCGTTCAACGCCAGCGGCTTGGGGCAAGTGATGTTGGCGGGCGTGCTGGGCGCGGTCGAAGTGATAACGAATGTGATCACGACGGCGATCAAGTTGGTAGGAGATCTGTTGTCGACGATCGGGAAGATCGGAGGCAAACTGCTTGAAGCGTTTTCGCTGTTGATGAACGGGAACATCTTAGGCGCG
This sequence comes from Selenomonadaceae bacterium, assembly GCA_017477125.1. Classification (GTDB taxonomy): domain Bacteria; phylum Bacillota; class Negativicutes; order Selenomonadales; family Selenomonadaceae; genus Quinella. The sequence goes on from JAFUXN010000111.1 coordinate 6,857, forward strand.
ATCGGGAAGGTACGAGAGGCGTTGGGCGAAGGCTTGATGGGCGTGTTTGATATGGTAAAGCACGCGGTGGAAGGCTTTGCGCAAGCGTTACAGAACATCGGCAAGATAGCGGGCGGCTTTTACGACGGGACGATAATGAAGGGAGAATTTGATTGGTCGGCGCTGAGTTGGGGAGCGAAACCGTCGGAGCCGAAGCGCGGTGAGAGCGTTAGGCAGACGGTGTTAGAGACGGTGAAGAGCGATCGATCGGAGCGAGAAGAGATCGAAGTGGAATTGCGAAATGCGACGCGAGAGGGCAATGAAGAGAAGACGAGCGAACTGCAGACGCGGCTTGACAATTCGGAAGCGATCACGGTGGCGTCGCTGACGGAAGCACTGACGGAGTTGAGCGCGAAAGAAGTGAAGGAGGCAGGCGGTAAGGACGAATTTATGTCGGCGGTGATGTCGGCATTGCGCGAGCAGGGAGCGCTAAACGCGGAGCAACAATCGAGCGTGATCAGTGCGGTATCTGAAGCGATAGACAGTCGGTTATCGACGGAAGGATTTACATCGGAACTGAGAGCGGCGTTGAGCGAGAAGTCGACAGAGACGTTGGCGGATCGGGACGCGCTGGTGCAGAGCATGTCGCAAATGATCTCGGAGCAAAGCAACAAGGATGCGGCATTGAAGGCGGCGATAGCGGAGATCAAAGCGCTGGACAATGTGAGCGATGCGTCGAAGACGGATATGATAGCGCAATTGACGGCGGCGATAGAGAAGTTGAAGTTGGAGGAGAAGAAGGACGATGCACCGACGAAGGCGATGATGCCGGCGGCGAAGTCGTTGGAGAGCTCGTCGAGCGCGTTGAAGTCGGCGGCGGACAAACTGAGCGCGTTGAAGTCTGCGGCGGCGAAGTTTCAGGCGGCAAAAGAGGCGCAACGCGAAGGGCGCCTCTCGACGGGAGAAACTGATCCTGCGTTGGCGGCGGCGATAGTGAAAGCAGCGCAGGCGGTGAAACGAACGGACGAGACGGCGATAACGCGAGCGATGCCGATGTCAATGCCTTCGACGGTACCGACGGCACCTTCGGGCGCGGCAGAGATAACGGCGTCGACGTTGGAGTTGAGTGCGGCGATCTCGAATGCGGCGGCGGAGCAGAGTGCGGCGAGCAGTCAAGTGACGGCGTCGAGTTTGTCGGCGACGGCGGCAATGACAGCGTTCGGCTCGTCATCTTCGGCGGCGTCAATGGAGTTGGTGATGTTTGGAAGTCAAGCGACGGCGGCGGGCACGGGCGTAGATTTATTGGGCTCGTCATCGTCGAATGCGACGGGCGGCATAAACGGGTTGGCGAGCTCGGCGTCGGGAGCGCAAGCGGGCGTGGAGGCGTTGAGCGGGTCGGCAGCGGGGGCGTCGGGAAATGTGAGCGGCTTGGGAGCGGCGGCGTCGAGTGCGATAAGTGCGTTGATGAGTGCGGCGTCGAGTGCGGGCAGTGCGGTAATGAATGCGGCGGGAGAAGCGCGAGCGGCGTTATCGTCGTTGTTCAGCGGAGGAGAGCCGGCGCATAATGCGGTGGGCGGCATCTATCCTCGCGGCGAGTTCCTGACGACGTTCGCGGAGGACAGTGCCGAGGCGGCGATCCCGATCAAGCGCGGCGACAGCAATGCGATCTCGCTGTGGCAGAGGACGGGCGCGATGCTGGGAGTACTCGGCGGGCAACAGTCTTCGCTGCCGATGTCAATGCCTTCAATGTCGAACGGATATATCAGTGAGGAAATGGCGCGCAAGATCGGCACGTTCAGCAACGAAGTGAGCAAGTCGAAGTCGTACGAGAGCATGAGGCGAGCGCAGGAGAAAACGAGCGGATCGTTCCTTGACCGTCAAATGAGCACGTCGATGATGAAGCCGCTCGGACCGTTCGGAGATATCCCGTTGCAAATGTCGATGGTAAGTCCGTCGCTGTCGAATGGGATAATAAGTGATGAAATGGCGCGGCAGGGGACGTACAGCGACGCGGTGAGGAAGTCGAAGACGTATGAAAGTCTGGATCGAGCGCGGCGAGCGCGAACGTTCAGCGATGAAGTGGTTGAGGCGAGCAGTAAAAATCCATCGATGATGAAGTCGGGAGGGCTGTTCGGAGGGCTGTTCGCGGGTATATCGCCGATGATGAGCGCGTTGCCTTCGAACATCTTATCGAACAACCAATCGAGCGAAAGCCTGTCATCGAAGTTACAGACGTATGATCAATTGGAGCAGCAATCGATGAGCTTGTCGACGACGACGAACAACGATCAATCGATGCCGCCGATCACATTGCACTTTCACTTTAACGGCAACGTAAACCGTGAGGATGTGCAGCGTGGCGTGGAGGAGTCTCTGCCGTCGATACGCGAGACGTTCGAACAGCAGATGATGAAGTACCGGCACGAGGTATCGAGGAGGAGTTTCTGATGCAGACGAAGCAGGGCGACACGTGGGATTTGATAGCGTGGCGGGAGCTCGGAGACGTCCGCCACGTGGAGGCATTGATCAACGCGAATCGAGCCTTGATCGAGACGCAAATCTTTGAAGCGGGCGTGGAGATCAACCTTCCAACGGTCGAACCGATAGCGAAGGAGGTGCTCCCGCCATGGAAGAGATGATCCGTGCTCGGTTGGGCGAGTTGCGATCGGTGACGCCGTCGGGCGCGAGGAACCTGTTTAACGACTTTGAGACGGTATGTCGGAAGTACTATGAGCGTGGCGAGACGTTCAAGCAGGCGCTTTACGATGCATATATCGGTCAGATGTTCGATGTATTTATGACGGATTTTCGATGTCGAGATCAAGAGTGGTTGCCGAGTTTGAGCGGCTCCGTTCCCGAGTACTATGATGATATTGAGGCGGTGTTCAAGGGCAGGGACGGCAGTTTGTACCCGTTCAACGGGATGTTGCGTATCAATCTGCAGACGTTCAGGAACGCGTATCAGATGCAAGGCGGTGGCTCGACGGGCGTAACAGGGACGTGGGAGAATCGATATTTGGAGACGTGGACGGATGAGATCAATCGAGCGAAGCGTAATGAGGAGGGGTGGTTGCGAGCGATCAAGTATTACGCGTTGCGTCGATACCGCCCGTGGAGCGCGCCGTTGACGGACACGGATTTGGGCTGGCGACGGCAAGTGTGGGGCAACAACACTCGCCCGTTGAAGTATTCGTTGTTCGAGAGCAGGAACTGGCGCTGGGTGTTTGAGGCGTTTGAGATGGGGACATCGATGCCGGCGTTTTTGGAGGAGCTGGAAGATGAGGACAACGATCGAGCTTGAGATGAACGGCAAGAAGGTAGGCGCCGATCTTCGGAAGTACTTGAAATCGTTGAGCTATCGAGAGGCATTGGACGGCGAGGCAGACACGCTCGAAGTGACGTTGCACGACATCGAAGGGCTGTTCATGGCGGATTGGTTTCCGGAGCGCGGAATGTCGTTGGGAGCGTCGCTGTCGACGGAGTATGAGCGAACGGACTTGGGGAACTTTTATATTGACGAGATAGAAAACAGTTACCCGCCGAGTGAGTGTAAGATCAAAGCGACGTCGATCCCACCCGACTCAACGGCGAAGGCGGCGGAGAAATGGCGGTCGTGGGAGAATGCGACGCTGTCGACGATAGCGGGGGACGTGGCGTCGAACGCGGGACTTAGCTTATTCTACGGGGCGAGTTACAATCCGACATTGGATCGAGTGGAGCAGTCGGACGAAAGCGATTTGAAGTTTCTGCATCGATTATGCAACGACAACGGATTGGCGCTCAAGCTCAACGACGAGAGGCTGATCATCTTCGATATCGAGGAGTATGAGGGAGCGTCGTCGACGGACGCGTTTACGAAGGGAGAGGCGCGGATCAAGCGGTTCAGCATGAGGTCGACGTTGAATGAAATCTACTCGGACTGCCAGGTGAACTACGACAGCGGCAATGAGAAAATCCCATACAGCGGGCTGATAGGAGGGGCGTTGTCGTCGTTCAAAGGCGGCAGTGGCGGCGGGAAGACGCTCAAGATAAACAAGCGCGTTCGGAGTGTGGGGGACGCGCAGAGGCTGGCGCAGAAGAAGTTGAAGGAGAAGAATCGAAAGGAGACGACGCTGCAGTTGACGGTGGTAGGGAGTTTGGGGTTGCGAGCGGGAGCGACATTCGAACTGAAAGAGTTCCACGCGTTTGACGGCAAGTATTTGATCCAGAAGGCGACGCACAGCGTGAATGGCAGTGGTTATGTGACGAGTATCGAGGCGACGAAGTGTTGAGGTGGAAGCATGGGCGAGACGCAACGATTGATCCGAGAGGGCAAGGTGACGGCGATCAACGAGAGTGTGATGTCGGCGCGGGTATCCTTCGAAGATCGGGAGAATTTGACGAGTGCGGAGTTGCCGATCCTGGGGCGGGGGTCGAGCTCGACGGCTGGGGATTACTGGTTGCCGACGATAGGAGATCGAGCGGTATGCTTGATGGCGCCCAACGACGAGCAGTCGGGCGGAGGCTGGATCATAGGGACGCGGTTCAGCGAGCTTGATCCGCCGATAAAGGCGGGCGGACGTCGATTGGTGTTTGGGAACGGTACGGCGCTAGAGTTTGTGGACGGCGACGTGAATATGACGGTGGCGGGGAACTTGAACATCGTGTCGAAGGGCGACGTATCGATCGGAGCGGAGGGCACGGTGTATATCAAGGGCAAGGAGATCAGGCTGAACGAGTGAGGTGGTGACGATGCCGGAGGCAGGCGTGATAGGGAGCCGAACGTTTGGGCTGTGCGACGACGACGATGAGTGTTGCCCGCACTTCCGCGGAGGCAAGTGCACGGAGGGCTCGAGCGACGTCTTTATCAACGGCAAGGGTGCGTTGCGCTCGGGCGACAGCGGCGATTGCAGATGCCCGCACGGCGGCAGTTTCGAGCTCAAGCAGGGATCGGGCTCGGTGTACATCAACGGTTGCAAGGCGATACGGATAGCGGATCCCGCCAAATGCGACGACTGCGGGGAGGCTGGACAAGTTGAGTCGGGCTCGCGAGACGTATTCATAGGAGATTGAAGATGGCAGAGGAAGAGACGAGCGAGAGCACGGATAAGAAAAAGGACGAGCCGAGCGAAGGCTTTAAGAACGGGCAAAAGTTTTTTGGGACGGTGATAGCGCTCAAGCGTGTGATCCCGCACGTCACCAATCCCAAAATCGAGTCGGCGTTGGGCAAGATCGCCGACATCTACGGGCTCAATGAGGTATCGGCGAATGTGGTGGGGGCGTTCGGCGACGTGGTGTTCGAAGCGTCGAGCTTGAAGATCGAGACGGTCAAGGACGTCAAGAGGTCGGTGAAAGCCAAATACGCCACGCATGACATCGTCGGGCATAAATCTCGATTGGAGTTCATCGGATTGGAGCCGGATGAGATCACGTTTTCGATGCAATTGAACAGAGATTTGGGCGTGAACGTGGACATGGAGATCACGAAACTGTTGACGATGTTGCGAGCGGGGGAGGCGAATTATTTGATCCTGGGCAATCGAGCAGTGGGGCAAGGGCAATGGGTATTGACGTCGCTGACGATCGATCACAAGTACGCCGACAGAGAAGGCAATCCATTGTATGCGGAAGTCGACGTGACGTTGAAGGAGGCGCTTGCATGATCGGGACGATAGACATGAAGGCGGAGATTGATTGGGCGCCGACGACGGAGGTTGAGGAAGTGCTTCAGAATGTGAGGATGATCGTCGGCGTGTGGCAATCGGAAGTGCCGCTGGATCGGGAGATGGGGATTGATCCGTCGTTGATAGACGCGCCGATCGGAGCGGCTCGAGCGCGATTGATGACGTCGCTGGCGGAGACGATCAAGCGTTGCGAACCGCGGGCGCGCCTTCAATCATTGGACTTCCGAAGTGATCCCGTTGAGGGTATAGTGCAACCGATCATCACGGTGCAAGTGGAGGAGTGATAGAGATGAAGTTGACGGAAATGCCGTCGCTGACGTTTGCGCGAGCTGATCCCGAGGAGTTAGATGCGGAGGTATGCGCGACGGTGGCAGAGGTATTGGGGCGAACGCCGGCGCGAGCCGATCCGTTGCGGCTGTTCTTGCGTGGCGTGGAGAATGTGATCCTCCAAACCAGACTGCTCATCGACGAATGCGCCAAACAAAATCTGCTTGCCTACGCCACCGGCGACAACCTTGAACATTTGGGGGCGCTGGTCGGCGTCGAGAGAGTTCAGCCTGTGGCGGCGGTGTGCACCATGCGCTTGACGTTGTCGACGTCTCGAGCGGTGGCGACGATCATTCCTGCCGGCATAAGATTTACCGCGGGCGATCAAATCTTCTTCGCGCTCGATGATGATGTGATCTTCCTGGCGGGCGAGACGGTCAAGGAGTGTTCGGCGACGTGCTTGACGGTGGGGACGGTGGGGAACGGGTATTCGACGGGCGAGATTGCAACTATAGTTGATCCTCAACCGTTCCTGCAATCGGCGATAAACATCACCGAGTCGGACGGCGGTTCGGATATCGAGACCGACGACGCCCTTCGAGAGCGTATCCACGAAGCGCCCGAGAAGTTTTCGACGGCGGGACCAACGGGCGCATACAAGTGGCACGTGTTCAACACCAGCCCGCTGATCAGCGACGTGGCGATCGTGTCGCCGAGTCCCGGCAAGGTCGACGTGTACCCGTTGCTCGTCGGCGGCGAGATGCCTTCGGAGGAGATCATCAACGCGGTCGACGCCGTTCTCAACGATCGATCAATCCGTCCGCTCACCGATTGGGTAACCGTCAAGAAGCCCGTCGAAGTCGAGTACAAGATCGATTGCGAGTTCGTGATCAACAAATCCGAACAGACGTCGGCGGCGGCGATCGAGCAGGCGGCGGAACAGGCGGTGCAGGATTACATACTGTGGCAGAGGTCGAAGTTGGGGCGAGATATCAATCCTTCGGAGCTGATTTATCGGTTGAGAGCGGCGGGCGTCAAACGCGTGTACCTTCGACATCCCGAGTTTCGCGCCTTGACCGACATCGAGCTTGCGATCCCGACCGAGATCAGGGCGGCGTATATGGGATTGGAGGCGGACTAGATGAGGAAGATTTGGCGCCCGCTCATTTATCTGCCGACAATCTTGCACAACGACTTCAACGTGCTCGCCGCCAAACTCTCATTGGAGGAACAACTGTCGAAACTGGCGAGTGCGGCGCGGAAGGTAATGCATCTGCCGCGGCTTGACGAGCTCGATGAGCAGATGGTCGAGCTGTTGAGCAATCAGTTCCACGTGGATTTCTACGATCCGAAGTTGACGGTTGAGGACAAGCGCGATCTGGTCAGGGACGCAATCAGTTGGCACAAGCGTAAGGGCACGGCGTCGGCGGTCGAGGAGGTTGCCAAGAAGGTTTACCGCGATGCTCACGTCGTCGAGTGGTTTGAGTATGGCGGCGAGCCGTATTTCTTCCGCATACTGCAGGATATCTCTCTCGACGACGAGGACACCGGCAAGGATATGCTTGATCGGTTACGGGCGGCGGTGGCGGAGAGTAAGAATGCGCGGTCGTGGTTGGAGTTCTTCGGATTCCTGCTGGTGACGGAGGATCAGATCGAAGCCGCCGAGGACAGGCATATGCTCATCGAACAGCGCTATTATGATTTCTACGATTACCGCCGCGCTCTCGACGACCACAGCGGGCGCACCGATTACGGTACCCACGGGCGCAACAATCATGGTGGCGGGCTGTATCGCAACGGCGCGAGTATGAGGAGCGGATCATTCGGGCGCGGGCGGCACGGACGGTTTCAAGCGTCGGACTTCGAACAGTTGTCCTTCACGCTCGAAAATCGGTTGGTCGAGCAGATCTCTCCCGTCGATCACGATCTCCTGCTGTTCAATTTGGAGGCGGCGAGTGATCAACTTGAATGCAACGACTTTATCAGTTATGGGTTGTATGATACAAGGTTTGAGGAGATCGAGCCGACAGAGGAACATTTTTGGCAGATCGACTTGACCGCGGGAGATCAAATAAAGCCGCTCGAGAGGGCGGCACTTTTATTGCAGACGTCTCCGACCACCGATCCGATCAATCCCGTCGATCGCTATGATCAATTGGAAATCGAGAATACCGCGTGCGACGCCTACGATGCCCGTGACGCCGTCGACAACTTCAACCTAACCACATACACGCAAGACGATGTTGAAACGCTTGAGCGGGGCGCTGAACGCGTGCATGAGCGTGTTGAGAGGAACGGCAACCGATATCGCAACGGATCATTCGCTCGGACGGGCGACATCATCACCGACTTCACTTTTTAGGAGGGATTTTCTATGGTTATCACTGACAGCGCCGGCGTTCGTGGCGCGCTCATTTACACCGTCTATCGAAACGGCAAGCCGATCGAGCACGTGGAGGAGAAGAATTTGGTGGTCAACGGCGGTCGACGTCGATTGGCGGAGCTCATAAGCGGGCACTCGCGCGATTTCGTCACGCAGATCGGTTTCGGAACGGGCACTCGCGAGCCCGAGCTCACCGATGTCATTCTCGACGACCTTCAGACCATCGACATCACCGACAGCGTCGTCGACGGCACGTCTGTCACATTCAATTGGTATCTCGACCAAACGCACTGCAACGGCATGAACATCTCCGAGTTCGCGTTGTTCGCCGCCGACGGGCTCATGCTCACACATCAACAGCGCGGCAGGATCATCGGCAAGGAGCAGGACGTGACCGTTCGCGGTCAATACATTCTAACCTTCTGAAGGGAGGTGATCCAATGGATTACAATTCGTATCAAGGGCGGGCGCGGCACAAACAATTGGGCTACGAAAAGGCGATTACGTATCTACCGAACGTGCTCGAGTGGGTCGACCGAGTGTATTGTTTCGAGGCGGAAACCGATCAATACACGGCGGATCAGGTACTCGGGGGCTTGAACGGCATCGACAACGCCCCAACGCAAGCGCTCGCCAACCGAACGTATTATCTCAAAGACAAGCTGGTGCGGCTGGCGGAAGTGGTGTCGGCGCTCCAGGTGGCGTTGAGCCCGCTGCTGACCACCATCAAAACGTTGAAGATACAGGAGTCGGAGGTCGAAGACTACGATTATCAAGCGTGGCTGGAGTTCGAGCCGTCGAGCGCGGCGTCGGAACTGTACTCTGAGATCGAAGGCAAGGTGCCGACGATCAAGGTAGAATTCGAAGGTGGCAGTTACTTGCTCAATCCGATCTTCGAAGTGACAATGGAGAATGGGCGCACGGTGATCATACGCACCGACGGGCAATCGTCGCTGGTGCCGCAGGTTGACACGTACATGGATCAAACGGAGGGATAAGGCATGGCAATGAAGGTAATCAGTTTCAAGGTGGAAGGCAACGAAGTGCAACTGCCGAGCAACGCGTCTCTGGTAGAGGGGATCGACAACGCGATCGACACTCACATCGCCGCTTACGATACCGCCACGGTCGACGCGAAGATCGCGAGCTTGTCGAATGTGTACCTGGGGAAGACGGCGAAGGCGGTCGACAGTGCGAAGGCGGATTATGCGACGTCGGCGGGGAAGGCGACCAACGACGGGTCGGGGAATCAGATCACGACGACGTATTACAAGAAGACGGACACGGTGGACCGAGCGGCGGCGGATGATCAAGGGAATAATTTTCGAGAGAAGTATGCGATGAAGACGGGCTCGGTGGCGAACGCGAGTTACGCGACGACGGCGGGAGCATCGAACTCGGCGACGCTCGACAGTGCGGGCAATAACATCAACGCCACGTACATCAAGGAGATCACGGCGAGCGGGCAGACGGTGACGTACAAGCGCGGGAACAACACGACGGGCACCTTCACGACGAAGGACACGACGTATAATGCGGCGACGACGACGACGGCGGGCTTGATGAGTGCTGCCGACAAGGTGAAGCTGAATGCGTTGTCGACGGACACGGGCTCGTTCATCGTGTCGAATGCGGCGACGGCGGATCGCTTGACGACGGCGCGTAACATCTCGATCGGAGGAGGGGCGAGCGGCACGGCGTCGTTCAACGGGTCGGCGGACGCGAAGATCACGCTGGGCTCGATCAATGCGGCGTCGATCACGAGCGGGACGTTGGCGGTGGCGCGCGGCGGCACGGGGCAGACGGCGCTTTCGAACGTGACGGTGGGGAAGGCGTCTAAGCTCGAGACGGCGCGAACGGTGGCGTTGAAGGGGGCGGTTGCGGGCTCAACGACCTTCGACGGCTCTGCCAACGTAACGATCGCCACGTCTGCGCTTGATGTCTCGACCGCCACCGCGGGCACTCTCGCCGTTGCAAGAGGCGGCACGGGACAAACCACGCTGGCGTTGGCGCGAAATGCGATGGGGCTCGGGAATACGACGGGCGCGGTTCCTGTCGCTAACGGAGGCACGGGCGCCACGTCTGCCTCGGCGGCGTTGACCAATCTGGGAGCGGCGGCGGCGTCTCACACGCATAAATATGCGGGGTCGTCGAGTGCGGGAGGAGCGGCAACATCGGCGACGAAGTTGGCGACGGCGAGGACGATCAGCCTGACCGGCGACATCTCGGGCTCCGCCAACTTCGACGGTTCCGCCAACGTAACCATCACCACCACCTTCGATCACAATTCCTTGTTCAAGAAACAGACGAATATTAATCCCACAAACTGCCCCGATGTTAACGCGCTCATTGAAACGGGCTGGTATCATTCAGTGTCTTATGCCACACAATACAACAACACACCGGCAAACATCTCGGCGTCGTTCTGGATCAAGACAACGGCTTACTCGACCAATCCGAACAGCACGATCATTCAAGAATTCTACAATACTGTTTTCAACGTACATGCCATTCGCAATCGCCTCAACGGTACCTGGTATGGGTGGAGCAAAATTGAATACACATCAGTTGGAAACAATACGGTTTGAGAAGGCGGTGAGCGAGCATGGTACAACGTCGCCGCCTCAACGCTGAGGTCGACGACGAGATGCGCCGCTATGTCAACGGTCAATCTGCCTTCGAAAAAGAAATCGAGCTCGCCTTGGAGAGGTGCGATCCTCTCACCCGCGAGCTCGTTTTCTTCCGCGCATCAGGCGGCGACTATCGTCAAGCCGTCCTCAAATTCCATATTTCCGAGTCAACCTATTATAGCCGTCTCAAATCATTTCGGCAATCCCTTATCTTAGCGATAACGGGCGAGAGGAACTGATATCATCTCCTTTGAAGGGAGGTGATACAGATGGCAGTCACTAAGAACAACACCAAATACACGGTGCGCGTCGAGTACAAAACCGCTTACGACACCGCCGGCGATTTCCCGTCTCTCCAAAACTACAGCCAGACCTTCTCCAACGTCAAGGAGAC
>JAFUXN010000112.1 GCA_017477125.1 Selenomonadaceae bacterium
ATCAACACTCCAAAATGAAACAACTCCGCATCGGGGATCAGATTCAATTGATTGCTGCAAAGGATATCGGGCGTCATAAATCCCATCGGGATATATTTTCTCCGCTCGCTCGACACCACCGGGATCGCTATGTAATCGGTCGTCGACACGACTTCCAAATAAAAATGATTGGGGGACGCCGCCGCCCGATTCGTCCCTGCCCTTTTGCTTGCCGCTCGATAGCGACGAACCGCCTCAACCCGTTCTTCGACCAAAGGCATTGAAGTTATCTCCTCGTCGGTCGCGTCGCCCAACCACAGACAATATCTGATCCTGCCGTTGAGAAATTCGTCGCCGCCCATGAACGGACGGAAATATTTTTGAGCGCGAGGCTCACGACGCACAAACTCATTCATCTCGTCGGGCGTGAAGATATAATTGTCGTTGTCGAGACGTTGATTACCCGTCAAGAGTTGCGGCACGTCGCACAACGGTTTCGACCGATGCCCCACAAACACATTGGGGGCGTCGAGGAGGTAGGCGTTGATGTTGTCGGCGAAGATCGTATCCTTCCCGTCTATGATCAGCTTCTCCCTCACATTGCTCACCTCGCCGCCGATTATATCATGCTCTCGACGAGTGGGCTTTATTTTTTTTCCGCCGACTGATATAATCGAGCAAAAACGGGGAGCGACAGCATTGAACATCAGAAACTTTTCGATCATAGCGCACATCGACCACGGCAAGTCGACGCTGGCGGATCGATTGATAGAGATGACGGGAACGATAGCCAAGCGCGAGATGTCTGATCAAGTGCTCGACAGCATGGAGCTCGAGCGGGAGCGGGGCATAACGATCAAGGCGCAGACGGTTCGATTGAGGTACACGGCTCGAGACGGGCAGGAGTACCGATTGAATTTGATCGACACGCCGGGACATGTCGATTTCACTTATGAGGTGTCGAGGTCGTTGGCGGCGTGCGAGGGCGCGTTGTTGGTGGTGGACGCGACGCAGGGCGTGGAGGCTCAAACGCTGTCGAACGTGTACCTTGCGCTCGACCATGATTTGGAAATCATACCGGTGATCAACAAGATCGATCTGCCGAGCGCCGATCCCGATCGAGCTCGAGAGGAGATCGAAGAAGCGATCGGCTTGGACGCGTCGGGCGCGATCTTATGTTCTGCGAAGACGGGCGCGGGCGTCGACGAGATACTTGAGGCGATCGTTGAGATGATACCTCCTCCGCGCGGAGATCAAAAAAAGCCGTTGCAGGCTCTGATATTCGACTCGCAATTTGACTCGTACAAGGGAGCGGTGGCGCATGTGCGGGTGTTTGACGGAGTGGTGCGCAAGGGCGATCGATTGAAGTTATTGGCGACGGGCAAGGAGTTTGAGGCGACGGAGCTCGGCTACTTCTCGCCGTCGATGACAGAGACGGGAGAGCTGGCGGCGGGCGACGTGGGATATATCTGCGGGTCGTTGAAGGACGTGCGCGATGTGCGGGTGGGCGACACGATCACTGAAACGGATCGACCGTCGGAAGCGCTGCCGGGATATCGGGCGCCGATGCCGATGGTGTTTGCGGGCATGTACCCGACGGAGAGCGTCGACTATGAGAACTTGAAAGACGCGCTTGAGAAGTTGCAGTTGAACGATGCATCGTTGGTTTATGAGCCGGAGACGTCGGCGGCGTTGGGATTTGGATTTCGATGCGGGTTCCTGGGGCTGCTACACATGGACGTGATCCAAGAGCGGCTCGAGCGGGAATATAATTTGACGCTGGTGACGACGGCGCCGTCGGTAGAATATAAGGTGGTGCAGACGGACGGCGAGGTGGTGATGGTCGACAATCCCGCGAAGTTGCCGCCGCAGACGAAGATCAGCACGATCTCCGAGCCGTACGTGAAGGCGACGGTGATGGTGCCGAGCGATTACATAGGGGCGGTGATGGAGCTGTGTCGAGAGCGGCGCGGCGAGTATGTTGAGATGAACTACATTGACAAGACGCGGGTGGGGATCGTCTTTGAGCTGCCGTTATCGGAAATCCTCTATGACTTTTTTGATCGGTTGAAGTCGATGACGCGGGGATATGCGAGCCTCGACTATGAGTTCAGTGAGTATCGGGAATCGGATTTATCGAAGCTGGACATCTTATTGAACGGCGAGGTTGTTGATGCGTTGTCGACGATCGTGCATAAGAGCAGGGCGGCGCGTGTGGGGCGTGCGCTCGCCCTTAAACTCAAACGCACGATCCCTCGACAAATGTTTGAAGTGGTAATACAAGCAGCAATAGGCGGACGCATAATCGCAAGAACTGAAGTTAAGCCTTTCGTCAAGGATGTTCTTTCAAAGTGTTACGGCGGACACATAGATCGCAAAAAGAAGTTGATTTCACGAGTTAAGGCTGGGAAGAAAAGAATGAAAGCAATCGGGCGTGTAGATGTGCCACAGGAAGCATTTATGGCTGTATTGGAGCTCACCGATGACGATTTTGTTTGAATCTCAATCGACATGCTCCCGATCCAAGCGGCGCCAATGATAGCCGCCCGCCGTCTTGCGCTTGCCGAGACAAACTGCTCCAATGGTACCGGCGTTGATCCCCGTCGCTTTTTCGGCGTCAACGAGCGCCTCATACTTCTCGCCGGTCTCAACACAGAGAACCGCAACTCCTCTTGCCAATGCCAATTTGCGCAAAGCCTCTTTGTTGATGTTTCTTTTGCTGTTCGGCTCGACGTACTCGAAATGTAATCCGTTTGCAGTCTTTGATTTGCCATCACATACAGAATAAATGCCACCGGGATTAATTCCAATAGCCGCAGCGGCAGCGACGACCGATTCATAGACGACTCCGGTGTCAGTGCAGACCACCGCGCGGAATCGGCGATCGGTAAAATCGATGTTACTTTCGTCATCGGTGAGTCGACGCCAGTGATAACCGCCCGCCGTTCTCGAGTGACCGCAACAGACGGAACTGATGTTCGACGGATCCAATCCGATACTCTCTGCAGCAGCGATCATCGACGGATAGACAACGCCGGTTTCGATGCAGAGGACGGCTGTATTATTTACCAGCCCGCGATTCTCGTTGAGTCTGTCGGAGATCATTTGAGCTTTGTCGGCATCGACGAACCGAAACGTAAAACCCTTGACCGATTTCATTTTGCCGTGACAAACGTAGGCGACTGCCGTCCTGGTGACACCGATAGCCTTCGCCGCTTCCGTTATCGACGGATAGATGATACCCGTCTGATCACAGGAGACGGGAATGCTGGCAGCAGCTCGAATTATCGCCTTCGATTCTTCGCTGATCGGATTGGCTCGTTTGGTATCGGATATTTTACGTTTCACTTCTTCCGAACGCGGTACACCGTAAAGCGGATTGTTCGGACCGGAGAGCGCGACACTGAGCTTTGCTTTATGTTCATCTGTGAGATGCTTGCCGTACATCGGATTATTTTCGCCGAGATTCGCCTGTCGAAGTGCTTCTTTGTGTTCTTCAGTGAAAGGTTTGCCTGCCAGAGCGGCTGAAATGTTGGCACGTGCCTGATCGGTGTGATGCCAGCCCGCAATGTGCTCGCCGCCCTCGGTCAGATTGTAACCGCATTCGGGATCGGTGGTGTTGTGCGTCGAAATGTAGAACCGCTCGAGTTCGCAGAGTTCTTCAATCGTGTTGCCCACCGCAAGGATTTCGACGGTGAAGTTCTCTCGACCATACTTGCGCATCGCGCACCCGATCGGATATTCGGAAATCGTATGCTCCCGAATGCGCTGTCCGAGCGGACGCGCCGTCTGCCCCACGTACTTCTTCCCGTTGACGGTATTGGTGATCAGGTACACCACCATCGACCGCCCCATGATCTCATCGTCCATAATTACACGCCTCGCTTTCATGATTGACAACAATCGAGCGAGACTATAAAATGCAGGTAAGCCTCGCCCGTGTTGTCTTGGTGCTTACACCCAAATTCTAACACGTCGAGGCTTTACCTGTCAATTTCAATCGATATGATTTACCTGTGTTTCATTCAAAGTAATCAACGTCTATGGCGTAGCCGATGACATCACCGACTCGGCTGACCGTGCCGTAAGCCGTGACGCGTTGACCGCGACGCAGACTGAGTACATAATCCTCTTGACGCTTGTCGCTCGTATCGATGTGGCAGTGAATCGCCGATAACGAAAAATATTCCCCAAATCCGTCCAGCATGATGCTGTCGCCGCTGCTGTCTATGCTCTCCAGCTTGCCGACCACCTTCAACTTCTTGCCAAGGTAATTCCGATTCGCCAACGCCGCATTGGAATCCAACTCGGCAAGCAAAGTGTCCGCACTCACTTCAGTATAACGCCTCAGTTCCTCTTGACGCTTGCGTTCCGCATCTCGGATCGCCTGCTCCTCTGCGCGCCGACGCTCTTCTTCTTGCTGTTGCCACTTGAGCTCCGCTTCGTACTTGCGTTGCTCTTCTTTTTGACGCGCCTCTTCCTCTTTGCGCTGGCGTTCCTCTTCTTTGCGCTGGCGTTCCTCTTCTTTGCGCTGGCGTTCTTCCTCTGCGCGTTGACGTTCTTCTTCGAGACGCGTCTCTTTATCCTCTGCACTCTCTTGAACCGCTTGCTCTTGTTGAGACTGCTGAGACGATGTCGGCTGTTTTGTTGTCGAGCTGTCTTGGTTTCCGCTCGGGATCATCGCCAAAAGAAACAGGAGTCCGAAAAATCCTCCTACCAGCCCAAATTTCGCGTTCTTCGACATGAACTGATTCTTGTAGACCAAATACACTCCGACCGGCCAGAAGACGATCATCATGACGATGAGGAACCACGTTTGCTGATACCATTTCCTTTCCATGTCACACACCTCAATCTTGTTCTATGGTTGATACTGAATCGGTACATTGAGATCATAGCACAAATTTGAGCGGAGTGAGTTTAGCCTGTAGGCATATTTATCAACCAAATAGACGTACTCGACGTTGAGCATCGCGTGTATTGACCGTGTTGACTTGTCGATTTCAGCGTGATATCATTCGTCGGGCTTTGATTGACATTGACACTGAAATAAGGAGGAGCAGGATGAAATCTGAGTCGAGAAAAACAGTGATCATCACGGGCGGAACAACCGGAATAGGTAAAGCAACTGCCATGAAGTTTGCCGAGAATGGTTATAACGTCGTCATTACCAGCCGCGATTCGAAAAAGGAAACCGCCATAAAAAATGAGTTTAAAGCTAAGGGCTTGGAGGTAGATTTCAAAGTACTCGATGTTAGAGACGAAGAACAGGTTCGGACTGTAATAAAAGAGACGGTTGCCAAGTATGGAAAATTGGACGTCATGGTCAATAACTCGGGAATTTCGTTGGGGAATGCCGTACTGGCTGAAACAGACTCCGATGACTTGAAAAAAATGCTTGATACCAATGTGATGGGCGTTTATTACGGAATGAAGTACGCGATCAAAGAGATGCTCAAAACAAACGGCGGCTCGATCGTGAACTTGGCATCCATTGCGGGACTTAACGGGTTGTATGCAACTGCGCAGTATTGTGCTTCGAAGCATGCCGTGGTGGGTCTGACCAAAGGAGCAGCGATCGATTATGCTCGGCAGGGAATACGTATCAATGCAATCGCGCCGGGAGCAATCAAAACGGATATTCTTCAAAATGCCATTGATGCGGGAACTTACGATGTATCGGGCATAGAAGCGATTCATCCCATGAACAGACTCGGACGGGTAGAGGATATAGCCAACGGAATATTTTTCCTTGCCTCCGATGAAAACGAATTTATCACGGGAACTGTTTTAACCGTTGATGGCGGGTATAATGCCAGATGATTGACGGCAATCGAAGGAGTTCATAATGCGGACGAGGTGAATGTTGTTGAATGCTCCCATTGCCGACGCCATGCAAAGGTATTCCGACGATCGAGCCCTTGCCTTCCACACGCCCGGGCATAAGCAAGGGCTCGGCGCTCATCAACTGCTCCGTCGACTGATCACCGACGAGGGTTTGCGTCAAGAAGTGTCACTCATGGACGAGCTCGATGACCTTCACGATCCGCGCGGAATCATCGACGAGGCTCAACAGCTCGCCGCTCAACTCTGGCACGCCGACCATGCGCTCTTCTTCGTCAACGGTACAACGTCGGCAGTCCAAACCATGATCATGTCGACCGTCGGCGAAGGCGATACCGTTCTCGTCCCGCGCAACGCTCATCGATGCGTCTCCAATGCTCTCATACTAAGCGGCGCCAAGCCCGTTTTTTTGTGCCCCGAGTTCGATCACGACTTCGACATCGCGCTCAACATCACGCCCTCGACCGTCGAGCAAGCCGTTGAGCAATTTCCCAACGCTCGCGCGCTCGTCATAACGTCGCCCAATTATTACGGCGTCCCTGCCGATCTCAAATCGATCGCCGAGATCGCTCATCGTCATGGCATGCTCCTGCTCGTCGACGAAGCTCACGGCGCTCATCTGCAGTTCAGCGCTCGACTGCCGATTTCCGCTATGGACGCCGGCGCCGATATCGCCGCTCAATCCACTCATAAGCTCCTCGGCTCGCTCACTCAAACTTCAATGCTCATGATCAACTCCGCGCGGATCGATCTCGAGCGCGTCCGTCGGGTGTCGTCGATGTTGCAGTCGACCAGCCCGAACTATCTCCTGCTCGCGTCGCTCGATATCGCTCGACTTCAAATGCAATCGAACGGCTCAACTCTGATCGAGCAGACGATCGATCGGGCGCAACGCTTGAGAGAAGCGATCCGATCAATCAGCGGGCTCCGATTGTTCGAAACGCCGTCGCTCGATCCCACTAAGATCACCGTCGACGTGCGCGGGCTCGGCTTGACGGGGCTCGAGGCGGAACATATCCTTCGACATCAATTGAAAATCCAATGCGAACTGTCCGATCCAAATAACGTGCTGTTCCTCGTCACCTACGCCGACACTCAATCGACGCTCGATCGATTGCTCGATGCGCTCAAAAAATTGTCGTCGATGGGGAAAGCGACGGGCGGACGAGCGATCAATCGTCGCTCAACCGCGCCGTTGATCATCGAACCGATCATCACTCCGCGCCAAGCCTTCTACTCGTCGACAACAACCGTCGCGTTGAGAGAATCGATCGGGAGGATCAGCGCCGAGGAGATCACCTTCTACCCGCCGGGCATCCCGTTGATTTGTCCCGGAGAATTGATCACCGCCGAGCTCGTTGACGCGATCGAAGAGAATATGTCCGTCGGGAGGAGAGTTGTCGGCGCCGCCGATAAATCCATGCTGACGATTAGAGTGATATAAAAGAAGGTGGCGTCGCTTTCCACGGGAGCGACCGCCACCATTTTCTTGCGTTGAAATAAAATTTTTGTGGTGTCCTGACGTCGCTGCCGATAAATCCATGCTGACGATTAGAGTGATATAAAGAAGGTGGCGTCGCTTTCCAAGGGAGCGACCGCCACCATTTCTTCCGTCGAAATAAAATTTTTGTGGTGTCTTGCCGTCGGCGGCGCCGATACAGCCGGGCTGACGATCAGAGTG
>JAFUXN010000113.1 GCA_017477125.1 Selenomonadaceae bacterium
AAACTAATTTTTCGATTGTACCTTCGACCAAGTATCTTTGAGCCCGACGATCCGATTGAACACCGGCTTATCGTCCGTCGAGTCGTAATCAACCGCGAAGTAGCCCGTCCGCAGGAATTGATATCGGGTCAACGGCGCCGCCCCCTTAACACTCGGCTCGACCATCGCATTTTCGATCACGATCAGCGAATCGGGATTGAGCGACGCAATGAAATCGTCCGCCGCCGCGTCCTTGATCAGATAATCGTACAGACGAACCTCCGCGCGGATCGCAAACTCCGCCGCCACCCAATGGATCGTGCCCTTGACTTTGCGATCGGCGGTCGCGCCTCCCGACTTCGAATCGGGATCGATCGTGCAGTGCAGTTCGACAACATTACCGTCGGCGTCCTTGATCACCTCGTCGCACTTGATGATGTAAGCGTGCTTGAGACGAACCTCGCCGCCGGGTTTGAGACGGAAAAATTTCTTGGGCGCGTCCTCCATGAAGTCGTCGCGCTCAATGTAAATCTCTCGAGCAAACGGAATGAGACGAGTATCGTCGCGCTCGGGATGATTATCCGCCGTCAATTGCTCCACGCCCTCAACATTGGTCAGCACCACTTTCAACGGATTGAGCACCGCCATAATCCGATCGGCATTTCGATTGAGATCGTCTCTGACGGCGTGCTCGAGCATGGCGATGTCGACGAGACTGTTAGCCTTGGCGACGCCGATCTCTTCGCAGAAATTCTTGATCGCGGTCGGGGTAAAGCCGCGTCGACGGAGCCCGCTCAACGTCGGCATGCGGGGATCGTCCCAGCCGCGCACGTATCCTTCTTCGACGAGCTGACGGAGCTTTCGCTTGCTTGTAATCGTATTGGTGAGGTCGAGCCGCGCAAATTCGATCTGGCGCGGGCGGTCATTGGGATCAAAGTCAAGGGCGTCGAGCAGCCAATCGTAGAACGGACGATGCGCCTCAAACTCGAGAGTGCAGACCGAATGGCTGATGTGCTCGATGGCATCACTCAACGGGTGAGCGAAATCGTACATCGGATAAATGCACCATTGATCGCCCGTTCGATGATGAGCGACGTGAGCGATGCGGTAGATGACGGGGTCGCGCATGTTGATGTTGGGCGACGCCATATCGATTTTGGCTCGAAGGACGCGGGCGCCGTCTTTGAACTCGCCCGCCTTCATGCGATTGAACAGGTCGAGATTTTCATCGACGGAGCGATTACGGAACGGGCTTTCGATGCCGGGCTCGGTGAGAGTGCCGCGCATTTGACGGATCTGATCGGGCGTTGAGTCGTCGACGTAAGCCAATTCGCGTTTGATGAGCTCGACGGCGTAATCGAACAGCTTTTGAAAGTAATCCGAGGCGTAATACATGCGATCGTCCCAATCGAAGCCGAGCCAACGGATATCTTCTTGGATTGAGTCGACGTACTCAACATCTTCCTTGGTGGGGTTGGTGTCGTCGAAGCGGAGATTGCAGAGCCCGCCGTTGGCTTGCGCGAGACCGAAGTTCAGGCAGATTGATTTTGCATGCCCGATGTGGAGGTAGCCGTTGGGCTCGGGCGGGAAACGAGTATGAACGCCGTCGGGGTATTTGCCGTTTCGAAGGTCCTCGTCAATGAAGTTCTGAATGAAGTTGGTTGCCATGAAATTTGCTTGCCTCCCTGCTCAATCTATGCGAACGACGTTGAAATCGCCGCACGACTCTATGATTGCGATCAACGGTTTGTCGGGAATGTCTTCGTCGAGAAAAACCTCCAAGAAGCCGTCGCGATGAAAACCTGCGTCGGTGACCTTGCCGAGGAATTTTACTTTCTCGATGATCTCCGCCTTCTGCGTCGCGTTGAGTTTCTGATCAAAGTGCACCGCCTTATAATCGAGCCGCTCGATCTTGAATATAACGGGACGCGTTCCGTCATTGCAGCACGCGATCATGATCCGCTCGTCGTTCGTCCAGCCGCGCATGATCGCTCCGCCCTGCAGCGCCGTGTAAATGTATCGGCTGATGCAATCCCACGCCTCCGCGCATTGAGTGCCGTTGCCCGCTCTCCAAAATGTGTCGTCGGAACCGTAACGCTCGAACAGAAATTCATCGCCGATATTGTAGAACGGGCACGCCCCCGACCGCGGGTCAGCCAAATATTTTTCCTGATAGTCGGCGTAGACTTTTTTGTCGAGCACCGTCACCTTGCATTTGTGTTGCATCTCGTCACTCTCCTGTCGTTGACCAAAAACTTATTATGAGATTATAATCGTTTTGGGATTTTTATCAAGCGCTCGCCGCAAATAAAAAACCCCGCGTGAGCAGCGCGGAGTCTTTTATAAGCGTATGTATGTTATATTTTAGGAGAGCTTTACGAAAGCTGAGCGTATTGTACCATGGCTGATAACAAATATCAATACCCTTGGGCAAAAAAATTTTTGTGATCGACGGGAGGAGATCATGCACGTCAACAAAATTTTTCTCAACAACTATCGAAACTACATTGAGCAAACGGTTGAGCCCGTCGACGGATTAAATATTTTCGTCGGCGCCAACGCTCAAGGCAAAACCAATCTGATCGAGTCGATGGAGTATGCGGCGCTCGGTCGTTCGCAACGGGCGTCGAAAGATGTTGAGCTCATTCGATGGGATCAATCGT
The DNA here is from genome assembly GCA_017477125.1 of Selenomonadaceae bacterium. Classification (GTDB taxonomy): domain Bacteria; phylum Bacillota; class Negativicutes; order Selenomonadales; family Selenomonadaceae; genus Quinella. The sequence goes on from JAFUXN010000113.1 coordinate 2,643, forward strand.
CCGCCGTCGTTCGACTGTCCTACCAAAAATTTGGCGTCGAACACTCAATCGCATTCGAGCTCAACCGTCAAAAGCCTCGTCGCATTCTCCTCGACGACCAACCGATCAGGATCAGAGAGCTCATCGGCAAGTTCAACGTCGTGTACTTCTCGCCCGAAGATTTATTTCTGATCAAGGGCTCGCCCTCCAATCGCCGCCGCTTCCTCGACGCCGAAATCTCTCAAGCCTCGCCCGCCTACTTTAACGACCTGCTCAATTATAATCGAGTGCTCGCTCAACGAAATGCCCTGCTCAAGAAGATCAAAGACGGCGTCGCCTCGTCGGGAGGGCTCGCGCTTTGGGACGAGCAGCTTGCAAATTTCTCCGCGCGGATCGTCGTCAAACGTTTGGAGGTCGTCGGCAAGTTGAGTAGCATCGCAGGCAAAATTCAATCGGAACTGTCGAAGGGCAGTGAGACGCTGGCGATCGATTACGAGGCTAAGGGCGTCAACGGCTCAAACTTCGGCAGCGGCTTGACAGACGAGCTTGCGACGCGTTATCATAACACGCTGAACCGATTAGCCGGCGTCGACATTGCGCGCGGCACCACGACTATCGGTCCGCATCTCGACGATCTCAAATTCATGATCAACGGTCGCGAGCTCCGAGCGTTCGGCTCCCAAGGTCAACAGCGTACCGCCGTCCTGGCGCTCAAACTCTCCGAGCTCGAATTTCTCAACGGCGAGACCGGCACTTACCCCGTGCTCCTGCTCGACGACGTAATGAGCGAACTCGACTCCGCGCGCAGGATTGAGCTGATCGATTTCCTCAAACGCAATCGGATACAGACGTTCATCACCGCCGTCGGCGAAACGTATTTCGATCACGATCTCGATGCGGCGTTCTTCAATGTCGATAACGCCGTCATCGTCGCGAGGTGACGCAATTGTTTTCTACCGCCGAACAAACTCTCAAGTCGAGTTTAAAGGCGCTCGGCAAGGATTTCTATATCAATTATTTGCGGCACGCGCTGTTCTTCAATTGGAGATCGATCGTCGGCGACGGGATTGCGGACAACATTCGACCGTCGAGGCTCGAGCGCAAGACTTTGTTCGTCGCCATCGACAGCGCCCCTTGGAGGACGGAGTTTCAATTCAAGAAGGCGGGCATTGTCGATAAGATAAATGACGCCGCCGAGTGCAAGTTGATCGATGAGATTTTGATCGGGCAATCATTCAAGGCGCCGGCTCCTCCGTCGAACGACACGAATGAGCCCGAGCGGTTGACGCCCGATGAGATCATCGCGAACGATCTGCCAAACATCACCTTGACCGATGAGGAGCTCGAAGAAATTCTCAACAACAGCCCGTCGATCGAAGATGATCAGTTGAGGACGGTGATGCTCGAAACGTCGAAAACGCGCGCGCGCTTGAATAAATGTCGGCTCAAGCATGGTTGGCATCGATGCGCGACGTGTGAACTGCTTGTGCCGCCCGAAGAAATTTTGTGCGACAACTGCATGTTGAAGGAGTTGGAGCAATTTCGTCGGGCGATCGCCGACGTGATAAGGGAAGTGCCGTGGCTGACGTATGCGGAAATTCGTCGGGAGATGGAAAATCGCATGCCGCATCTGGTCAATCAGTGCTACCCGGAAACGGTCTTGAGCATACGCTCGACGGTGGTGCAGCAATTGGCGCGGTCGCTCGACGTTCGGGATCAACGGCAGATCAAACGGTTGGTGATGGCTTATCGACAATTGCCGCCCGATCAGTTGACCGACGACGTGATCAAGAGGACGATGAGGCGGTTGCGGTTCGATCTGCCGACGGGCGGCGAGGATTATTGAAAAAAAGGTGCGTCGCCGCTTTCGAAGTGAGCGGACGCCGCCCATCTCTTTCGCCAATCATTAATCCTGTTCATGGCGTAGAGAAAAAAGCGTCGCCGCCTGCTCGCGGGGCGGACGCCGCTTCCCTATATTATTTTTTAAATCCCGTTCAGGACGTCGGTGCCGAGGAAAAGGAACGAGCCGCCCCAAGCGGGAGGCGGGCGTTCCTTCTTTCGCCAAACCTGACCCGTTCATGATGTAAAGAAAGACGCGTCGCCGCCCGTTCGCGTGGCGGACGACGCTCCCCCCATATTATATTTAAATCCATTCATGGCGTCGGTGCCGAGGAAAGGAACGAGCCGCCCCAAGCGGGAGGCGGGCGTTCCTTCTTTCGTCAAACATGACCCGTTCATGACGTAAAGAAATACGCGTCGCCGCCCGTTCGCGTGGCGGACGCCGCTTCCCCTATATTATATCCTTAAACCCCGTTCAGGACGTCGGCGCCGAAGAAAGGAACGAGCCGCCCCAAGCGGGAGGCAGGCGTTCCTCCCTTCGCCAAACACGACCCGTTCATGACGTAAAGAAATACGCGTCGCCGCCCGTTCGCGTGGCGGACGACGCTTCTCCCCATGTTATATTTTTAAATCCCGTTCATGGCGTCGGTGCCGAGGGAGGGGAACGAGCCGCCCCAAGCGGGAGGCGGGCGTTCCTCCCTTCGCCAAACATGACCCGTTCATGACGTAAAGAAAGATGCGTCGCCGCCGGTTCGCGTGGCGGACGACGCTTCTCCATATTACATTTTTAAATCCCGTTCATGGCGTCGATGTCGAGAGAAAGGGAACGAGCCGCCCCCATGAGCCGGCGGGCGTTCCCTCTTTGACCGCTGCCCTTACAATATTATTTTCGATTGAGAGGAGTTATGAGCTTGAACGACGATAGAAAGTTATTCGATGACGACGACGACGAGGAGGAAATCCCCGCCCACATCCCAAACGACAACGACGACGACGATGAAGATAACGCCGAACACGACATCGAAATCCATCGCGACATAGAGAACGCCGAGGTCAGCGCCGTCAAAGGCGAGTACGCCGCCGATCAAATTCAAATTCTGGAGGGCTTGGAAGCAGTTCGCATGCGCCCGAGCATGTATATCGGCTCAACTTCCGAACGCGGATTGCATCACCTCGTGTATGAGGTCGTTGACAACTCCATCGATGAGGCGCTCGCCGGCTACTGCAGTGAGATCAACGTCACGATCCACGCCGACAATTCGATCACCGTCAGCGACAACGGGCGCGGCATCCCCGTCGACATGCACGAGAGCGGCAAGCCCGCCGTCGAAGTCGTGCTCACCATGCTCCACGCCGGAGGCAAGTTCGGCGACAACGGCGGCTACAAGGTGAGCGGCGGACTTCATGGCGTGGGCGTGTCGTGCGTCAACGCCCTGTCGAAATCCATGGACGTTGAGGTTCGACGCGACGGCAGTCTCTACCACATCGCATTCGAGCGCGGCAACGTCACCACTCCACTCGAGAAGATCGGCGACGCGGATTCGACCGGCACCACCGTCACTTTCAAGCCCGACGATGAAATTTTCCCCGTCACCACATTCAACTATGACACGCTCAAACATCGACTGAGAGAATTGGCGTTCCTCAACCCCGGCATAACGATCACTCTTGCCGACGAGCGCGAGGCGGGCAAGTCCGAGACGTTTCATTTCGAGGGCGGGATTAGATCATTCGTCGAGCATCTCAATCGCAAGAAGGAGAAGCTCAACGCCACGCCCATCTATTTCAACGGGCGCAAGGACGATACTCTTGTCGAGATTGCCGTTCAATACAACGACAGCTATCAGGAGAATATTTACAGCTTCGTCAACAACATCAACACCGAGGAGGGCGGCACGCATCTCGCGGGATTCAAGCAGGCATTGACGCGCGTCGCCAACGAGTTTGCCCGACGTCATAATCTGCTCAAGAACTCCGATTCGACATTGGGCGGCGAGGACGTGCGCGAAGGTCTGACGGCGGTGTTGAGCCTCAAGGTGCGCGAGCCGCAATTCGAAGGTCAAACCAAAACCAAGCTGGGCAATTCCGAAGTGCGAACGATAGTGGCGGCGATCGCCACCGAAGGCTTGAGCGAGTTCTTTGAGGAGAATCCCGCGGTCACCAAACAGATATTGGAGAAGGCAGTGATGGCGGCGCGTGCGCGGGAGGCGGCGCGCAAAGCTCGAGAGTTGACGCGACGCAAAAATGCGTTGGAGATTTCATCGTTGCCGGGCAAGCTCGCCGACTGCTCGAGTAAGGACGCCGATCAAACGGAAATCTATTTGGTCGAGGGCGACAGCGCGGGAGGCTCCGCCAAGCAGGGACGCGATCGACGTTTTCAAGCGATCCTTCCGTTGCGCGGCAAGATACTCAACGTTGAGAAGGCGCGGCTCGATAAAATATTTGCCAACGCAGAGATCAGGACGATGATCACGGCGTTCGGGACGGGCATCAGCGACGAATTTGATCTCGACAAGCGGCGCTACGGGAAGATCATAATCATGACAGATGCCGATGTCGACGGCGCGCACATTCGAACGCTCCTGTTGACGTTCCTCTATCGATACATGAAGCCGTTGATCGAGCACGGGCATGTGTACATCGCTCAACCGCCGCTCTATCAGATCAGGAAGGGGCGGCAACATTGGTACACGTACAGCGATGAGGAGCTCAATCGGAAGCTCGAGGAGATCGGGCGCGACGGGATCACGGTGCAACGTTATAAAGGCTTGGGCGAGATGAATCCCGAACAGTTGTGGGAGACGACGATGGATCCGTCGACGCGCACGATGTTGAGAGTAGAGATCGATGACGCGGCGGAGGCGGACGAGTTGTTCACGGTGCTGATGGGCGATCAAGTTGAGCCGCGCCGACGGTTCATTGAGGAAAATGCTCTGCTCGTCCAAAACCTTGACATCTGATCGGGAGCAAAAAAATATTTTCGACGGCAGGGAAATTTTTTTCCGCATTGAATATGAAAAACAACTTAGAGACGTACTGCACCCTCGAGACCGGAGGAGGTAATCGGTTTTGGAAAAATCGACACTGATCGGACTAATCTTTGGAACGGCGTCAATCGTCGTGGGCATGATCCTCAAGGGCGCGCCGATGTCTGCCTTCAACAACCCCGCCGCGTTCTTGATCATCATTGGAGGAACGCTTGCCTGCTTGTTCAACGCGTTCCCCATGACGGAACTCGGCAAGGCTCCGGCGCTGTTCAAACTCATATTCAAAACTTCGGAAGGGCAAGACCGCGCGGAGCTGATCAAATTGTTCGTCGAGCTGTCGCAGGTGGCGCGCCGTGAAGGAATACTGGCGCTCGAAAGCAGAGTGAGCGATATCCCCGATCCGTTCTTCCGCAACGGTTTGTCGATGATTATCGACGGCATGGACCCCGAATTTGTTCAGGACGTGCTTGACGCGGAGTTGGAGATCATGGAGAAGCGACACGCCGACGCGCGTTCGATCTTCTCTCAAGCGGGAACGTACGCGCCGACGCTGGGCGTTATGGGCGCGGTGGTCGGACTTATCGCGGCGCTCGGACATTTGGACGACGTCAACGAGCTCGGTCATGCAATCGCGGCAGCGTTCATCGCGACGATCCTCGGTATCTTCACCGGATACGTCCTTTGGCATCCGTTCGCAAACAAGCTCAAATTGAAATCGGCGGAAGAGGTCAGCTACAAGCGCATGATCATCGAGGGCATTCTGTCATTGCAAGCGGGCGACTCGCCGACGCAGATTGAGGCGCGATTGATGGTGTTCATCCCGCAGACGGTACGCGACGCGATCAAGAGCGGCAACGGTTGATTGCAGATTTTTTGAGAGGTAGAGCTTATGGCGAGAAAAAAGAAGGGGCACGCGCACGAAGAAGAAATGTCCGAGGCTTGGTTGTTGCCGTATTCGGATTTGATGACGCTGTTGTTGGCGCTGTTCATCGCGCTGTTCGCGATCTCGCAGACCGATCAGACGAAGATGGTGCAGTTGGCGCAGGCGTTCACGTCGGCGTTCAACATGGGCGGACCGTCGTTCTTCGATCAAGCGGGACCCAATCCCAGCCGTCAGCGCGAATTTATGTCGAGCGAGGATCAGGGCAACGCGGCGTACATTCAGGAGAATCAGGCGCTCGAGGACATTCAACAGCAACTTGAGCAGTACATCAGAGAGAACAATCTTGAGGATCAGTTGTCGACGCAGCTCGAGGAGGAAGGGCTGATGATCCGCATCAAAGAGAAGGCGCTGTTCCCGTCGGGCTCGGCGGACTTGGTGCCGGAGTCTCAACGGATCGGTCCGATCGTGGCGGGATTGTTGGCGTCGGTGCCGGAACGAGTTTTGATCAGCGGACACACCGATACCGATCCGATCAACACCGCTCAATTCCCGTCGAACTGGGAGCTTTCTTCGACGCGCGCGCTGACGTTCATGAAATATTTGTTGTCGATCAACAGCGATCTCAATCCCGCGCGGTTCTCGGCGATCGGATATGGCGAGTATCGACCGATCGCGACGAACGACACGGCGGAGGGCAAGCAGACCAATCGTCGAGTTGAGATATTGATCGCGCGGAGCCTGCGGTTCAATCCGAACGAGGGGATCGTTCAGCAATCCGAAACCGATCTGGTCGCGAAATGATCATCGGGGTCGGCACTGACATCATCGAAATTGATCGAGTAGGGCGCGCGGTCGAACGCGAGCACTTTCGCAATCGAGTGTTCACCGCGCTCGAACAATCATATTGCGATTCGAAACAAGCAAGTAAAGCAGCCTCCTACGCCGCGCGTTTTGCCGGCAAGGAGGCTTTTTTTAAAGCGGTCGGAACGGGGATCGTCACGGCGCTCACCGACGTTGAGATCGTCAACGATCAGAGCGGTCGACCGTATATCGAATTGCATGGGCGGGCGCGGGAGTTGATCGCCGGCGACGTGGCGATTCATCTGTCGTTGAGCCACGCGAAAAATTATGCGACGGCGGTATGCGTGCTTGAAAGTTTGACGGAAATGAAATATAATCGGCGCGACAATACAGATTTGGAGTGAGAGGCTTGAAAATAGCGTTGGCGAATCAGATGCGCGACATCGACAAGAACGTCATCGAGAATTACGGACTGCCCGAGCTGTCGTTGATGGAGAGCGCCGGGCATCGTGTGGCGCAAGCCGTTCGGCGCGTGCTGAAATCTGTCGCCAAGAAGAGCATCTGCATCGCGGCGGGTTCGGGCAACAACGGCGGCGACGCGCTCACAGCCGCCCGCTATCTTTCCAACCTGGGAGCCCGATCGAAAGTTTTCATACTCGAGGGCAAGAGCGGACGCTCGGAGTCGCTTGACGTTCAGATGAGAGTGTTGCGCGCGATGGGCGTAGAAATTCAGATACTCGACAGCGATCGCGCTTGGGAACGAATGCAAGTGCAGATGCGTTTTGCCGACGCGGTGATCGACGGGCTGTTGGGCACGGGCTTCAGCGGTCAACTTCGACCGAGTGCGCTTCGACTGATCCGATTGATCAACAGCGCGGGCAAGCCGGTGATCGCAATCGACGTGCCTTCGGGCGTTGACGCGGACACGGGGCAGATCGGCGAGGCGGCGATCAAAGCGGTGTGCACGGTGGCGCTCGGCTTGCCGAAGGTCGGGCATTACATTTGCCCCGGCGCGTCGCTGGCGGGAGAAGTTTTGATTGACGACATAGGGTTGCCGTCTCAACTGTTAAGCAACGACATACATCAGACGCTGATCGATGACGAGCTGGCGATCACGTTGATGCCCGAACGTCCGCGCGACGTGCACAAGGGGTCGTGTGGAAAATTATTGGTGGTGGCGGGCTCGAGGGGCTTGACGGGCGCGGCGGCGCTGTCGTCGATGGCGGCGTTGAAGGCGGGCGCGGGGCTGGTGACGTTGGCGGCGGCGGAGAGCCTCAACTCGATCTTCGAAGTGAAATTGACGGAAGTGATGACGGCTCCGATCGTGGAAGTGCGCGCGGGGATATTGGGCGGCGACAACGCGGTCAGTCAAATACTCGACCTCGCCGACAAATGCGACGCGCTGTTGATCGGTCCGGGGCTGGGGCGCGAGAAGGAGACGTGCGCGTTGGTGCGCAAGCTGGTGACGGCGGTCGACAAGCCGCTGGTGCTCGACGCGGACGGGATATTTGCGTTCAACGGTCGGATCGAGGAGCTCAAGGAGTGCAAGCAGATACCGATCCTGACACCGCACTTGGGAGAATTGTCGGCGCTGTTGGGCTTGACGGTCGACGAGTTGAGGAAAGACTTGGTGTCGGCGGTGCGAATGGCGGCGCAAGATTATCGGGTGGTGCTGGTGGCGAAATGCGAAACGACGTTGGTGGCGTACCCGAACGGTGAAGTATTCATCTCGCCGTTGGGCAACGCGGGCATGGCGACGGGCGGCGTGGGCGACGTGTTGTCGGGGACGATCGCGGGCTTATTAAAATTGACGCCGTTCGCGCCGTTGGCGGGCGTGTACCTGCACGGGACGGCGGGCGACATGGCATTCGAGCAGAGGACGGAAGGGCTGATCGCGTCTGACGTGCTTGAGAACATTCCCGAGGCGCTCAAAAAACTTCGCGGGCTGCAATCGATATGAGTAGCGGGAGGAATTGAGCGATGCATGAGATGTCGGTTGCCGAGGGGATTATGAGGATTGCCGTCGATGCCATGAACAAAAATGATTGCTCGACGATCAAAACGATCGGGCTCAGGCTTGGGGAGATGTCGGGCGTTGAGATTGAGGCGCTCACGTTTGCGTTCGATGTTATCAAGCGCGACACGCCCGCCCGCGATGCTCGACTCAAGATCGATCGGATTCCGATCACTGCTCAATGCAATCGATGTTCCAAGACGTTTCGGGTCGAGCGATATAACTTCCTCTGCCCCGAGTGCGACGGCGTGTTGATCCTGCAAACGGGTCGGGAGCTCCAAGTTGAGTTCGTCGACGTCGAATAAAAAAAGCTCCGCGCGGATTGCAGAGCTTATTTTTTTTGTGTCGAGATCGGTTCAACGGTTTTCGAGCGCGGTGATCTTATCGATGCGCCGTTGATGACGACCGCCTTCAAACTCCGTCGTTAACCATGCCCGAACGATCTCCTCGGCGGGACCGACGCCGATCACTCGTCCGCCCATCGCCAGCACGTTCGCATCGTTGTGCTCGCGACACTTCTTGGCGGAGTAAACATCATTGCAGAGCGCGCAACGAATGCCCTTGATCTTGTTGGCGGCGATCGAAATGCCGATGCCCGTCCCGCACAACACGATCCCGCGCTCCGATCGACCGTTGACGATCTCGGCGCAAACCTTTTCGGCGATGTCGGGGTAATCAACGGAATCGGTGCCGAACGTGCCGACGTCATTGACCTCGATGTCGGGGAACGCCTCGGCGATAATTTTTTTGACCGTGTCCTTGAGCTCGACGGCTCCGTGGTCGCTTCCGATTGTCAAATTCATTTCATCAGCCTCCTAGTTCAAACAATTATTCGTCGGTCTCGTAAGCCTCTTTTAGTAAGCGCTCCTGCTCCTCCTTCTTGCGCCGCTCGAACCGTCGATTGGCGAAGATGTTTGGCATGGCGACGCCGATCGCAATGCACAAAATGATCAGCGCCGCATCGACGCCCGCTTGGATCGCTCCAATCAACTGCTCGCTCGAGATCGTTCTGATGTTGATGATCGAAAACAGCAGTCGATAGATCAAGACGCCCGGCACCAACGGGATCACTGAAGGCACCGTCAAAACTTGCGTCGGAGCATGCAACCAGTGAACGGCGTAGAGCGCAACGATGCTGACGAGCGTGGCGCCGATGAAAGTTCCGGCGACCGACGTCAAGCCGAGCGAGGTGGTACAAAAGTTTCGAGCGCAGACCGCTATGATGCCGCCGATGCCCGAGGCAAACAGCAATCGCGGCGGAACGTTGAACAGCACCGAGAAGCCCGCCGCACCGAAGCCCGCACAGATCGCAAACCGAATGAAGTCGTCGCCCGGCACCATCTGCAGTTGAGTAAATTCCTCGAGGCTCACCGCCTCAATCGCAAACACGATGCCGAAGGCGATCCCCCCGAGCAACAGAGACGTGTGCATGAATCTCGCCGCGCCGCTGATCAAGTAGCCGTTGATCATGTCGCTGACGGAGTTGATGAGAGGAATGCCCGGCACCAGATAGATCGTCGCCGCGATGATCGGATGCCAAGGCGTGGTCGACGGCAGGAAGTGAGCAAAGTACGCCAACGCCGTCGAGACGAACGCCGCGATCGCCATCGACATATACGCGTTGACGCCCGACTTGTGGCAGTACACTTGAACGACCTTGCCGAGCATCGCGCACACCGCCGTATAGATGAACGCCGGCAGATCGCAACCGAACAGTCCGCAGAAACACGCGCACGCACAGCCCGTCGCCACTATGACGAACCACTCACTGAACGCCTTCGGTCGAGAGGAGATCGTTTTGAGGTTGTCCTCGTACTCCTCGAGCGTGTAATGATCTCTCAACGCGCGCCATGTCAAGCGGCTGACCGCCGAGATGATCCTCATGTCAACCGCGTGCTTGCGACACTTCCTGAAATTGGTGTACGAGTGCGCCTCGTCGCTGATGTTGAGCATAAGCGTCGTGTACATGATATGCAGATTGAATTGCTTCTCGTCGATGCCCATGTAAGCGGCGGCGCGCGTCATGTCCCGAACGATCTGCGAAGTGTCGGCGCCGTTCTCCATCAACAGCTGCCCCGTCGTGAGGATCAGCTCCGTCTTCTTGCCTATCGCCGCATACGTCTCGTGCAATACATTTTGCTGCTCTCGATACGATTTTGAGTCCGTCAATGAGATCACCTATTTCAATCGAGCATTGAACTTCTCTATGAGTTTGACCGGCTTATAAGATTCTTTCGCCTTGCGAAGGTTGGGCAGCCCCATGTCTTCTTCGCGGTTGATGTATTTCATTTTCGACCACTCCGCCGCCGCGAACGCCTGATTGATCGCCGCGTACGCTCCTCGGATCGACGAGTCCGCCTTCTCGACATGGATCACCGCCGTGTCCTCGTTCAATTGCTCGCCGAACGAGAACGCGATGATCTTGTCGTCGAGCTTGAGCGCCCCGCCCTTCAGATTGAAGTCGCCGAAGTTGTTGAGCACCTCGATGATGGCGTTGTGCTCGTCGTCGAGGAAAGGATCATCGGGTAGCTCGGGACTGCGGAGCTCGTACCAACTCTCGAGCACATCTCGACACTCGGGGATGATCGCGCACGTGATCGGCACGTACTCGGCGAACGGATAACTCTTATAGAACGCGTTGACGTGATTCTTCTTGGCATGGAACTTGCGCCCCGACAGATTGATCAGATCGTCGGCGAGGTACACGTAATCGAAGTTGTAATCGATCTTCTTGATGTCGAAGTCGGCATCGGGGTATCGATTGAGCTCGTCGACGAAGAACTTCTCAACGCCGCTGATAAAACACTGCATGCCGTTGGCGTTGAAATGATCGATGAGAGTTTTGATCGCCGATTGCATCTTGTCGTCGGTACCGAACGGCTGAAGGGCAAACGTCGCGCCCTCCCAATCGGCGAGCATGTAAAGAACTCCGTCGAGCTCCGCCCAACGAATGTTGTACGGCTTGCGCCACATATACAGGTTGGTGAAATTGAAATGCGCATTCTCGTAATAGCGCGCGCGAAAATATTTATCAAAGGTCGGCTTATCCGCCTTCTCCAATGCTTTAAACTCTATGTCAAACAACTCCTCACGCAAAATATTTAATGCCGGCGGCGAAGATGGGCTGAACTTTATTGCCGTCGATGTTCCGATAGAGATCATCATCAACGCGTTCGGAATGAGCCATCTTGCCGAAGACCCTGCCATCGGGCGAAGTGATCCCTTCGATGCCAAACACCGAGCCGTTGGGATTGAACGGCAATGACATCGTCGGCTCGTCGCGATCATCAACGTATTGCGTCGCGATCTGACCGTTCTCCGCCAGCTCGTTGAGCCAACCCTCGTCGGCAACGAAACGCCCCTCGCCATGCGACACCGCCACCGTATGAATGTCGCCAACCGACGAGTTCATCAGCCAAGGCGAGCCGTTCGATGCTACTCTCGTGCGTACCATGCACGACACATGCCGACCGAGCGAGTTATGCGTCAACGTCGGATCGTTTGTCGCCAACGGTCTGATCTCGCCGTACGGCAGCAGCCCCAATTTGATCAGCGCTTGGAAGCCGTTGCATATCCCGAGGATCAATCCGTCGCGATCCTTCAGCAGATGCATGACCTCTTCGCTCAAGCGCGGGTTGCGGAACATCGCCGCGATGAATTTCCCTGATCCGTCGGGCTCATCGCCGCCGCTGAAACCGCCCGGCAACATGATGATCTGCGATCGCTTGACGCCCTCGACCAACGCGTTAACCGACTCCTCGACCGCCGCCGGCGTCAAGTTGCGCACAACAATGATCTCCGGCTCGCCGCCCGCCTTGCTCCATGCTCGAGCGCTGTCGTATTCGCAATTGGTGCCGGGGAACACGGGGATCAATATCCGCGGCTTGACGATCGGATCATGTTTTCTGATCGACGACGCTCCGCGCGGATTGATCTCAAGCGTGCGCCCGTCGACGGACGGATTTTTGAGCCGAGTGGGGAAAATCTTTTCGAGAGGCGCGACGTATGCCGCTTTGATCTCGTCGAGCGTGATGGTGAAACGCCCGAAGTAGATCGCAGGCTCAACGATCGTCCGCCCGAGCTCGATAAAGTTCTCCTCATGCGAAAGATCAACGTGATCCGCCGCCTCGACTATCAACGTGCCCGCTCGACTGTCGAACAGCGCATCGATCGACCACGCCGACGTGTCGAATTTGAATCCGATGTCGTTGCCGAGCGCCATCTTCGACAGCGCGCCCGCCATGCCTCCCGCGTCGATGCTCATTGCCGCCACGATCTTCTTCTCGACGATCAATCGGTTGACGTTGATGAAGTTCTGTCGTTGCTCACGATAGAGCGGCACGCCGAATTTGTCTCGAGGCGCGGGGATCAGGTAGACTTTATGACCCGTCGCTTTGAACTCGGGCGAAATGATCTCGTCGGCACGGCACGGCGCCACCGCGAACGATACCAGCGTCGGCGGCACGCTCAACTGTTCGAACGAGCCGCTCATTGAATCTTTGCCACCGATCGCCGCAACGCCGAATCCCTTCTGCGCGCTCAACGCTCCGAGCAGCGCCGTCAACGGTTTGCCCCACTTGATTGGATCGTCGCCGAGCTTCTCGAAGTACTCTTGGAACGACAGATATGCTCGACGGAAATCCGCGCCCATCGCCGTCAACTTCGCCAGCGACGACACCACCGCATCGATCGCTCCATGGAACGGGCTCCACGATGAGATGTTCGGGTTGAATCCGAATGTCATTGCCGTGGCGGTATTGGTCTTGCCGTTGACGGGGAGCTTCGCCGCCATGCCTTCCGCCGGCGTCAGTTGATTGCGTCCGCCGAAGGGCATCAGCACCGACGCCGCTCCGATCGTCGAATCAAACCGCTCAGACAATCCTTTCAAACTGCACACGTTGAGGTCGCCGAGATTTTTAAGCCACTCGTGCTTGACGTCGACGGTCGAGCGCAACGGACGGAACCGCGCGGGAATTTGAATGAGCGCCTTGACGTGTTGCTTGACGCCGTTGGTGTCGAAGAATCCGCGCCCGATGTCGACGATCTTCTTGCCGCGCCAACGCATGATCAATCGTTCGCTGTCGGTCACCGTCGCCGTTCGATACGCCTCAAGATTTTCCGCGTCGGCGAGCTCTATAAACTTCTCAACGTCGCCCGCATCGACCACCACCGCCATGCGCTCTTGACTCTCACTGATCGCCAGCTCCGTCCCGTCGAGCCCGTCATACTTCTTGCGAACGGCATCAAGCTCAATGTCGAGCCCGTTGGCGAGCTCACCTATCGCCACCGATACGCCGCCCGCTCCAAAATCGTTGCACCGTTTGATCAATCGGGCGACAGCGGGATTGCGAAACAGCCTTTGAATCTTGCGCTCCGTCGGCGGATTGCCCTTCTGCACCTCCGCGCCGCACGTCTCCAACGAATCAAGCGTGTGCTCCTTCGATGAGCCCGTCGCGCCTCCGATCCCGTCGCGTCCCGTTCGCCCGCCGACCAGCAACACCACGTCGCCCGCCTTCGGTCTCTGACGGATCACATTCGCCTTCGGCGCCGCCGCGATCACCGCGCCGATTTCCATGCGCTTGGCTGTATAACCGTCGTGATAAAACTCATGGACGATGCCCGTTGCCAACCCGATCTGATTGCCGTACGAACTGAAGCCGCGCGCCGCCTCTCGAGTGATCTTGCGTTGAGGGAGTTTGCCCTTGAGTGTTTCGCGCAACGGTCGACGCGGATCACTCGCGCCGGTGATCCTCATCGCTTGATATACGTATGAACGTCCCGACAACGGATCGCGGATCGCTCCGCCCAAACACGTCGCCGCCCCGCCGAACGGTTCAATCTCCGTCGGGTGGTTGTGCGTTTCGTTTTTGAACATCACCAGCCAATCCTCAACGCGCCCGTCGACCTCGGCTTGCACCACGATCGAGCACGCATTGATCTCCTCGGACTTGTCGAGCGCCGTCAACAGTCCGTCATACTTGAGAGACTTCGCCGCGATCGTCCCGATGTCCATCAACGTGACGTCGCGCTTGTCGGTGCCGTAAATCTTTTGCCGCTCGTTGAGGTAGAGCTTGTAAGCGTTGAGCAGCGGCGGCAAGTAGAATTGATCAAAGTGCTCGTCGGTCTCGAAATTGATCTCGTCGATGGCGGTGTTGAAGGTCGTGTGACGGCAGTGATCCGACCAATACGTATCGATCACGCGCAGCTCGGTGATCGTCGGCGGGCGTCGCTCCTCATCTCGAAAATATTTTTGACAGAACTTCAGATCGTCGAGCGACATCGCAAAGCCCCGCTCGCTCAAAAACTGTTTGAGCTCGTCGCCGTCCATGAGGTTGAACGTCGAAATGATCTCAACGTCGGGCGGCGGCTCGGAGATCATCTTGAGCGTCGAGGGCAGTTCGGTCGACGCTTCCCTGCTCTCGATCGCATTGATCAGATAATGTTTGATCGGCTCGAGCTCGCCTTCGAAGTCGAGCAACGCCACGATCCGCGCGGAGCGAATGATCGGACGCTCGCGCCCCGTGATCAGCTGACAACATTGAGCGGCTGAATCGGCTCGCTGATCAAACTGCCCCGGCAGATACTCGATCGCTATCAACTTTGCGTTGTCGATGGTCGGCAGCTCCTCGGTCAATCGATCAACGTTGGGCTCGCTGAACACGATGTCCTTGACGGCAGCAAACTCGTCATCGTCGAGCCCTTCAATGTCGTAGCGTTGAAACAATCGAAGTCCGCCCACGCCAAACGTCTCGCGCAGGTCGTCGAGCAATTGTTGAGCGGGCACGTCGAAGCCCGAACGCTTCTCTACAAAAATTCTTCTCACACTCATGATCTCACCGCCGCACAAATTTTTTTGTCGGGCTCATTTTAACAACATCGATCGTCGAAGGCAACCGCTTATTGACAATCGCCGCTCGAAAAATATATACTGCATGGAATTTGAACGAAGGAGCCTGCGATGAGAAATTACATTCGGATAGCGCGCCCCGATCATTGGATCAAAAACATCTTCGTGATCCCGGGCATCGTGTTTGCGATGGGTCTGAGCCGCGAAACATATTACGTCGACACGATCATCTTCAACATCATCGTCGGCATGATCTCGACGTGCCTGATCGCGTCGGCGAACTATACGATCAACGAGTGGCTCGATGCGCCGTTCGATCGCTTTCATCCGATCAAAAAAAATCGTCCTGCAGTGAGCGCAGGCGTCAAGGCGAAGGGCGTCTATATCCAATACGTCATACTTTTGATCGCGGGGCTGTCGACGGCGTGGGCGGTGTCGATCGAGTTTGCGAGTGTGATGGCGGTGCTGGCGATGATGGGCGTCGTCTACAATGTCGAGCCGCTGCGGAGCAAGGATAAGCCGTTCCTCGACGTGCTGTCGGAGTCGATCAACAATCCGCTTCGACTGTTGGGCGGCTGGTTCATGGTCACGAACAATTATCTGCCGCCGGTGAGTTTGTTGTTGGGATATTGGTTCGGCGGCGCGTTCCTCATGGCGATCAAACGGTTCTCCGAGTACCGAATGATCGTCGAGGCGGACACCGAGGAGAATGCGGCGCTCTATCGAAAATCGTTCGGCTTCTACAACGAGGAGATTCAGCTCAACTACTCGTTTTTCTTCGCGCTGTGCACGGTGTTCGTCCTGGGCGTGTTTCTGATCAAGTATAAGATCGAGCTGCTGATCTTCGTGCCGTTCTTGGCGGGACTGTTCTGTTGGTACTTCCACATTTCGTTGAAGGCGGACTCGGCGGCGCAGAAGCCGGAGAAGCTCTATCGAGAGAAGGCGATGATGCTCTACGTGCTGTTCTTGGTGATTTTATTTTCCGCCTGCATGTTGATCGACATCCCGTTGCTTCATCCTCTACTCGACTCGATGTTAATTCCATTATAATTTTTCCCGCCCACCCGCCCCTTAAAGGCTGCGCCTTTAGAAACCATTGATTGAGATCAATCGAGGTGAAGTGTTTGCTCGAAAGATTTTCCGCGCGGATCCCTCAAGCGCTGCTGTTGATCTTCTGCTGTTGGAGCGTGAGGAGTTCGTACGAGCTGCTGCGTTGGGGCTTGGGCTGGTCGGACTTCTACGGTCAATGGTCGATCTGCGCTTACACATTGCACGGCGCCGATCCTTATGAGCTCGTCGGTGTTGAGCCGCCGTTGTTCGCCGACATCGGATCGATCCCAAACGGTTGGGGCACCTCGCCATGGGGCTGCCTCCTCGGCAATCTCTTCTACGCGGGCTATCTGAATTATTTCGAGGCGGCGGTTCAATTCGTTTTGGTCAACGGCGTGTTGATCGCGTCGGCGGCGTGGTGTCTGTTCACTCGACTGAGACATCTGCCGTTGCCGACCGCGTTGATGATCTCGTTGAGCCTGGTCGCCGCCCCCAACTTCTGGCGAGCACTGCATCAAGGCAATTGCGGAGGCATGATCGGTTGCCTGTTGATCATCGCATGCCTGCTCGTCGACCGTCGACCGATCCTCGCGGGCATCGCGTTGGCGTTCGCAATGGTCAAGCCTCAAGCGGCGCTACTGATCTGCTTCGCGTTCCTGCTCAAAAAAAATTATCGACCGTTGATCGTCGCGGCGCTGATCGATTTGGGCGCGTGGGCGGTCACGTCGATTATGGTTGAGCGATCTCCGCTCACTCTGTTGAGAGAATTTCTGTCGAGCGACATCGGCGGCAATGCTTTCAAAGGCATCTTGACGTTGGCGAAAAACGATCTGCCCGACGTCGGTTGGGTCATGCCGTTGAGCATGCTGATCGGGATCGCGTTCGTGTTCGTCGTTCAGAGATCGATCGAACGGTCGGCGAGCGTCGGCTTGGAAATTTTTATGCCGGCGTCGGTGGCGGCAACGTTCTGGAGCTACTCTTGGGATAACGATCGGTTCATACTGTTCATCGCCACGACCGTCGCACTGCTGTTGATGCTCGAGAGCCGCAATCTGATCGAGCGGCTGATGATGTTCGCGGCGGCGGCGTTGATGCAGTTCAGCCTGCCGATGATGTTTAAGCTCAACGGTTGGCTGTCGAAGGCGTATGAGTTCGACGCGTGGCATCACACCGTCACGACCTTCGAAACGATCTTCATGCTGACGGCGCTCATGCTTGTGCTTCGGTTAAGGCGCGCTTGAAAATTTTCCCCGTCGCGGTGTGCGGCAGCTCGTCAAGTTGATGATACTCCCTCGGCACTTTGTACAGTGCCAAATTTTTTTGCAGGAATTTCTTCAGCGCGCGGGCGTCGATGACCACTCCGTTTTTCGACGAATAGTAGCACGCGCATGCCTGCCCGCGAATCTTGTCCTCGACGCCGATGACCGCAGCCTCTTTGATGTCGGGGAAGTTGTAAACGATCTCCTCGACCTCGCGCGGATAGATGTTCTCGCCCATGCTGATGATCATTTCCTTGAGCCGATCGACGATGTAAACGTAGCCGTCCTCGTCGATGCGCGCGAGATCGCCGGTGTGCATCCAACCGTCTTTGTCGAGCACGGCAGCCGTCGCCTCCGGCTTATTCCAATACCCGAGCATGACTTGACCGCCGCGCACGAAAAGTTCTCCGACCTCTCCGCGCGGAACGTCCTTGCCGTCGATGACAAAACGGACTTCGGTTTCGGGAACGACGCGACCGACGGAGATCGGACGACCTTCCTCGGGCGGCGACATGGTTACGACGGGCGAAGTCTCGCTCAAACCGTAGCCGCCGACGATCACCACGCCGAATCGCTCGGCGAAGTCGTTGGCGATCTTTTCGGGGATCGTGGTGCCGCCGTTGAGCGCGAGCCGCACGGTCTTGAGATCATTCTTGACGGCGAACTTGGTGATGAGGCGGTAGATGGGCGGGACGGCATAGATGTCGGTGATGCCCTCCTCGCGGATCAGATCGATGGTCGACTTGGGCGCGACGTCTCGAATGATGGCAATCGACGCGCCGTTGTAAATGCTGTTGAGCACGGCGCACGTCCAACCGAAGCAGTGATACATGGGCAGGACGCAGAGGACTTTCGATTGAGCGGTGCAGCCCATCACGCGCATCTGATGCACGTTGGTGACGAGATTTTTATGCGACAAAGTTGCGCCCTTTGGTGAGCCGGTGGTGCCCGAGGTGTAGACGAGCGCGACGGGCGAGTTCTCATCGAAGTTCGGATCGATCGCGGGAGCATCGGGCGAGCCGTCGGCTTGACCCATGACGGTGATATCGTGTTGCCGGACGTGATCGTTGTACTCGTCGAGGGCGAGCGGCTGATAGGTGTAGATGTGATCGATGGCGGCGTCGTCGACGATGAAAGCGATCTCGCGCGGGCTCAATTGGAAGTTGATCGGGACGACGATGGCGCCGAGCGACGCGATCGCAAAATAGGTGAAGATGAACTCCGCGGAGTTGCGGGAGAAGATGGCGACGCGATCGCCTTGTCGAACGCCGACGGCGTAGAGAGTGTTGCGGGCGTTGGCGACGGAGGAACGAAAATCGGCATAGGAAAATCTTCGGCGCTGATCGATGATGGCAAGATCATTGTCGCGACCGTTGATGATGTCATTCAAAAGCATAAAAAAAATCTCTCCTAAAATTTTAGATGGACATAGAATTTTTGAGGATCGGAATTGACGACGAGCTCTTCGGGGAAATTATTTTCTTCGAGCACCGTCATCGAACGCAGATGATTGCCGACGTCGGTATCGACATGCGCATCGGAACTCATTATTACATGGGTGCCGTATTTTTTGCACGCCTCCAACATCAATTTGGCGTTTGCGCGCGAGCCCGCCCGATATCCGTCTTCGCGGTAAGACTGATTGTTGATTTCGAGCAGCACATTATGTTGAGCCGCCTCATTGGCGATCGTATCGAAGTCGACGGGATAACGCGGATTATCGGGATGCCCGATGATGACGACGTTCGGATTGCGGATTGCGCCGACGATGGCGGAAGTATTTTGCTCGACGGTACCGGGCTTGATGCAAGGATTATGGAGGCTGGCGACGGCGAAGTCGAGCTCCTCAAGGATATGCCCCGGCAGGTCTGTCGAGCCGGAATAATCGAGAATGTTGAGCTCGACGCCGAGCACGAGGTCGATGCCGTAAGCGTCTCGATGAACGGCGTGGAGATTCATGAAATGGAAATTGTGACAAGAGCCCGGCATCGACGGAGCATGGTCGGCGATACCGTAGAGCTTGAGACCTTTGGACTTGGCAGCGGCGATCATCTCGTTCATGGTGTTGTAGGCGTGACCGCTGGCGATGGTGTGCGTGTGAACGTCGAGCACGTCAATCAAATGAACTCCTCCTCCGACAATTTTTGATCGATTATATCACTCGAAAATTGCCCGATCAAATTTTTTCTCCTATAATGTCTTGAGCGAAGGGAGGCGCCGCGCATTGAACGGTATACTGGACGAACTGATGAGCTCGACGGCGATTGTCCGCGGGCAGAGATTTTTATCGAACAGCTTTTGCTTTGACGAGGAGCTCAACGTTGAGACGACGATCGAAGACGGAACGAAGGACGGTTGGCTTGCATGCGCCGAGACCGATTGCTCGAAAGCGCCGCGTGATCTTTCGCGATGGCTCTCAAAGCTGTCGTCAACGCCGTCGTGCTTCAGGTATTTTCTCGACGGCTCCAGGCGGGTGTTCAAGCTCGATGATGTTGAGTTCGACGGCAAGATTTATCCGATCGCCGCGGGACAGATCGGGATCGGTTGCTGTCGACGAGAGGGACGGGAGCTTGCCAAGGAATTTTTTGAGCGCGGGCTGGTGGTCGTGTTGCCGAATTGTGCGCTGAAACATCAACGGGAATATATCCGCGCGGAACTGTTGAAGGACATCAACGCGTCGGCGACGCTCACGAGGCATCGATTGACCATTGATAAAGTTTTATTGTATAATCTCGATGCCGATCTGTCGTTCGAGGCGAAGGCGATCGCGGCGGTGCAGAATTACATGCTCGAGCGCGAGAGGCTCGCCGTCATGAAATTGATCGAGCAACGCAAGCTGAGGAAGGGCGCGTATCTGATCAAGGACGGCTCGATCGAGTATCGGGCTGACGATTATCATGCGGGTGACAAATTCAATTGGGTGCTGGGCGTGGCGAAGACGTTCAATGCGTCGCGCTGCTACGTTCGTCTTGATCGCAACAGGCTGTACGTCGATCCGATGCTTGTTGCTCGTCTCAATCGTTTCGAGCGGACGAACGCTTATCGATATCCGATGAGAGTTTCCGACAGGGAGATAAATTTTTGCGTGTGGTACGTTCGACTGCATGAGAATCGATTTGCGCGCAATGCCTTCGACGGCGTGTTGAAGGTCGAGAAGTTGATGACGCCGTCGGAGGTCAAAGCGGGCGTCGACAGCGAACGGATTGATCTGATCTCGGCTCATCTGATGCGGGAACGCAATCCCGTCTGCTACGGCGCGGATCGTCGATGGGCGGATCACATTTACCCGATGTTCGTGACGGAGCAGCTCGCCAAGAGCAATTACATCAGCGATCGGTTGTTCCTGAAGTTATTTTGATCGGAGGAGGCGTTTCGATTGTTGAAGCCAATCGGCAAGGTGCTGGCGTTGGAGAATGCGCCGTCGACCATCGACAATTTTTATTTTTGGACGGCGTCAGACATGGTGTTGCGCCCGTTCGATGTGGTGAAGGTCGAGCACTTGAGGGGCAGCACCACCTTCGGCGTGGTCGAGGAGATATCGCACATCACCGACTCGTCGAGTTTCTTGGCGGATTACATATCGAGCGACTTCGGCGATGTCGAGGTCGAGCAGAATACGATCCGCGTGGGAATGAATTACGTCAAGGCGAAGGTGGTTCGCAACACCGCCGACATTTTGATCCCGGTTCACAGCGGCGCGCGTGTCAGTCTCGCGTCGAGAGACGAGGTTGAGGAGGCGCTCGGACTCGATCAAATTCCAAATCCGTTGGTGTGCGGCTTCCTTGAGATGTATGACGGCGACGCGCGGATCAAGTTGCCGGTCAAGCTCAACGCCGATTTTTTGATCGGTCCCGAGGGCGCGCATTTGAACATCAGCGGGATAAGCGGGCTGGCGGCAAAAACTTCGTACGCGATGTTTCTGTTGAAGGCGATCCAAGATCGAGCGGTCGACGGTGACGACAGCATTGCGATGGTGGTGTTCAACGTCAAGGGCAAAGACCTTCTCGCGCTCGACGAGCTCAACAACTTCGAAGACAACGCTCAACGTCGGGACGAAACTCTTGCGATGTATGAGCGGTTGGGGTTGAGCGCCAAGCCGTTTCGAGACGTCAAATATTATTATCCGGCGTCGGACGATCGGATCAAAAATACTTACGTCGACGGCGATCACTTCAAACATCAGAAGAAGAAGTGCAAGGCATTCGAGTACAAATTCTATTACGAGCTCGACAAAGAGAATCTTGATCTGCTGTTCGCCGACGTCGACGATCAAACTCAAACGATGGAATCAATTTTGAATTACGTGATCAGCGGGCAGGGCGCGTTCGGGCGGATCAATCAATGGACCAGCCTGATCGAGAAGACGGAAGCGATGTGCGAGGCGGGCGGCTCGATGTCGAAGGAAATATCGGTGTTGAGCTGGAGGAAATTTTATCGGCTGATCAAAAAATCCGTCGATGGCAATTGCTTGTTCAACGACGGAGGCGGGTATGTGCGTCTCGCCGAGCAGATCGACAAGATACGCTCGAACGACGTCTATGTGATCGACATTGCAAGGTTGAGCTCGGACATGCAAGCGTTTGTGTTTGGCAACGTGGTGCGGAAGATCATCGACTTTCAATTGGGCGACAAGCCCGAAGGCGCGCCGTCGAAGATCATAATCTTCATCGACGAGCTCAACAAATTTGCGTCGACCGACACGCGGCAGCAATCTCCGATCCTCAAACACATCATCGACATCGCCGAACGCGGGCGATCGTTGGGGATCATTTTGTTTGGCGCCGATCAGTTCAAGAGCTCGGTGCACTCGCGGGTGACGGGCAATTGCTCAACCTTTGCCTACGGGCGTACGAACTCGATCGAGCTGTCGAAGAGGGACTATCGATATATCCCGTCGGTCTACCAAAACATGATGACGCGGTTGAGGCAAGGCGAGTACATCATTCAAAATCCGATCTTCAACTCGCTGTTGAGCATAAAATTTCCGCTGCCGATCTGGCGGCAGTTCAAATGAGGTGTGACGATGCCGAAGATAGGCAAGAACGTATTGGAGAATTTGACGCAAGGCATGTACAAGGACGCGCTGATCATCTATCGCGAATACATACAGAACGCGGCGGATCAGATCGACAAGGCGCGGGCGAGTGCTGCCTTCCCCGATGAGGAGCTCGAGATTGTGATCGACATTGACGAGCCGGCTCGACGGATCACGATCGAGGACAATGCCAACGGCATTCCGATGTCTGAGGTTGAGCGTCGGCTTGGTGATGTTGCGGATTCCGACAAGGTTCAGGGCGAGGAGAAGGGCTTTCGAGGGATCGGACGGCTGGGAGGGCTGGCGTACTGTCGAGAGTTGAGATTCATCACGACGTATGCGGGCGAGGCCCAACAGACGACCATGATTTGGGACGCGGCGACGCTCGAGAAGATACTGAACGACCGCGACGATCATTCGAGTGCCGAAGACATTTTGGATCGGATCATTCGCTACGAGCATGCTCCATGCGATGAGGCGTCGCACTTCTTTCGCGTTGAGCTGCTCGACGTGAAAGCAAGCAACGATCGATTGTTGAACGCCAAGGACGTCGGCGAATACATTTCTGAAGTGGCGCCGCTCGACTACGGAGAGACGTTCCAAACTCTCGCGCCGAAGATCAGATCATTCATCGACGATCAAAAAATGCGCACAGCAATCACCCCCCCCCATCATGGAGCGAGGAGCTCGAGCTCAATCACTATAACATTTTTATCAACGGCGAGCAACTCTATCGTCGATACTCAACGTTCATCACGCGGAACGACGACGAGATCAAAGACGTTCACGCCGATCTGATCCGAACGCTCGAAGGTGAGGTCGTCGCATGGATTTGGTTCGGCATCTCATGTTTCAAGGGCACGATGCGCGGCAAAAATTATAACGGGCTCGTCGGGCTCCGCCTCCGTCAGTTCAACATCGAAATCGGCGACGGGTACACGCTCGATCAATTCTTCAAGGAACCGCGCTTCAACGGATATTTCATCGGCGAAGTTCATACGCTGTCGAGCGGACTGATCCCGAACGCCCGTCGAGATTACTTCATCGAGAATGACGCGCTCAACGAGTTCGAAGATGCCTTTGAACGGTACGCCAACGATACATTGAGCAAACTCTGCCGGAAAGGCAGCAAACTCAACAGCGCTTATCGAACCATAAAAACTTTTGAGGACTCTCAAGCGGAGTACAACGAAAAACATTTGAAGGGATTCTCTTCGCCGAAAGAAGAACGGACGCTGGCTGATGCGCTCGAAAAAAATAAGCAAAGGGCTCAAGCGGCGGAGAAGGATTTAAAAAAGATCATCGGGCAGGCAAATAATAGTGTGGGATCGTCGCTGCAAAAAATGACTGAGCTCATTCAAAGGGAGCATGGTCGGGATCAAATTGCGAGCGATCGGCAGGAGGCGCCCGCTTTCAATGTCGATCCCAAGAAGAAGTCCAAGCCCAAACTCATGGTCGACGATCTTGCTCAACTCAAGAAGTCCGAACGCAAATTGGTGTCGACCATCTACGAGATCATCAGAGAAAATCTGCCGCCCGATTTCAGCGAGGAGCTCATCAAAAAAATCCACAGGGAACTCGGGGGCAAGGCATGAGCCGCCGCGTCCTGCTCGTCGAGCCCGACTATCGAAACAAGTATCCGCCGTTGAGCCTAATGAAGCTCGCCACCTATCATCGCATGCTCGGCGACGATGTCATGTTTTTCAAAGGCACGACCGTCGAGTTCATCACCAACGAGACCATGCGTCTGCTCGTCGACCGTTTGCATCACAACGATCCCTCCGTCGATTGGTCGGCGCATTGGAACGAGCTCGCGCACTTCATTCAGACCGGCAGCGAAGTCGCCTTCAAACTCCTCCGCTCCATGTCCGACAGCCCGCTCGTCAAGCTCAACCTCGAATATTATCGCGCATACTACCATCGCAAAAAGTACTTCGAAGATCCGCAGTTCGATCGGATTTGCATCACCACGCTCTTCACCTTCTATTGGAAGAAGACCGTCGACACGATCAATTTTTTCAAGCAGTTTTGTCGCGAGCCCGATCAAGTGTTCGTCGGAGGGATCGCGGCAAGCGCCGTGCCCGAGCAATTGGAGCAAGAGACCGGCATCAAACCGATAGTCGGGCTGCTCGATAAGGGCGGCGAGCTCGACGACAACGACATCATCATCGAAAATCTCCCGCTCGATTACTCGATCCTCGACGAGATCGACTACAAGTATCCCGCCGATGATGCCTTCTACGGTTACACCACCCGCGGCTGCGTCAATCGATGCGCGTTCTGCGTCGTGCCCAAGCTCGAGCCGACATACAAACCTCACATCTCGATCGTCGACAAGATCAATGAGGAGCGTCGGCGGTTCGGCGATCGGAGCAATCTACTGTTGCTCGATAACAACGTGCTGGCGTCGCCCGACTTCGATCGGATCATCGACGAGATCAAAGCGCTAGGCTTCGTCAAGGACGCGGTCTGCCCGCCTCAAAATCATTACGAGATCGCTATCAACAATCTCCGCGACGGTTGGAATGAGCGCGCTCAGCTCAAAACGATCGTCGGGTTGTATCATCGACTGATCGACCGTCAGCGTCCCGCCGTCAGAGAATTTTATCGCCGGGCGCTCGATGCTCAACGACTGCTCGACGTCCACACCGCGACGAAGGAAAATATTTTTGCCGTCGATGAAGAGTTTCGTCAGCGATTCGAGAATTTATATAAGACGCAACCGCGCAAGAGGCTGGTCGATTTCAATCAAGGGATCGACGCGCGGCTGGTGACCGACGAGAAAATGAAACGCCTCGCCGAAATTCCGATCAAACCGTTGAGGATCGCGTTCGATCATTGGAACTTGCGCGAGACGTATGAGAAGGCGGTTCGCATTGCCGCGCGGAACGGCATCACGTACCTGTCGAATTATCTGCTGTACAATTACACCGACCGCCCGCTCGAATTGTATTGGAGGCTGAGGCTCAACGTGAAGCTGTGCGACGAGCTGGGCATCGATATCTACTCGTTCCCGATGAAATATCATCCCGTCAGCGACCCGACGTACTTCAGCAATCGAGATTACATCGGGCGGCATTGGAATCGGAAATTTATCCGCGCGGTGCAATCGATCATGAACTCGACCAAGGGCAAGTTGGGGCGCGGTGTGTCGTTCTTCGAAGCGGCGTTCGGTCGAGACGAGCGGGAGTTCGAACGGATCATGTACATGCCGGAGTCGATGATCATCTACCGCAATCGGTTTGAGGAGTTGGCTCGGGAGTGGTGGGCGGCGTTCAACGGTTTGGACGACGAGCGAGCGGATCGGTTGAAGGCGCTCGTCGAGGGCAATGACTTCTCCAACGTCGACGCCCTCACCGACGACGATCGGATCAAGCGCGTGCTCGCATACTACTTGATGCCGCGCTCCTTGAGGTAAGCCTTCACGCCCTTATAAAATTTGTCGAGCCCATGACGATACGCGTCCATGATCTTGTCGTTGGTTTCAATGCTCGAGCTGCTGAACACGATGGCGCCGGTCTTCGCATTGATCAGACTAAACTCCGCGCTGATCCTGTGACCTACCGACCACCAACCGCCGCTCTCGGTCACCTTCTCGCGATATTGGGTCGTCGTCTTCGTGTGCTCCTTGCCGTCCTTGTCCTTCCACTTCTCTTCTTCACTCTTGATCGTCTCGGTCGTCTTGCCGATGATCGGCGCCGTCCAATACCAATAGCGTTGCCAGGTGTAAACGTCGCCTTTTATGTAATAATCCGCAGGCTCATCGCTCGAACCGTCAGTGATCACCCGCACGCCGTTGAGCTCCTCGACCGCTTTGATCTTCGTCGCATAGTAGATACTCTTGATCGTCAGCTCGTCGATCGCTTTCGAGATGTTGAGGGAGCCGTCCTTGTATCGATTGAACGACGCAAACGCCGCCTCCGACGACGGATAGCGCGTCCCTCCGATCGAATACACATCGACGTTGCCGTTCGACGGCAGGGAAATATTTTTGAAGCCGATCTTCACCGTGCCGGCTTTATTTTTTTTCTCCCGATCCCCGCTCTTGATCTCCGAGAACTCCTTGCGAAGGTACTTGCTGATATCCCTGAACACATGCTTATCGTCGCCGCCCCCATGCCGTATGTCAGAGAACAGCATGACCTTGTTCGCCTCGGTGTCGTAGCCCGTATAAGACAGCTCCGTCACACCCAAATAAACATTATGCGCGGGCATGACGTGGTGAACCGTCCACGTCTTCTTGTCGGTGGTCTTGTCGCCGTCTGGACCGTTCTTAATCTCCGTCCACGAGCTCAGCTCAACGTTCGCTTCGATCGACGGCGACACGTCCTTGTGCACATACTTTTGCGTGAACTGCGGTATGATGTACATGTCCGCGCCCGTCTGCTCGAATACCGCCGCCGCCCGCGCCTTCTCACTCGGGTAAGGCTCGAGCAGCATGCTGTAACGGTCGATCAAAATCTCGCCCTTCTCTTGTATGCCGGGCGCCAATCGGATCGTGTGCATGTTTTTGATCTTCTTCTCGAACCGCTCCATCAGATATTTATTCTCCCAATAGAGCAGAGAAGTTTCGTCGGTGCTGATCAAAAATCGATCGGGCTCCCACGCGTTCGACAGCGGGAAGATCACCGCCTTCTTCCACATCGGCAGATCGGTACTCATATCGTAC
This sequence comes from Selenomonadaceae bacterium, assembly GCA_017477125.1. Lineage (GTDB taxonomy): Bacteria > Bacillota > Negativicutes > Selenomonadales > Selenomonadaceae > Quinella. The sequence continues at coordinate 30,006 of JAFUXN010000113.1, forward strand.
CAAAACATGCCGTACGCCGATACCAAACTCGACGCCGACATGATCGCTCCGCTCAACGCGGCGCTCAAAAGTGTTTTCAAGAGTTTCATGTTCGTCATTCGAGCGGGATCAAATTGCCGTCGGCGTCAATGGGATCGAACATCAGGAACAGCGCCGACAGATCGACGTGGAAGATCACTTGGTAGTCGTCCTCGTCGGGGTCGGCTCCGTTGAGCTTGTTCGAGTAGATGAGCGCGGCGGCGTGGCAGTAATCGTTGACCTGCTCATCGAAGGCGTTCATCTTCTTCGAGCAGACGGGGCGCTCGAAGGTGACGATCGTGCCGATGGGGAAGTAGCCCTCGACGAAAATCCTCTCGGGCAGAAAAATATTCTCCTCGACGAACGGGATGGGCACTTTCGATCTCAATCGCAGCCCTTCAAATTCTAATCCGTTGATCAATGTAACAAACCTCCCATACAAAATGATTACCGGTCGGCTCCACGATGTTGAGTGACTGAAAAGGCGCGTCGCCGTCAGTTCGCGGGACGCCCGACGCTTTATTTTTATCCGTCGCCCTTCAATCGCTGAGACGCTAAAAATGTTTAGGGCGAGCCGCCCCCTTCAAAGGCGGACGCCCGTCCCTTTCAGCCATCGCCCCACGCAACTTTAGAACATGATGCTAAATGACTGAAAAAGTGCGTCGCCGTCTCATCGCGGGACGGACGACGCTTTATCTGTATCCGTCGCCCGTTCAATCATTGAGCTGCTAAACATGGTTAGGGCGAGCCGCCCCTTCGAAGGCGGACGCCCGTCCTTCAACCGTTGCTCTACAAAAAAAGTTTTAGCGTCGAGCTCAAAGGGTGAGCGAGCGCGCCGCCGAATGCCGAGGCGGGCGCTCGTTTCTTTCAGCCGCCACCCCTTCAATCATTGAGCCGCTAAACATGTTTAGGGTGCGCCGCCCCCTTCGAGAGGCGGGCGCCCGTCCCTTCAGCCATCGCCCCACGCAACTTTAGAACATGATGCTGAATGACTGAAAAAGGTGCGTCGGCGTCTCATCGCGGGACGGACGCCGCTTTATCTGTATCCGTCACCGTTCAATCGTTGAGCCGCTGACTAGGGTTAGGGCGCGCCGCCCCCTTCGAATGCGGGCGCCCGTCCCTTTCAGCCGTCGCCCCACACAACTTTAGAACATGATGCTGAATGACTGAAAAAGTGCGTCGCCGTCTCATCGCGGGAC
>JAFUXN010000114.1 GCA_017477125.1 Selenomonadaceae bacterium
AAAAGCAATTGAACTTTTTTCCGTGCTATGATAAAATGAAAAATCATTGAAGCAATGGAGTGAACGATTTTGAAACCGTCGCGGAAGAAAGTGCAGAGCAATATTCGCTGGCTCGTGATCGTTCTCATTGTCGGGACAATAATCGTGACGATCCGATATGCTTGGCTGCAACTGGTGCAGGGCGCCGAGCTTGCCGAGCGCATGAAGTATCAGGTCGGGCAGGATTATTCGGTGCAATCTCCGCGCGGAGCGATAATTGATCGGAACGGACGGGAGCTGGCGGTGAGCACGATGACCAAATCGCTGTTCGTTGATCCGTTCCACGTCAAAGACCCTCAACAGTTGGCAAAAGATCTGGCGCCGCTGGTCGACAAGACCGAGGAAGAAATTCTCGAAGACATAGCGGTGGGCGGAGGCTTCTCTTGGGTGAAGCGACGCATGGAGCAATCGGAATATGAGGCGGTGCGGGCGTTGATCCGCGAGAAGGAGTACGGCAACTGCCTCGGCTTCCGCGACGAGGCAAAACGGTATTACCCCAATGATGTGTTGGCGGCGAATGTGTTGGGGTTCGTGGGCACCGACGATAAGGGGCTCGACGGGATCGAACAGGCGCTCGACAAATACATCAAGGGCGAGGTGACCGAGTCGTTCATGTACACCGATCGTCAGGAGCGTCCGATCCTTGACTCGATTTTTGAGAAGCACAGCTATCAGGGCGATCGATGCAAGACGATCCAATTGACGATCGACAGTGCGATACAGTTCATCGTGGAGCAGGAATTGGATCGTGCGATGGCGGAGAACAATCCGTTGGCGATCACATGCATAGTGATGAACCCGCAGACGGGAGAAATTTTGGCGATGGCGGGTCGACCGTCGTACAATCCGAATCGGTTTTGGGATTACGATCAAGAGGTGTGGAAGAATCGCGCGGTGTCGTTCATCTACGAGCCGGGCTCGACATTCAAATCGATAGTGGCGGGCGCGGCGTTGCAAGAAGGGCTGGTGACGCCCAATCAAGTGTTCGTTGATCCGGGCTACGTGATGGTGAGCGGCAAGCGCATACAGAACTGGAACAACTCGAGTTTCGGGACGGTGACGTTCACGGACGTGGTGAAGAACTCGCTCAACACGGGATTTGCGCTGGTCGGCTTGAGACTGGGCGCGGAGAAGATGACCGAGTATGCGAAGTTGTTCGGATTCGGTGAGCCGACGGGGATCGAGTTGCCGGGCGAGGAGGCGGGCATCTTGTTCGATCCTTACGACATGGTTGACTCGGACATAGCGACGATGGCGATCGGGCAATCGATAGCGGTGACGCCGATCCAATTGGTGACGGCGATGAGCGCGATAGCCAACGACGGGATATTATTGAAGCCGCACATCGTCAAGATGATCAAGAATGCGAATGGGACGATGTACAGTGAGACGCAGACGGAGCAAGTGCGTCGGTCGTTGGACTCGGCGGCGGACAAGACGTTGGTGGGACTGCTCGAGCAGGTGGTATCGACGGGCGGCGGCGGCTTGGCGAAGGTCAAAGGGTATCGGATAGCGGGCAAGACGGGCACGGCGCAGAAGATCAGAGAAGACGGCTTGGGCTACATGGAGGGACGATACATCGCATCGTTCTGTGGATTTGCGCCGGTGGAGAATCCGCAGCTGGCGTTGTTGGTGATGATCGATGATCCGTACGGCGCGTTTTACGGTGGTCAGATAGCGGCGCCGGTGGCGGGACGCATTTTCTCGCAGACGTTCAGGTATTTGAGGATAGAGCCGAGCGAAGCGCCGTCGTTTGATGATGATGAGTATATGCCGGCGGACTTGGGCGAGGGAGATGCGGCGGGGACGCAGATACCGCAGAGGGTCGAGCCGACGCCGACATCTGAACCGTCGAGCTATCAAGAGGAAGTGGAGGCGCCGACGGGCATGGTGGTGGTGCCGGACTTCTACGGCAAGAGCATAAGGGAGTCGGCGCGCTTGGCGAATGATCGCGGGCTGTTGTTCGAGAGTGAAGGCTCGGGCTGGGCGGTCGAGCAATCGATCGCGCCGAACACTGTTGTGGACTCGGGCGCCTCGATCAAAGTCTACTTTGCGCCGTAAAAAAATTTTGGGGTTAGATAATAAAAATAAGGGCGGGCGCCTTGCTCATGGGGCGCACTGCCCTATTCTTATCCGTCGACCACAAAAATATATTTCGAGCCGAAGGGAAGGGGCGACGCGTTGTTCTCGGCGCGCACTGCCCTATTCTTATCCGTCGACCACAAAAATATATT
>JAFUXN010000115.1 GCA_017477125.1 Selenomonadaceae bacterium
AAAGGCGTGCGCCGTTGCTCGCGGGGGCGACCCGCCTTCTTTGTTCTCTGCCACTAAAAAATTTATCAACCTCAAAAAATAAAAGGCGTGCGCCGTTGCTCATGGGGGCGACCCGCCTTCTTTGTTCTCTGTCACTGAAAAATTTATCAGCCTCAAAAAATAAAAGGCGGAAGCCGTTGCTCGCGGGGGCGCCCCGCCTTCTTTGTTCTCTGCCGCTAAAAAAATTTATCAGCCCTAAAAAATAAAAGGCGGGTGCCCTTGCTCACGGGGGCGACCCGTCTTCTTTGTTCTCTGCCACTGAAAAATTTATCAGCCTCAAAAAATAAAAGGCGGGCGCCCTTGCTCACGGGGGCGATCCGTCTTCTTTTTTCTCCGTCGCTAAAAAATTTATCAGCCCTAAAAAATAAAGGGCGGACGCCGTTGCTCGCGGGGGCGACCCGCCTTCTTTGTTCTCTGTCACTGAAAAATTATCAACCCAAAGGCGTGCGCCGTTGCTCATGGGGGCGCCCCGCCTTCTTTGTTCTCTGTCACTGAAAAAAATTTATCAGCCCTAAAAAGTAAAAGGCGAGCGCCCTTACTCATGGGGGCGACCCGCCTTCTTTGTTCTCTGCCACTAAAAAATTTATCAGCCCTAAAAAATAAAAGGCGGGCGCCCTTACTTCGGGAGGGCGCATCGCCGTTTTTTTTATCCGTCACCATCAAATTTTATTTCTTGAGCCGATGCCTCGGTGCGTACGTCAATTCATTCCCCGGCGAGCCAATCATCGACGACATCTGATCATAATCGAGAGCAACGGCGGCGTCTGTCGAAACGATCTCGTTGAGCTCCGATGCCGGCGTCGAATCATCTTCCATGAACCAGTAGGCGTCCGACGCCAAATGATCACTGCCGTCGACAAGCGCCGCCTCCAACGTCTTGTGCTGCTTGTCGAAGAGATAAGTGTTGGTCGCGCCGTCGGCGTTCGTGATCGTCAGCTCCACGCCCGACGCTTTATCGATCGTCAGCGTCTGCTTGTCGGCGAAGGTCAGCACGACCTTCTTGCCTCTCAACTTCCCGCCCGTGAGTTTCGCCTTCAACACGATCTGATCTTCCGCACCGTAATTATAAACTTTGTCCTTCCCTTGACCGTCGTACACGAATACATCAGCGCCGTCGCCGCCGTACAGTTTATCGTTGCCGCTCGTGCCCGACGCATCGATCATCTTGAGCTTCGATGAGAAGTTCGCCGCGTCAATCACTCCGCTGAACGGATCATCAACCAGCAATTTCGTCTTGCCCTTGAGCGTCACATCTTCGAAGTCTTTAACGTTATTCTCGGTCACGGGCTCGCGACAAATTTTCGTCGTCTCATTGCCGTCGCGATCAATCACCGTGATCCTCTGTCCGTTGCCGCCGAGCAACGTGTCACTGCCGTCGCCGCCGTACAACTGATCGTCGCCCGCGCCCGCCTTCAATGAATCGTTCGTCGTGCTCCCCAATAACGCTACGTCCCTCGTTAACCTCGACGCATCGAGTACGTTTCGATCCGTTCCGCTCAACGCCACGCTCGAGCCTTCGAACGCACTCGTCACGCTCACCAGACGATCGAGAATCTCCACGCCATCGGGATTTGGAACAAAGCTGTCGGTGGGGAGCGAGCCGTGCTCGTCTGCTCGAGACGAAAATTGTTTGGCTATGTAATATCCGCCCGCGTACGCCGTTTTGCTTCCGGACTTTACCGACGTGTTGAGGCTCTCGCGCAAGGTGTTCGGATTTCTCGAATACGTCTCGAGTTGAGGAGCGCGCTCGTCGTCGCAACCATGGACGAGCTCCGCCAGCCCGTCCTTGACGAATTGTTGCCGATATAGCTGTTGTCGCCGCTGACGTACGAATCATCGATCTTGCCGCTCTTGAACTTCGAGTAATTATACATGTTGATATTGAGAGTGAGTGGACCTGATGACGTTTTGAGGAGTATTGCCGTCGGCGGCGGTGACGGCGGAACTGCCGTTCGGATTGATATTGAGAGTTTTGCCCTTGGCATTTTTGAGCTCGATCGAGCCGCCGGTGAAATAAACGGAGACATCATTGCTGCCCGGGAGCGTAACGAGCTGATAACTGCCGGCAACGGTTTATGGTATCGCTCTCGCTGTAACCGATGATGGTGTCGTGACCGTCGTCGGCGGGATACTGGTAGAGGTTGCCGCCCGAGCCGCCGCTCTTGATGGTGTCATTGCCCGCGCCGGTCTTTAGATTAACGGCGTCGCCCTGATTGTAGACGTAATCGTTGTCGGCGCCGGTATCAACCAAGACCGTGTCGCCGTAGTTAGAAATGCTGTCCGAGCCGTTGCCGCCGAGGAGCGTCACTGAAGAACTCGAATTTGAAACGTGATCGTTGCCGTCACCCGCATTGAGAGAAACTCCGGGCGCGTAGTTGTGAATGTACTCGTTGCCTGCGTCGCCGTTGATGGTCACGTTGGAGCCGCTGTTGGAGATTGTATCGAGCAGACGGCTGCCGCTGATCAAAGTGTTCGATGTGGAGTTCGATATGTTTTTGCCCCAGGTTGCCGCCCGAAGTCGTGCTGCTGCCTCCGCTTGTGAGCAACGTGCCGCCCACGATGTTGACCTCGTCGGTGTAGCCTCTCAGCACCATTTGCCCGTCGCCGACCTTGATGGTCGTGTTTCCATCCGATTGCATTGTCGTGTAAGAGCCTTCGATGAGCCTGATCGTGTCGCTTGTCCCACTCACCAGAGTATTGCTATTGAAGTTACTAATGTCAGCCATGTCCCTCGCCTTCCTTCCGTTAAGTCCGAATGCCTTTGACATATTTTATAACGTGATAACGGCTTGGTCAATCGTTCCCGACATTTCTAATCCAAATTTAATCTGCACCAAAGATTTTTGTTTCGCGCCGCCGCCCGTCGATGATATAATCAATCGGCAATCAAACATTGAGGAGGTCGCGCATGAAAACTTTAGAGGAACTCGCTCTGTTGATCCCCAACGCCAAAATCGTCGGCAACGGCTCCGTCAAGCTCACGACCATCGAACACGACTCGCGCAAGTGCATCGTCGGCAGTCTGTTCGTCTGCTTCGAGGGCGCGCACGTCGACGGGCATTCGTTCATCGATCAAGCGGTCGGACGAGGAGCCGTCGCCATCATGACCACGCGCACGGACGTCTCCGCTCCCGACGGCATTTCGATCTTGATCGTCCCCGATATGTTGAGCTCGTTGGCGGTGATCGTCCCGTACTTCTACGATTACCCGTCGAAACGCATGAGAGTGATCGGCATCACCGGCACCAACGGCAAGACCACCACCACTTACATGATCCGATCGGTGCTGAGCAACGCGGGGCTGAAGGTCGGGCTGATCGGCACGATCCAAATTCTGATCGGCGAAGAGATGTTCCCGATCCACAACACCACGCCCAACGTCATCGATCTGCAACACATCTTCGTGTCGATGGTCGAACGCAACGTCGATGTGGTGGTGATGGAGGTGTCGAGCCACGCGCTGGCGGAGAATCGGGTGTCGGGTGTGGAGTTCGATACGGCAGTTTTCACCAATCTCACGCAGGATCATCTCGATTACCACGGGACGATGGAGGCGTATCGAGCGGCGAAGGCTAAGCTCTTCGAGGCGGTGTCGCGCAAGGGAGATAAGGCAGGCAAGACGGCGGTGATCAATCTTGACGACGAGGCGGCGGAGTTCATGCTCGAGCATGCGACGTGCAATCGGATCACGTACGGCGTTGAGAGGAATGCGGATTTGCATGCGGCGGATGTCGACGTTCACAGCGGCGGGATGAAATTCAAAATCCGAGGAGCGTTCGGCGTGATGAACATGACGTTGCACGTGACGGGATTGTTCAACGTGTACAACGTGTTGGCGGCGACGGGCGCGTGCTTGGCGGAGAAGGTCGAGCCCGAACTGATTCATCACACGCTCGAGCATTTCAAGAGCGTGCCGGGTCGGTTCGAGAGGATTTATGCCGATGTGCCGTTCACGGTGATAGTGGATTATGCGCATACGCCCGACGGGGTTGAGAATGTGTTGACGACGGCGCGGCAGATCGCAAAGCGTCGAGTGATCACGGTGTTCGGCTGCGGAGGGGATCGGGATCGAACGAAGCGACCGATCATGGGGCGGTTGGCGGCTCGACTGTCTGATGTGGTGCTCGCGACGTCGGATAACCCACGAACGGAGGAGCCGGCGGCGATCCTCGACGAGATCGAAGTAGGGATCAGAGAAGCGATCGGTGATAAGCCTTACGAGAAGATCGTTGACCGTCGAGCGGCGATCAATCGGGCGGTGGAGATCGCCGACGCGGGAGATGTGATCATGATCCTTGGGAAGGGGCATGAAGATTATCAGATACTCAAGGATCGGACGATACACTTCGACGATCGGGAAGAGGCTCGCGTCGCCATCAACAATAAATTGCTCGGACGCGTGTGACTGCTCCCGAAAATATCAGCGCCCCCCAAAAAATTTATTTAGCCCCAAGATATTTTTCTTCGCCCAAAGTATTTCTGAACTAAAACTTTATGCGCCGCTAAAAAGGAATAGGGCGAGCCGCCGCGTGAGTTGGTGGGCGCCCGTACCTTCAACCGTCACTCCAATCTTACCGACTGCCACAAATAATTTTTGCGTCGACCAGTAAGATAAGGGCGAGCCGCCGCGGGCGGAGGCGGGCGCCCGTCCCCTTCACCCGTCGCTCAAACCTTACCGATCGCCCACATTTTTTGCGTTGCCGAGTAGAGAGGGCGAGCCGCCCCGTGAGCAGGCGGGCGCCCCTCCCTTCAACCGTCGCCCCAATCTTATCGACCGTCCCCAAACATTTTTGCGTCGACCAGTAGTGAGAGGGCGAGCCGCCGCGCGAGCAGGCGGGCGCCCGTACCTTCAACCGTCGCCCCAATCTTACCGACTGCCCCAAACATTTTTTGGCGTCGACCGGTAGAGGAAGGGCGAGCTGCCGCGTGAGCTGGCGGGCGCCCGCCCCTTCAACCGTCGCCTCAACCTTATCGACCGTCCCCAAACATTTTTTGCGTTGACTGGTAGAGGAAGGGCGAGCCGCCACGTGAGTTGGCGGGCGCCCGAACCTTCAACCGTCACTCCAATCTTACCGACTGCCACAAATAATTTTTTCGTCGACCAGTAGTGAGAGGGCGAGCCGCCGCGCGAGTAGGCGGGCGCCCGTTCCTTCAACCGTCGCCTTCAACTTTACCGATCGCCCCAAACATTTTTTGGCGTCGACTGGTAGGGAGAGGGCGAGCCGCCACGTGAGTAGGCGGGCGCCCGTTAATTCAACCGTCGCCCCAACTTTACCGACCGCCCACAATTTTTGCGTCGACCGGTAGGAGAAGGGCGAGCCGCCACGTGAGCTGGCGGGCGCCCGTCTTTTCAACCGCCAACCCCAACTTTAAATCATTTTGGGAGGTGACTGCCTTTTGCATGACATTCCACGAGTACTGCTCGACTTCATTGCCCCCGACGATCAATTTCAATCGATCCTGGTCGTCGACAGCGTTGACTATCTGCCCGAGCTCCGTCAACGATTCCCCAACTCCAACCTCCACGCCGTCACTGCCGAAGACGACGCTCCCGCTCAATTCCACGATCTCAACGTCGATTTCCGTCTGCTCGATTACCGTCAGGAGCGTCTGCCCTTCGACGAAGAGTCCTTCGACGCCATCATCGGCGACCTCACCCTTGAGCTCGTCGACAATCCTCAAGACATCGCCGCCGGCTTCGCTGCCTACATCAAGCAGACCGGCGTGTGGCTCACCAGTTTTCGCAACGTCCGACATTGGTCAGTGATCGAACGGCTGATGCACGGACACTTCGGCGCCATCGCCTCCCGCCTCTACGCCAAAGCCGAGTTCGAACGTCTCTGCTACGCGTCTTTCTATAAGGAAGTTCGAATGATGCCCGTCGAGCGTCGAGCCAAAACCGATCTCGTCGACCGATTGATCTCCGTCGGCTTCGAGAACATCAACGACGATCTTCAAACCGAATTTTGGTTGGTGCGCGCCGCCCGCTCCGTCGCCGAACTCGCTCTGCTCAAATCCATGTACACCGTCGAAATCCGCGCGGAGCTGTCGAAACTGATCCGACGGATCGAGTACGGGATCGAGCTCGAGAGGAGCATCAATGAATTTTGGTCGCTCTACGATCGAGCGGGACTGTTCATCGATTACGCGGCGCAGTTCATTCGAATGACGACCGTCCATCGCGAACGCTTCTTCCGAGCGCTGATCTCAATGTCCGATCGGTCGGAGGCGCGCGAGCTCGAGCAAGCCGCCAACGATTTCGAGTTTGACGATTGACCGCGACGCATTTATAATTCCATCGGAGATGATGACATTGGATTTATCGATGATAAAATTCGACGCCAACGGATTGGTGCCGACGATCGTTCAGGAGCGCAACGGGCGAGTGCTGATGCTCGCGTATATGAATGCCGAGTCAATCAACAAGACGCTCGAAACAGGTTACACTTGGTTTTACAGCCGCAGCCGACAAAAGTTGTGGCAGAAGGGCGAGACGAGCGGCAACGTTCAACGCGTGCTCTCGATCAATTACGATTGCGACGGCGATACGTTGCTGGTCAAGGTCGAGCAGACGGGCGTGGCGTGCCACACCGGGACTTATACCTGCTTCGACGGTCGGCGCTTGGATTCGAACGAGCAGACGGATGAAATTTTGCCGACGGTGCTCGACGATCTCTATTCGGTGATCGAGGATCGCAGACAAAATCCCGTCGAGGGCTCCTACACCAATTATCTGTTCGATAAGGGGCTCGATAAAATTCTCAAGAAGGTCGGCGAGGAGACGATCGAAACGATCATCGCGTCGAAGGAGCAGACCAAAGATCAGATCGTCTACGAGATGGGCGACCTGTGGTATCATTGCCTGGTGCTGCTGGCTTGGCATGGGATCACGCCCGCGGAGCTGTTGACGGAGCTCGCCAACCGACGCAAGGGCGGTTCGTATCATAAGTTTGTCGGCAAGACCGGCGCCCGACCCAAAGATTAATTTTCCCGCCCGCCCACCCTTTTAAACCAT
>JAFUXN010000116.1 GCA_017477125.1 Selenomonadaceae bacterium
CCGTGTCAGTGGTTCGATTCCGCTCTGAGGCACCATTATGCTAGCTTAGCTCAATTGGCAGAGCAGCTGATTTGTAATCAGCAGGTTGTAGGTTCAAGTCCTATAGCTAGCTCCATCTTTTTGCTAGTTTCGCGGGTGTAGCTCAATGGTAGAGCTCCAGCCTTCCAAGCTGATCACGTGGGTTCGATTCCCATCACCCGCTCCAACAAAACGCCGGGGTGGCGGAACTGGCAGACGCACGGGACTTAAAATCCTGCGGGCTTTAAAACCCGTACCGGTTCGATTCCGGTCCTCGGCACCAATAGTTCAACATGCGGTAGTGGCGGAATGGCAGACGCGCCAGCTTCAGGCGCTGGTGGGGGCAACCCTGTGGAGGTTCAAGTCCTCTCTGCCGCACCATTAATTTGTTGCAGGAGGAGGGCAAGCTCGTGAGCGCGTTTGAGGATTTTAAGGAGTTTCTCGAGGAAAACGAATACATCTTTACGTTCGAAGAAGATGAGGAACGCCCCGTTATCCGCTTCGGTCAGAAGTTGGATAACACGAACGTCAATGTGATGTTGTTCTTCAACGATGACTTCGTCAAGATTTTCGTGCATAACATCGCCAACATCAGCGACGAGTCGAAGATGCCTGCCTGCCTGCAGTTGGCGAATGACTGCAATAAGCAGTACAACTTCTTCAAGTTCTATATCGACGGCGATAATGATTTCGTCGCCGAGGACGACGTCAACATCGATGTCACCGATGGGAGTCTCGATCCCGAGATATTGATGGGTATCCTCGTCGCGGGCTTCAACATCATCGAGAGAATTTATCCCAAGCTCATGAAGACTTTGTGGGCGTGATCAATATACTACGCGGTCGTGGCGGAACTGGCAGACGCGCTGCTTTGAGGGGGCAGTTTTCGCAAGGACGTGTGAGTTCAAGTCTCACCGACCGCACCATACGTTATCTCGACCGCGGTCGTGGCGGAACTGGCAGACGCGCTGCTTTGAGGGGGCAGTTCTCGCAAGGGAGTGTGAGTTCAAGTCTCACCGACCGCACCAGCCCAAAGGGCTTTTTTTGTTTCTCGAAATCCAATCGAATACAATAAAAAATGCCGCCGAGCGGCTTATTTTTTTACATACGTTTGACGGGTATCGGTCCCCTCGACAGCGCTATCGCGCCCGTCCGAGCGATTTCTACTATCTCATAATCGCTCAACACTTCGCACAGCGCATCGATCTTGCCTTGGTTGCCCGTCAGCTCGATCACGACATTCTCCGACGTCAGATCAACGATGTTCGCGCGGAAGATGTTCACCACGTTAACCAAATCCGCCCGCGTCTCCTTCGACGCCTTCACCTTGATCATCACCAGTTCCCGCTCGATCGACGGCGCCTTGCTCAAGTTCACTATCTTGATCACGTCAATCAATTTGCTCAGCTGATTGACTACCTGGTCGAGCTCGTTCTCGCTCTCAACGCTCACCACAATGTTGATCCGCGTCACGCTCGGCTCCTCCGTGTAGCCCGCCGAGATGCTCTCGATGTTGAACGCCCGTCGGCTTATCAGCCCCGATACGTGCGTCAATACCCCGGGCTTGTTGTCTACCAGCACCGCTAAGATGTACTTCTGCATTTTGCTCCTCCCTAAAATTATTTCTGTATATGCCAAGACCCCCGATTGCCTTTCGCCCATTGCAACCGAGGGTCTTCCGCCTTATTCGCCTTCCGTCTCTCTTCCCCACATCAATGGAGCCAGCTATAGGATTTGAACCTACGACCTGATCATTACGAATGACCTGCTCTACCGACTGAGCTAAGCTGGCCCATCAACGCTGTCAATTCTAGCACTCGATCCCATCGTTGTCAACAAAAATTTTTATACGTTGAATCGGAAGTACGTCACATCGCCGTCCTGCATCACATAGTCCTTGCCCTCGAGACGCACCAAGCCCTTCTCGCGCGCCGCGTTCATGCTCCCCAATCGGATCAGATCATCGTAGCTCACGATCTCCGCGCGGATAAAGCCCCGTTCAATGTCGCTGTGGATTTTGCCCGCCGCCTTCACCGCCGTCGTGCCCTTCACTATCGTCCACGCCCGTGTCTCGTCGGGGCCCGACGTCAGGAACGTCATCAGCCCCAGCAGTTCGAACGCCGCCCCGATCAGTTTGTCGAGCCCCGATCGATCCAAGCCCAAGTCCGATAAAAATTCCTTCGCCTCGTCGCCCTCGAGCTCCGCGATCTCCGATTCGACCTTCGCGCTGATCACTACCACTTCCGAGCCCTCCGTCGATGCCAGCTCCTGCACCCGCTTGACGTACTCGTTCGACGAGAAGTCCGCCGCCTCGTCCTCTGACACGTTCGCCACGTACAGCACCGGCTTCATCGTCAACAGGTTCGTCTCGCGGATCGCCTCAAGCTCGTCCGCCGTCAAGCCCACCGATCGCGCCGACTTCATCTCGTTGAGCGCGGGCAATAATTTTTTCAGCACCGCCAGCTCTGCCTTCGACTCCTTGCTGCCGGACTTCGCCGCCTTCTCTACTCGACCGATCCGCCGCTCGACCGCCTCGAGATCAGCCAAGCACAGCTCCGTTTGGATCGTTTCGATGTCCCGCAACGGATCGATAACATCCGATACGTGCGTGATGTTGCCGTCCTCGAAACACCGTACCACGTGCGCTATCGCATCGACCTGACGAATGTGCTCAAGGAATTTGTTGCCGAGCCCTTCGCCCTTCGACGCGCCCGCCACCAGCCCCGCTATGTCCACAAAGCGAACGCTCGCCGGCGTCGTCTTCTTCGATTGATACATCTTCGTCAACACGTCGAGACGCGCATCGGGCACCAATGCGATGCCCACGTTCGGTTCGATCGTGCAGAACGGATAGTTGGCAGCCTCCGCGCCCGCCTTCGTGATCGCATTGAACAGCGTCGACTTGCCCACGTTCGGCAATCCTACGATCCCAACCTCTAAATTGCTCATTCAATCTGCCTCCAAACTTTTCTTGGCGCGTTCCGCCGTCCTCATAACAGCAATCGACACGTCCAACCATCGGCTCATCTGTTCGAAGTCCCGCGCCGCGTACATCGCCGCAAATTCCTCAAACTCATCAACCATACGATGCTCGGGACGGTTCAGTTCGTAGTGCTCAATCGAGCCGCCGACGCTCACATCGAATGATTTAAACTCGTTCGGCGCCCCGTTGACACGCAACCAACCCCGCTCGCCCTGCAGCATGATAAAGCCCGGGCTCTCGGAGTCCTTTGCGCCCAACGCCGTCGCCATAAATCCATCGTACCTCATCAGCACCACGCCCGACGTGTCCACGCCGTTGAATCCGATATTCGCCGCATACTCGACCGCCCGCGGCTCCCCAAACAACCCGATTATCACGTTCAGATTGTAGATGTTGATGTCCAATAACGCGCCGCCGAATTTCGTCGGATCAAATGCCGGCAGCACCTCGCCCGCCAAATATCGATCGTAGCGGCTCGAGTATTGAGAGTAGTTCGCTTGCACCGCGCGGAGCCGTCCGAGCGTCGGCAGCAGTTCTCGTATCTTGACAAAGTTTCTGCTGTGCAACGGCGTCACTGCCTCGAATACGTATAAGCCTTTCGACCGAGCCAGCGTCGCGATCTCCTCAACCTCCGCCGCCGACGTCGCGAACGGCTTCTCCACGATCACATTCTTGCCAGCCTGCAGCGCTCGACGCGTGAACTCGTAATGCACGCTGTTGATCAATCCGATGTACACGAAATCGATCCCGTCACTCGACAGCAGTTCATCATAGTCGTCAAACACCAAACCGATCGAGTGCTCCGTCGCCAACCGTTGAGCCTTCTCAAGCGAACGTCCGTAGATCGCTTCAACCGTGATCGCGTCTACCGACTTCAATGCCTTCAACGCCTCGCCGACGATCTTGCCCGTCCCGATCATCGCCAACCTCATCATTATACCACTCCTCTGCAATCTCTATCGCACCAACGGGACAGATCGATGCCAGCATCGCCCAATCCTCCCGTCGAGCAAAATCAAATACCGGTCGACCGTTCAACCATTGAACGCCGCCGTCCTCGCTCTCGCTCACGCACAAGCCGCATTGCACACATCGAGAACTGTCGTGAAAGCCAGGCGCGGGGCTTCGACAGCCCGCTCCCGCGCCTTTTTGTTCAGCACCCATTAAAAATATTATCAGCCTCCAAATAGTATTTCAGTGAAAGGTCGGCGCGGGGCTTCGACAGCCCGCTCCCGCGCCTTTGTTCGACGCCCATCAAAGAAGGGAAGGAGCGAGCCGCCGGCTTTGAAGGCGAGCGCTCCTATCTTTAGCCGTCGCCCCCAACAATTTCATCAGCCCCCGATAGTGTTCAGGTGAAAGGTCGCGCGGGGCTTCGACGCCCGCTCCCGCACCTTCTGTTTGACGCCCATTAAAGAGGGGGCGGAGCGAGCCGCCCCCAAAAATTTTATCAGCCCCCGATAGTGTTTTCGGTGAAAGGTCGGCGCGGGGCTTCGATGCCCGCTCCCGCGCCTTTTGTTTGACGCCCATCAAAGAAGGGAAGGAGCGAGCCGCCGGCTTTGAAGGCGGGCGCTCCTATCTTTAGCCGTCACCCCCAAAAATTTCTCAGCCCCGATAGTGTTTAGATGAAAGGAAGGCGCGGTGCTTCGACGCCCGCTCCCACGCCTTTTGTTTGACG
>JAFUXN010000117.1 GCA_017477125.1 Selenomonadaceae bacterium
GCCGCCACGTGAGCAGGCGGGCGCCCATCTTCAACCGCCGCCCATAAAAATTTTATTGATCCTAAAGGTTTCAGACTCAACTGCAGGATAAAGGCGAGCCGCCCCGAGCGGGAGGCGGTCGCCCGTTCTTTCATCGTCGCCCCTTCTGTCCATTAACGGTTTAACATCGACCAAAGGGATTAGGGCGAGCCGCCCCGCGAGTAGGCGGGCGCCCCTTCTTTTCCCCGTCGCCCCTAAAATTTTTTCAGCGCCCACAAAATTTTTATTGACCTCAAAGGTTTCAGGCTCAACGGAAGGATAAGGGCGAGCCGCCCCGAGCGCGAGGCGGGCGCCCTTTTTTCCTCCGTTACCCCTTCCGCCCGTTAACGGTTTAACCTCGATCAAAGGATTAGGGCGAGCCGCCCCGTGAGACGGCGGGCGCCCCTTCTTTCCTCCGCACCCCCTTTCGTCCATTAACGGTTTAACCTCGATCAAAGGATTAGGGTGAGCCGCCCCGTGAGACGGCGGGCGCCCGTTCTTTTACTCCCCGCTCATAGCGATCACCGCCCCGATTGCCGCTGCCGTCGCCGCTATTATTGCCAGCGCCCGAGCGTAATCGATCGCATCGTGCCTTCCCTTGGGCGTTTTCAGATAGTTGATCAGCGTTCGGATATATCCCCTCAACGAATTTGACCGTTGCCGTTGATCAGATATTTGGTGGTGGTCAACGCCTCGAGCCCCATGGGTCCTCTTGCGTGGAGCTTTTGCGTCGAGATACCGATCTCGGCGCCGAACCCGAACTCAAACCCGTCGGTGAAGCGCGTCGACGCATTGACGAACACCGCCGCCGAATCGACCTCCCATTGAAACTGCGTCGCGTTATGAGCATCTTTTGTGATGATCGAATCCGAATGCTGAGTGTTGTAGTGATTGATGTGCTCGATAGCGGCGTCAACGTTGTCGACGATCTTGACCGACAGGATCAGATCGCCGTACTCGGTCGACCAATCTTCTTCGGTCGCCGGGATCATATCGGGGCAGATTTTCAAGCAACGGTCGCAGCCGCGGAGCTCGACGCCCTTATCTTCGAGAGCCTTCTTGACGAGCGGGAGGAAGTCGACGGCGATATCGCGATGGATCAGGAGAGTTTCCATGGCGTTGCAGACGGACGGGCGCGACGTCTTTGCATTGACGGCGATGTTGATTGCCATATCGAAATCGGCGGACTTATCGACGAAGATGTGACAGACGCCGGTGCCGGTCTCTATGACGGGTACGGACGCATTTTCGACGACGCGCGAGATGAGCCCGGCGCCGCCTCTGGGAATGATGACATCGATGAGCCCGCGCATCTTGCACATGACGATGACGGCGTCGCGATCGATGATGTCAATGAATTCGATGGCGTGATCGGGAATGCCGGCGTCGGTTGCGGCGGCTTGAAGTACTTCGACGATTTTCTTATTGGATCGAATGGCTTCCGAGCCTCCGCGCAGGACGCAAGCGTTACCTGATTTAAGGCAGAGGGCGGCGGCGTCGACGGTGACATTGGGGCGCGCCTCATAGATGATGCCGATCACCCCGAACGGAACCTTGACGCGACGAATTTTGAGCCCGTTGGGGCGGACGACGCTGAAATCGGTATTGCCGACGGGATCGGGCAGCTCTGCGGTTTGACGGAGCCCTTCCGCCATGTCGGTGATCCTTTTCTCGTTGAGAGTCAAGCGATCGATGTATGAGGCGCGGGTACCTCTTGCCTTGGCGGCGTCGACGTCGAGCCCGTTGGCGAAGAGAATTTCCTTACTGCGAGCCTCGAGGGCATCAGCCATTTTGAGGAGCGCCTCATTCTTGACGCCGGTCGGGAGGTTGGCGAGTTTAACGCTTGCCTGTTTGGCGGCGGTCGCCTTCGACATAATTTCATTCTTTATGATCTGCATTCTGCTCACTCCGTTCACTCCATTAACTAAAATATTTTCGGTTTCATTATATATTCATACTGTCATTTGTGCAAGACCGATTGAAAAATATCTGGAGAAAAATTTTTGAGGGCAAAAAAAATCCCGCCGAGGGGCGGACGGGAGCAAAGAAAAAATCCGCCGAAGCGGATCGTAATATGTCAATGGTGCTTGATTGCTTATAACGCGAGCGCAAACCCGCCTAACTCGTTGAAAAAATTTATGTATCCATGGATTGATTCCGAACTGATTGCGCGCGCCTAACGGTTAAGCCGCGCATAGCCGTTCAAGCCGCGAGTCGATTACTGCAGGAGGCTGAGGACGGACGAGCTGTTCTGGTTCGCCTGCGCCAACATCGACTGAGCCGCCTGGAGCAAGACGTTGTTCCTCGTGTATGCCGTCATTTCCTTCGCCATATCCGCATCTCTTATGGTGGACTCTGCTGCCTGGACGTTCTCGCTGGAGGTCGAGAGGTTGCTGCTGGTGTACTCGAGACGAGCCTCGACCGCACCGATCGTGGTCTGCTGATCGAGAGCCTTCTGCAGAGCGTTGTCGATTGCCGAAACCGCCGCGTTGGCAAGATCCTTCGATGCAATGCTCAGTTTGGTGCCGTCGGAGCCCTTCAAGCCGAGTGCCTCGGAGCGCATGTCGCGCAGACCGACTTTGATCGCCTCATTGGAGTTCGCGCCAACCTGGAAGTTGAGCGAGTTGTCGATGTTGTTCTTGTTCGTCGCGTGAATGGTCTCGGTCCAAGCGTTGACAGCCGCATTCGCAGCCTTCTTCACATTGCCCTGAGAATCGGTGACGCTGATGGTGAAGCCGGCAATCTGCTTCGACGTCTGGTTTGCGGTCTGGTTAGCCGCATTACCCGTGGTATTCGAGCCGTAGCCGACAACGCCCGAGCGAACCGTCATGCCCCAAGTCTTATCAGCCGTCTTGACTGCATCGTTGGACGAATCGACGCCGATCATGATGCCGGAGTACACATACATCTGTGCGGTAACGGAACCATCACCAGTATGAACTTGATCAGCGGTATCCGGGTTCATTGACTCCTCGAAGTTATGAATGGTGCTGTTAAAGCCTATACCGTTGGTCTGGTTTGCTGTACCGGGAGCAGTGAAGTCAGTGGACTGCGAGAACACGACATAATCTCCCTGAGTGGTAACGAGGCTGGAGTTTGCAGTGTCGGAATAGGTTGCCGTATCAGTCTTGAAAGCGTACTCCTGAACCATTCTGTCGAAGATGGCGTTGACATCGAGAGTGCTGACTTTGAAGGTCGTGGTATAAGTTCTGCCGTCTTTGACGAAGGACGCGGTGATGCGGTCGGTCGACTGAATCTCGAGGCTCTCACGGTTGCGGTTCATGAGATCGGTGAGGATCGTTCCGCCGGTGGTCTCGGTTGCGAGAGACTGGTTGGTGAACGCCGAAACGGTGCCGTACTCACTGCGATAGTTCTTGGAGCCATCGACGAGGTACTTGCCGTTGAAGGTGGTCAGTGCGTTGTCATCGATCTGGTCGATGAACTGATCCATTTCCTTCTGAATGATGCGGCGGTCGTCGTCAGTGTTGCTGTCGTTTGCAGCGTTGATGGCTTTTTCTTTGAGCGCCTTGAGGATTTCGACGGTGCTGGAGACTGCGCCTTCAGCGGTCTTCATCATGCTCGAACCGTTCTGGGTATTCTGATTCGCCTGATCGAGCGAACGAATCTGAACTCTCATGCGCTCGGAGATCGCATAGCCGGAAGCATCATCCTGTGCGGTGTTGATCTTCATGCCGCTCGCGACTTTTGCGAGGCTCTTCTGGAGAGCGGTGCTGTTGGTATTCAGCGTGCTGAGAGTGCGAACTGCGCTCATGTTGTTCTTTACGACCATTGCCATGGTAATTTCCTCCTTGGTTTTAAATCCATTAAACTTGATCCTTATCGGGCAGCTTCCGTACCGCCCTTTATATAACAAGCGAAGGACAAACCGCATGCATCAACCGTCGTCGATGCACATCCGACGCGCCGACGTCCTAGCGATCGGTGCAGTCTGTTCCCCGACTCATTACCCTGATCTCTTTCGGAGCCCAACCCCACAGCTTGTCGAGCCTCCGATGATCACAAACAGCGTCGCTTGATCTCAAGCCGCCTGCCTGTATCAAAAACAGTATCGTCATTTGAAATCAAAAACTTAAGCGCCGTTAAAAAATTTTTTACGTCGGCGGCAGGCAAAATGTTACTGTCGAAAAAATTTTCGTCGGTTATGTTTCTAATGCTTTAGATTGTAATTGACAACGGCGGCTTTTTTTCTTATCATATGGCGCATGATGTTGATAATTGTCGGCATCGGTGATGTCCATACTAAAGTAAAGGAGGAGAGTTTTCATGAAGGACATCAAAA
The DNA here is from genome assembly GCA_017477125.1 of Selenomonadaceae bacterium. Taxonomy (GTDB): domain Bacteria; phylum Bacillota; class Negativicutes; order Selenomonadales; family Selenomonadaceae; genus Quinella. The sequence continues at coordinate 4,319 of JAFUXN010000117.1, forward strand.
TTACCAGTCCGCTTGAAGGCGAGTTGATTCCGTTAAACGAAGTCAATGACCCGGTATTTGCGGGCGGCGCGATGGGTCGAGGTGCGGCGGTCAAAAATCCGAAGGGCAAAGTTTATGCGCCTTTCGACGGCGAGATCACCGTTTTCTTCCCGACCGGTCACGCCATCGGGCTCAAGTCCACCGACGGAGTGGAGCTGTTAATCCACGTCGGCATGGACACCGTCAAGCTCAACGGTCAGTGTTTCACGCCCAAGAAAGAGGCGGGCGACAAGATCAAACGCGGCGAGCTCCTGCTCGAGTTTGATCCTGCCGGCATCATCAAGGCGGGTTACGAGACCACCACACCGGTCGTCGTCACCAACCACGCGGATTTCGGCGACATCACTTTCGAGATGGGCAACAAGACGGTCGTGGCGAAAGCTCCGTCGGCGGACGGCGGCGGTGCCAAGGTCGAGAAGGACGCCGACGATGCTCAGTACGATGGGTTGCCCGACGAGGAGCGCGTTGCGAAACTCATCATGAAGTATGTCGGCGGTCCCGACAACGTTCGCACGGCGGAGCACTGCGCAACTCGTCTGCGTCTGATCGTCAACGACAAGTCCAAAATCCAAGAGAAGAAAGTTGAGAACATCGACGGCGTCAAAGGACAGTTCTTCGCCGCTCAACAGTACCAGATCATTTGCGGCACGGGCTTCGTCGACAAGGTCACCGAGGAGTTCATCAAACTCAAACCGTCACTGGCGGGCGGCGGCGGCAAAGAAGCGGCTTACGAGCAGATGAGCCTGGTGCAGAAAATCTCTCGTACGCTCGGCGACGTGTTTGTTCCGATCATCCCCGTCCTCGTTGCAACAGGTTTGTTCATGGGTCTGCGCGGCGCCATGCTCTCGCTCGGCAGCGATTGGGATCCCAACTTCCTGTTGATGACACAAGTTTTGACTGATACGGCATTTGCATTCTTGCCGGCACTCGTCTGCTGGTCGACGATGAATAAATTCGGCGGCACGGCGGTCATTGGTATCGTTCTCGGTTTGATGCTCGTCTTCCCGGGTCTGCCGAACGCGTACGTCGTCGGTGGATTCGCCAACGATCTCAAAGAGATGGGCATGACTTGGCAAGAGGCAGCGGCGATCCCCGAATACGCCGGCAAAGTTCCTATCCCGCTCGATCTCGGCTTCGTCACGATCCCGTTGGTCGGTTACCAAGGTTCGGTTCTCCCTGCACTCGTTCTCGGTATTTTCGCTGCGAAACTTCAACACTGGCTTAAAACTTTTATCCCCGACATGATCGATCTGATCGTCACCCCGTTCTTGACCTTGACGATCTCGATGGCGCTCGGCTTCCTCGTTGTCGGTCCGATCATGCACGGTCTTGAGCAAGTCGTCTTCGGCGCCGTCCAATCGTTCTTGGGCATTCCTGTGCTCGGCGGTCTGGTCATCGGCGGTCTGCAACAGGTCATCGTTATCTTCGGTGTCCACCACGTGTTCAGCGCTCTCGAAATTTATCTCCTCTCGACGATCCAATGCGATCCGTTCAACGCGATCATCACTTGCGCGACGATTGCACAGGGCGGCGCTGCCATGGCGGTTGCCTTCAAAACTCAAGATGCGAAGAAACGTGCCCTGTATGTTTCTTCTGCAGTTCCCGCGTTCCTCGGCATCACCGAGCCTGCTATCTTCGGTATCAACCTCCGCTTCATGAAACCGTTCATCTACGGCTGCTGCGGCGGTGCGGTCGGCGGTGCTCTCTCGAGCTTCATGGGTCTTGCCGGTACCGGCATGGGCATCACGGTTCTGCCCGGCATGCTCCTCTACATGAACGGTCAAATCCTCCAATATATCATCGTCAACCTCGTGGCGTTGGCGATCGGCTTCGGCTTGACCTACACCCTCTTCAAACCCGAAGAATAATTTTCCCTGACTGAAATATAATTTCTTCAGCCGTCGGCAGTGGTCGGCGGCATTTTTTCTAATCAGAAGGAGGTTTATCGATGGAGAAGTTCAACAAGCAGGCGATCGATCTGACGGTCAAAGAGGAACTGCCGTTCAAGCACTACTGGCACAATCAATTCCACCTCGAGATGCCGCGCGGGCTCATCAACGATCCCAACGGGCTGACCGTGCTCAACGGCGAATATCATGTGTTCTTCCAATGGAACCCGCTCGGCGTGGTGCACAAGAACAAGTGCTGGGCGCACACCACCACCAAGGATTTCATCAACTATGCGATCCCCGAGCTCGCCCTCTGGCCCACCGACGTTCACGACAAGGACGGCTGCTATTCGGGCTGCGGTCTCGTCGAGAACAACTGCGTCCGCGTCCTCTACACTTGCAATTCGAAGGACCCCAACAACATTCGCACGTCGGCTCAACGTTTCGGCACGTTGATGAACGACGGGCGCGTCGAGAAGGACGAGATCATCGTTCCCGATAATCCGTCGGGCTACACCGCTCACTTCCGTGATCCCAACGTGTTCGAGCGTCATGGCAAGAGGTACTTCGTCATTGGCGTGCAGCGCAAGAATGAGACGGGCACCGCGCTCGTCTACGAGGAGCAGGGCGAAGAAGAGCAGTGGAAAAATCTCGGCGAGATCAAAACCGATCTGAAGGACTTCGGCTATATGTGGGAGTGCCCGGGGCTGGTGAACTTCGGCGAGTATGATGCGCTGATCTTCTCGCCACAGGGGCTTGAGGAGGAGGAGTTCCAATATCAGAACATCTTCCAAGCGGGTTACATCGCGGGCAAGTTCTCGCTTGATTCGATGGAGATGATGCACGGCAAATTCCAAGAGCTCGACAAGGGCTTTGACTTCTATGCGCCGCAGGTGTTCAGCAATTCGGATCGGAAGATCATGCTCGGCTGGATGGGCATGCCCGACAAGGATGATGAGTATCCGACGGGCGATCTCGGTTGGAAGTTCTCGTTGACCATGCCGCGCGTGCTCGAGCTCAAGCAGGGGCACATCTTCTGTCAGCCGGCGGAGGAGATCAAAGCGCTGCGCAAGAGCGAGAACGCAATCGAGATCAAGGCGACCGATCTCGTGCGTGAGCAGTTGGCGGCGGGTTCGGAATCCGATCTCAACATCAAGCTCGGCTCCGCGCGGAAGGTGAGCGTAACGTTGAAGTACGGCGAAGAGTCGACCGATATCACGTTCGACAAAGCGACGCAATCAATGACGATCGATCGGACGGGCATGAAGTTGGGCGGTCGCGGCAAGCGTCGGTTCAAAGTGTTCGCCGATGAGACGCTCGACATTCAATTATTCGTCGACAGGACGGCGATTGAACTGTTCGTGCAGGGCGGCGAGGAAACGGCATCGTTCTTCGTGTTCCCGAAGGAGGACATCAAGCCCGAACTGATCGTGAGCTCGGACGCGCCGATTGATGTGGTCGGCAAAATCTATGAACTCGGCTCGATCAGCTTCAAATAATTGAGCGATCGAAACCGTCAATCAATCGACAAATAAAATTTTTTGGGAGGGGCTCCGACGGACGGGGCGCCCTCCCATTTTTGTGGTATAATGTCGACCATGATAGCGAAAAAATTTTTATCGACGGCGGCGGAGGCGGTGATCGATTTCCTGTTCGCGCCGCGCTGTTCGGTGTGCGACGCTTACATCGAGAACCGTCGAGACATGTTCTGCCCGCGGTGTCGAGAGACGATCATCGCCGTCGAGCCCGCGCCCGAAATCCCGAGCGCCTTGTCGTCGGTGTGGAGGATCACTCGATATCGGGAAGGCTCACGCGAAATGTTGAGAGCGTTGAAGTTCAATGACGGTCGACGCGCCGACGAGATTGCTCAACTCAATGCGATCCGTCGAATACTCGAGCTGACGAACGATCGGCGGCTGAACGATTTGATCGAGCGATCGGACTTCGCCGTTCCCGTCCCGTTGCATGCCAACCGACAATCGGAACGCGGCTTCAATCAAGTCGAACTGATCTTCAACGATTGGCTGAACGAGCGGGGCTTGACGATCAACAGCGTCCTGCGTCGAGTGAAGGACACCAAGCATCTGTTCGATCTCAATCGGGAGGAGCGTCGGGCGGTTATCGACGGCGCATTTGATATCGTCGAAGGCGCATCGATCGACGGCAAGACGCTCCTGCTGCTCGACGACATCTTCACGACGGGCGCGACGATGGGCGAATGCGCGCGAGTGTTGAGAGCGAACGGCGCGGCGGAGGTCAACGGGCTGGTGCTCGCCGCAGATTTTTGATTGGGAGATTGAATCGGTGAACAAACGATTGGTATCGGCATTGCTCGGCTATTTGACGCTGTTCAGCGGCGCCGCCATGTTCCCGCCGTTGATCCTTGCCGCCGTCAACGGAGACTCGGCGTCGGTGGCGGCGTTCCTGCTTTCGATGTTCATGTGTTTGGCGGCGACGTTCGAGCTTGAGCGCTTTGGAGGAGTAAAGGGCAAAGACAATCTGGGCGGGCGCGAGGCGATCGCGATCACCGTCTTGGGCTGGGCGCTGGTGTCGTTGCTCGGCATGGTGCCGTACTTCGCGGGCGGCTGGCTCAATCCGCTCGATTCGATCGTTGAGTCGGTATCGGGCTTCAGCGGGACGGGCGCGACGGTCTTCAATGACGTTGAGATTTTGCCGCAACCGATCCTGTTGTGGAGGAGCTTATCGAATTGGGTCGGGGGACTGGGCATCATCGTGATCTTCATGGCGATCCTGCCGCAGTTCGGTCGGGGCGCGATGTACATCTTCCGCGCGGAGGCGACGGGACCGACGTCGGATCGGCAAATGCCGCGCATTCGAGACAACGCCAAAGCATTATTCCTGGTTTACGTGACGTTGACGGTGATTTGTTCGATCGTATATTTTTTGTGCGGGCTGACTCCGTTCGCGGCAATCAACCATGCGATGACGACGATCGCAACGGGCGGCTACGGCATATTCAACGGGACGGTCGGCGAGTACGGAAACGCATGGCTCGAGATGTGTATGAGCTTCTTCATGATTCTGTCGAGCGGGAGCTTTGCGATGTATGTGGTGGCGGCGCGCAAGGGCGGGCGAGTGATCCTTCGCAACACGGAATTTCGAGTGTACTTGACGATCGTGGCGGTGGTGTCGACGGTGATCACAATCGATCTGATCGTCGAGCAGGACGTCGGCATATTGGATTCGATGCGGACGGCGATCTTCCACGTGGCATCGCTGTCGTCGACGACGGGCTTTGTGGCGGCGGATTTCGATCAATGGCCTCCGCTGTCGAAAGGCTTTCTGTTGATGACGATGTTCCTCGGAGGTTGCGCGGGCTCGACGGCGGGCGGGCTGAAGGTCGCGCGGATCATATTGCTGTTCAAAATGTTGATAGCGATCGTCAAACAAAAAATTCACCCGCAGAGCGTGATGCAGGTGAAAATGAACGGGCAGGTCGTCGAAGATGAAGTTGTGTACGGAGCGGCGCGATTTTTCTTCGCGGTGGTGGTGATGGACATCGCGTTCGCGTTCGTGATGATGTTCGACGGGATCGATCTGGTCAACAGTGTCAGCGTGAGCGTCTCGACGATGGCAAGTGTGGGACCGGGCTTCGGGATCGAGGGCGCGACGAGCGGCTATTCGTTGTTGCCGAGCATGAGCAAGATATTCGCGTGCCTGTTCATGTTCCTGTCGAGGCTCGAAATATTTGTGGTGCTGGCATTGCTGTCGCCGTCGTTCTGGATGAAGTCGCGGCGCTGGTGATGAGAAGGAGGGATGAGATCATGTTGAAGAAATTATTGGAGCGTTATGCTCAACGCGGGCAGGTGCTCATATTTTACGGATTGATGGTGCCGTTGCTGTTCTGCTTCGTCGGGGCGGCGGCTGATTTCGGTTGGCTGTACTTCAATCAATCGAGACTGCAGAATGCCGCCGACGCCGCCGTGACCGCGGGCGCCAAGAATCTGATCGCCGACGAGCAAAGTCTTTCCGATTACACTTACTCGACATTCATCGGCACGTGGGAGGACGACTTTCAAGCGCTCGTCGACAGCAATACGGTGTCGAGCAGGAGCAGAGACGACGGCGACAAGAAGGCGAAGGAGTACGTCATCAAAAACATGTCGTCGGACGGCAAGCTCACCGACAGTTGGAACGGCAATGCGCCCATCGAATTTGAGAGCAAACTTTACGGCGTCGACGTCAACGATTACAGAGCACTCTACTACGTGGTTATGCTGAAGGAGAAGATCAATCATCTGTTCAGCGTGATGGACTACTTTGAGTTTGCCGATCTCAATACAAACGTGGTCGCGGTGGCGAAGATCACTCACGTCGTCAAGGGCATTTCGATATACAAACAGCTCACCCAACTGCGCAACAACACCAGCTATGCGACGTGGGATCACATCAAGCACGAATACAGTCTCAAGCAAGCGTCGGAGTATGCACATTTGGGCGTTAATAATGCCGAGGACGCCGCTCGCGTGAGATCGGTTCAGGCAAAGGGCAATGAATATGTCGACGGAAATGTTTATCGCACAGAAACTTTGATGTTGAGCGGCGAATCTCTCGCAACAAAAGGAGACGGCAAAGCCCTCACGAAAGATCCTTTCGACCAAAGTAATTTAGACAATCTGTTTGTAGATTTCAAGGTCGATATCCAGTACGGTTTCAAGAGCGATTGGGATTGGAGTTCGGACACTCCGGTGCCGGAAGATGCCAAATACGACAGCGGCTATAACCTCAACACCTCCAGCAAAAGGTTGAACAAAGTGCTATCCAAGGAGGATCTGCTGCGCATCATGTCTTATCGAATCCATGATCTGATCAATGTCGGCAAATGGAACGGCTCCAAATATACCTACGAATATAAAGTTCGAGAGGGCAAGGAGCCGCCCGATCCTCTCTACGTTTACATCGAAAACGAAAACTTTTACAGCCACGAATATCAGAGTACCACATCATTCAACACCGTTCGACAGCTCATCATCAACGTGAACGTCGCCAACACCAATGAGGAGACCGATCGCCCGATCTTCTTCTTCTACGACGGTCCCGAGAAGATCGACGGCAAGTCCACCAACACTTGGAACGAAATTTGGCGCGAGTCGTGGAAGTACACCGATCGATACAAAAACAATCCGCGCAACTCCCTCCCCGTCATTATAAATCTCAATGAGGATTTCCGCGGCGTGTTCTTCTTCCCCAACAGCCCCGTCGTGATCAACGGCAACGATCATAACTTCAGAGGCATCATCGTCGCGGAGAAGTTTGTGACATTGAAAGGCGCCGACAACTTCGCGGCCACTCTGACAATCGACGGTGTTGAATGCACCAAAAGCATGGACGAGAACAAAAACATCATCTACAAGGACGGCGACGGCAATGACAAGTATAAATATACTCTGATTGAAAAAGAGAAAGCCAACCTTCTCGACGAGGTCAAAGGCAATGAGAAGGAGTATGTTGATGTTTATCCCATGTACATCGACGAAAAGGGCAACGTTCAGTACAACATGACGGGGAGCGAATACACGGCGTTGGAGCCGACGGCGACACTCGACAGCAGCATGACCCCGATCACCGAGCCCGAAGCCGACGAACTTGATTACGCCGAAGACAAGTACTTCGATGCGAGCGTGTTCAAGCTGGCGTCGTCAACGTTCGATTCGTTCAGCAAGGTCGCCATCGCCAACTTCACTTACCTCAACAATTCGTCGACGGTCAACATCTTCACCACCAGACGCTCCGATCGCCGCGATTGAGCTCATTTGCCCAGGCTCTTTATGATCGACAGGAGCGCGGGCATCAACAATACCACAAACACCGCGGGGAATATGAACACAACCATCGGGAACAAAATTTTGATCGGAGCTTTCATCGCCTGCGTCTTGACGAATTGTCGATGACGATCGCGCATGTTATCCGCCTGCATCGTCAGCGTCTGCGCCATGCTCGTGCCGAGCTTCTCCGCTTGGATCACCGACGTCGTGAACAGATACATCTCTTCGATGTCGCAACGCTTCGCCATCTGCGTCAACGCGTATTGCTTCGTCATGCCGAACTTGATATCTTCCTGCATGTGCTTGAACTCCTCCGACAGTTGTCCCCGCATTCGAGCCGTGATCTTCGCGACCGCGCCGTCGAACGACAGCCCCGCTTGCACGCTCACGCATAACAGATCAAGGAACTCCGGCAATTGTCGTTTCAATGCCTTCTGCCTTTGATCGATCTTCGAGCTCAACACCGCAAACGGCAACGCCCCGCCCAGCACGCCGCCGCCTATCATTATGATTATCTGTTGCGTGATGAAGTAGTCCGTCCGCTGAACGAACAGGAACGCCAGAAACACGCCCAACGCAATCGACAACACCCAAACCGCCGCCGCTCGTTGTACCGTCCAAACGCCCTGCTTGCCCGCAAGGAAAATTTTTTTCTCGAACATCGCCACGATCGCCGACGGCGTCAACAGGAGCAATCGATCTTCGATGGCGTTAAAGATCGGCTTGACTATCCGTTGATAGAATGAAAGTTGCAGAGTTTTTCTCAGCTCGACCTTCGGCTTGCTCGCCTCCTCGAGTTTCTTCTCGCGCTCTCGTATGCTTTCCGCCCGATTGATCATCAACAGCATGCGTTTGCGCACTCGAGCTTCGGGCGTCTGCCGCACGTAGAGCAGGAACCCGACCAAGGCGACCCATGCGATGCTACCGATCGCCGCTGCCAACATCGTCGTCATGATGCGCGCTCCTGTCTGCTCCAAATGGTGGGCAACTCGACGCCGTTCATCTTAAACTTGTCGAGAAATGCCGGCTGCAATCCCGACGCCTCGTAATGCCCGACCGATCTGCCGTTGTCGTCAATGTAGTCCTGCACGTATTTGAACAGATCCTGCAAGATGATCGTGTCGCCCTCCATGCCCTGCACCTCGGTGATGTGCGTGATCTTTCGACTGCCGTCTCTGATTCTCGACTGCTGAAGGATCAGATCGATCGCCGACGAAACTTGAGTGCGCACCGCTCGAACGGGTAAGTCCATGCCCGCCATCAGCACCATCGTTTCCAATCGGCTCAACACGTCGCGCGGAGAATTGGCATGCGCCGTCGTAAGTGAGCCGTCGTGACCGGTGTTCATTGCCTGTAACATGTCGAGCGCTTCACCCGCGCGGACCTCGCCGACGATGATCCGATCGGGGCGCATGCGCAGCGCGTTCTTGACCAAATCTCTGATCGTGATCGCGCCTCTGCCTTCGAGATTGGCGGGGCGCGCTTCCAATGTGACGACGTGGCGTTGTTGCAGTTTGAGCTCCGCCGCATCTTCGATCGTAACGATCCGATCCGTCGACGGTATGAACGACGAGAGAACGTTGAGCGTGGTGGTCTTGCCCGAGCCCGTGCCTCCGCTGACCAAAATGTTGAGCCGCGCTCTAACGCAAGCCTCAAGGAACGATGCCATGTCACTGCTCAACGTGCCAAAATTGACCAGATCATCAACGCTGAGCGCCTTCTTGGAGAATTTACGAATGGTGACGGCGGGACCGACGAGCGACAACGGCGGGATTATGATGTTGACGCGGGAACCGTCGGCAAGACGAGCATCGACCAGCGGCGACGACTCATCAACGCGTCGACCGAGCGGCGTCAAAATCCTCTCGATGATGCTCATCAAATGCGCGTCGTCGTGAAAGTGCGTATCGGTGAGCATCAGCCGCCCCTTCTGTTCGATGAAGATGTCTCGCGGTCCGTTGATCATGATCTCCGTGATCTGATCGTCCTTGAGGAGCGGCTCAATCGGTCCCAATCCCAACAGTTCATCGCAAATGTCATCGATGATCTGAAAGCGTTCGCCGCGCGTCATTGACACGGTGGCGTTCTCCGCCAGTTCCCTTTCGCTGTATGCGCTGATGATGTTCTTGATCTGTTCTCGAGCGGACTCGCCCTGACTGATCATCGCTTGCTCCGCCGGCGTCATCTCATCGACGATCCGTCGGTGCACCGACATCTTGAAATCCTGCAGTTTGTTGGCGGGAGCATTGGTTGCAGAGTGCCTGCCCGAAAACGCCGACGCCTCCTGCGGGTGATTGAACTCGTTTGTTGCCTGCGTTCGACTGTTGTAGGTCGGCATGGGTTTGTCTTCGACCTTTGGGGGTTGAGCGGGAGCGGGCTTCGGCTGTTCGAATTTCGTCTTGCCGCCCAAACGCTCCAACAGTGAATGAGATCGCGCCATGCTTGTCACTCCTCTCGTCGGTCACTTATTTTCCAAGCTCATCTTATACTCGATTGTTTTGAGGTTCGTCGGCAAGATATCCAAGTCCTCGAGTACCTGCGGCAGTGCGGGACGTGCAAGATCGATGGCGATGTGCACGTCGAGGGCTTTTTGCTGATCGGTGGTAGGATTGCCGTCCTTGTCGAGGAATTCGGCGTGCCAAGTCGCGGTGTAGAGTGTCGTAAGTTGAGTTGCATACCGCTTGACCTGAGCCGCATTATTTTTACTGTTGATCTTGTCTTTGAGATTTTTCTTGGCATTGAAATCCGACTGCAGAGAAATATCGCGTGCAGCGTCGCGCGCGGCGTTGTTGTATTGAGTATAATCCATGAAGGTGATCCCCAAGTACATTATGCCCAAGAACAAGAAGACCAGCATCGGAACCACGAGCGCGAACTCGACCATCGATTGACCCTTGCGCCAATCCGTCATTCATCTCACCGCCTTGCTAAAAAAGCTCCCTACCGAAATAGGGAGCTCCACTTTTGAGTTTAACGCAATGAATCAGCCGCCTGTGCCTGCGCCTGTGCCGCTCGTGCCCACCGTACTGCTGGCAGAATTGATTTGGCTTTTGGCATTGCCGAAGGCACCGTCGATTGCTTTGCGCAAACCGTTTTCATTGTCACTGCTCAGGACAAAAACCGCGATGATCGCCACCGCCGCGAGCACGAGCGCGTACTCGACCATGCCCTGTCCTTTTTCCGAAACCTTGTCCTGGATCGCCTGCTTCATCTTGTAAAACCACTTGAACAAAACGATCGCCTCCCTTTAAGTCGAATGTTATTCCTCAATTTTATATCCAACGATCCCGATCGGAACCGTCAGGTATCAATATCAACGATGCGTCGGATAATGAAAAATCCGATCACCTCGAGCACCAGCGACACTCCGATCGCCATCTGCCCCGCCGGGTGGTTGAGCATGTCGACGAAGCTGTCATGATTGATGAAGAACATCGCCGTGCCCACGCCGAACGGCAACATCAACAGGACTATCGCCGACAGACGCCCTTGCGCCGTCAATGCCAGAATCTCGCGCTTCATGCGAATGCGCTCAACGATCGTATAGCTGATGTTGTCGAGAATCTGAGCGAGATTGCCGCCCACCTCTCTTTGGATCAGCACCGCCGTCACCACGAGTTCGAAGTCCGCACTGCCGACGCGTCGGTTGGCAACCTCAAGCGCCTCCTCGAGCGGCACGCCCATCACGATATCTTGGTTCATTCGGGAAAATTCTTCTCCGATGGGCGGCTCCATTTCCTTCGAGATCACTTCGATCGTCTGTTGGAAACTGTAACCCGCGCGGAGTGCATTCGAGATCGTGATCAGGCAGTCGCCGAGCTGTTCGGTGAAAGCGGTCAGCCGTCGATCGATCAGAAACATCACGACCAACCATATCACAATCGGCACCAATGCGGCTGCTCCAAGCGCAACCCGCATGTCCAGCGTGACCAGCCAAACGACCGTCCCGACCGACAGCGCCGCGAGCAGATTGATGACGACGTATTCACCGCCGTAGAGCGGCAAGCCCGCCTGTCGAAGTTTATACTCGAGCGATTGAGCGAAATTCCTTTCGACCAACGGCTTGGCGAGCCTCTGAATGAACTTGTATGCGCGGAGTATCAGCTTTTCTTCGACGAAACTTTTCTTGACGAGTTGCTTGGTGGTGTGTCGACGTATGCGATGAAATATGTCAATGGTCTTGGTGAGCTTGAAATACATCATCAGCGACATGAGCGATATCCCGAACGCCAGCGCCGCCAACGCGAACGCCGCAACGATCACAATTCTCTGCGGATAATACGTTCCGCCAGTTCGTCAATCGTTCTCATCATCAGCGTGTCGCTCGGCACTCCTTGCAAGATTTGACCGCTGTTGGCAACCGAGACCAAATTATATTCGTTTGGAAATATCTCGGCGATCGGATAACCCAACTGCATTTCGAGTTGCATTTTCTTATCGGGCGTGCATGGGTTGACACGCGTGAAGATGGGCCAACATTTGTTGCGTTGTACCTTGCGCATGTCGAACAGCGCCATGCTCCGCTTGACATGCTCGATCTCGAGCCCGGTATTGATCATCGCGACCACGAAGTTGACATCGGCGAAGTTGGTGACCGCCACCGACAACGGATTGAATCCCGCGGGCAGATCGATGAACACGTACTTGAACAGATGACCCGCCATCTGCACCAGCCCGAGCAATCCCTCTGCATCGACGAGCTCCGCATACTCGGGGCGGTCGGGGCTGCTCAACAATCCGACGTTTTTGGTTATGACGTGGAAATACGGCGCCAGCGACACCGGCATCAACATCTTCAGATCGTGAACCGCGTCGACCACCGTATGTTGAGGCTCAATGTCGAAAAAGATCGGCAGGTCGCCGAATTGCAAGTCCGCATCGATGAGCGCAACCGATTCATTTGTCTTCTTGGCGAGCGTCAACGCCAACAGCGCAGCGAGCGTCGTCCTGCCCGCCCGACCTTTGGGACTGAAGAACGCTATCGTGTAAGGCGCTCCCGTTCCCCCGCGTTTCTTGTAAACTTCGATCGCCTCAAGTATATCGGAAGTACGGAACGGTTTCTTAATACATCCCAAAATTCCGTAGCCGACGGCGCGTTGAGCCATGTCGGGATTCCACGTCGAGAGCATGCCCAAGATCATAACGCCGGGGTAGATGTCGACAAATGCCGGCAACATGTCCACAACTTCGGGATCATCGACGTCAACGAGGAACAACGAAGGATTGTGCATGCCGCTCTGTCCGAGCGCCGCGTTGACTTCGCTGTAAGTCGCCATCACTTCAAAGTCCGGGGATTTTTTGAGCGTTTCATTGAGCTCGTCGTGCATCGCCTTGTTTTTCTCTATGAGAATTACTCGATACGCCAACTAAATTGCACCTGCCTTCAGTTGCCGAATATGTCGAAGAACTTGGTGAAGAAGCCTTGCGGCTCGGCGGGAGTCGCGGGATTGAGTTGATTGCTGTTGGGGCGAGCGGTGTATTCGCCCGACAACTCCATGAAACTCTTGGTCAACGGAGCATCGGGCGCAACGAACATCAACGGGCAGCCCTCAAGGATTGATTTGTTGACCGACGGGAAGTCGTTCGGGAGGCGATGAAAGAATGTCTCGCCGAGCAGACGCTCAACGTCCCTGCCGTCGATGAGCTTTTGAGAGTTGGCGCGGTTCTCGACGAGCCGAATCTTACTGCCCTCGTACTCGAATCGAACCAGCGTGTCATAACCGATTTTGAAATTCTTGACCGACGGCAGGAAATCGATCACGCCGAGGAAATTTATAATGGTGCTCATGTCGAGCATCGCCACGTTCAAAGTGCTGAACACCGCGCTGAGATCGAGCACAATGAAATCGAAGTAGTTGAGCTGCATGATCAAGTTCTCAACCACATCGACATCGATGCGATAAGCGTCATAGATCATGCGCGGCGGGGCGAGCACGGAGAATCTGATCTCGCCGCCCTTGCCCTTGTAATGATAATCCGTCAAGTAATCCTTCACGTTGAAGTGTTCGGCGTCGTTCTTGAAATCCGCGTTGGCGTCGGCGATGGTATATTTCGGCTCCAACTTGAGGTATTTGACGATGTCTCCAAATTGCAGATCGAGGTCAACAAGGCAAATGGCATAGCCTTCTTTTGCCAGCCCCGCCGCCAAATTAATGGCAGTTATTGTCTTGCCAATGCCCGAGCCGGTGCTGAAGATGCTGATGATTATGCTGCTACGTCCTTCTGCCATTGAGTTACCCTCCTCCGGTCGGCGGTTCGTTCAGATCGACTTCGTTGAGTCCGTTCTTCTCGAGCCGCCCTCGATTGTAATAGTCTTTCATAGGATCGGACATACGTACATGCGACGTATCGTCGTCGTCGACTATGTAAGGTGTCACCAAAATTATCAACTCGCGTTTGTCTCTTCGTTTTGAGGTGTACTTAAAAAACTCGCCGAGCACGGGAATATCTCCGAGCAGGGGAATTTTGGAAACTGCTTTGCTTTCGGTCGAGTCCATCAACCCGCCGATGATCATCGTCGAGCCCGATTGCAGATTGATCACCGAATCCGCGCGGCGCGTTGAGATGATCGGCTGACCGTTTACAGCCTGCCCGCTCAAAGCGCTGACCTCTGTGTGAACGGTCGACACCACGCGATTTTGATCATCGACGATCGGTTTGAACTGCAAAATTATGCCGTAGTTCTCGAATTGAACGGTGGTGCCCGTGACGTTCGAAACCGAATAGGGAATCTTGCCGCCGATCTGTATGGTCGCCTGCTCGCCGCTCAACGTCGTCAAGCTCGGTCTCGATAAAATTCTCGCCTTGCCGTTCGACACGAGCGCATGGATCGTAGCGTTGATCGGTCCAAACCTCTGCGCCATCCATTTCAACGGACGTCTCGAAAATTGCTCGACATGCGATCCCGATTTGGTAGTAAGAGTTCCCGATGTAGCATTTCCCAAACTATCGGTCGTCGAGTAATCGGTCGTTGTGGTCGTGACGGTGCGATCGTGTCTTTCACCGATAGAAAACACTCCGCCTTCGCCGCTCTCACCGTACTGAATCCCGAGGTCTTTGACCTTATCGGAATTGATTTCGATCACTTGAGCCTCAAGGCGAATTTGGAGCGGGTTGCGCATCTTCAACAGATCAATGACATTGCCCTCGTCCTGAACTTTATCCATCTGCGTCAAGATCGTATTCGAGTGATCCTCTTCGGAAGACTGCGTGCTCAACGACGTGTCGGCATTGCTCCCGAAACTCAAACTGCTCTTGCTGCCGCTGCCGACGTAGAGCCGCGCGACTTGGATCGCATAATTCCGTTCGTACTGATCATTCACCGTGCCCGTCAGCAGTATTCGATTGCCAATCTTCTTGACGTGCACGCCGGGCAAGCCGATCGTCTGCTCGATCTCCTCCGCCAAGCCGAGATCATCCTTCGTGACATTGATCAGATACTCGTGCCTGACTCCGTCGACCGTCCACACAAACAGCGTGGTCGAGCCTTCCTTCTCCAAGGTCGTAACCACGAACTCATTCAACGAAGGCTTCAGCCGTTTGATCGTGACAATCTTGCTGCCAATGAATATGCGCTCGATGTCGCTCGTCAGCTTGAAATACTTCGACGTGTTGAAACCGAGCCGTATCGTCTCGCATTTTTGCACATCAAACGTTTCGTAATCGGCTTCGCCGGCGCAGACCGTTGACAGCGCCGCGAGCATCATCGCCATCGTGATCAGAAATAATTTTACGCACTGCATCTTAACAATTCTCGTCCAATCTCATCGAGATTACTTCTTGGCTTCCTCCTCGTCGGGGTCGTCGCCATAAATTATCTCGAACGTTTTGGGCTCCTCCGGTTCGGATTTCGATTGTGTGTCGGTCTTCGCTTCGGGTTTTGATTGAAGTTCGGGGAGCGCCGACGGATTGAAAGGCACCTTCGGTTCGACAATCGGCGCGGTTGACGTGGGTGGTACAGACGCCCTTGGTGTTGTCGGTGTCGTCGATGTTGAAGGTGTTGAAGGCGTCGATGTCGACGGAGCTTCGGACTTGACCGTTCGCGACGGTCGATACGATTCCAACGTGTAATCCGACGCATCGACGTACGAATCCGACGGTCTGAACGGGCGGAGCATCAAATAAATCTCGCCCAACTTCGACGCCGATACCAACTGCAAGCCCTCGTCGGGCTTCAATGCCAACGTCGCGATGGTCGGATTATCAATCGCCTCGGTCGACGGATTGAGCTGTTGCTCGCCCTCGCTACTCGGCGTCTTCTTGACTCCCATGTTATTGTTGATGCTTAGAAGTAATACATTCTGCAACAGGATCGTGCTGGTCGCAATGCCGTCGCCCTTCTCGACGAGGATCACATCTACGCGATCGCCCGGCTTGGCAAAGCCCGCCACGCCCGTCACATCATTGACGCTGACCGATATCGCGCGACAATCTTTCGGGATCGAACCGACAAACCCCGTCGGCTCATTGCTGCCGTAAATCTTTTGTTCGGTGATCACGTCGCCGCTGAAGATTATCGCCTTGGTCGTCCTGTTGATAACCGCGCCCGCGTCGGACACGGCGTTGGTCGGAACCATTTCCTCGGGCAATTCCTTGAGCTCCAACATTTCTCTCTTGAGTATGGTTTGAGCGCCGATATCCGATTTTGCCACGACCACCGATCGGGTCACGACCTCGGGAGTTTCATGCGACACAACTTCTTCCTCTACGCGAGTGAGTTTCGTAAATGCGAAGTACATGATCCCGAACATGACCAACGCCGCCACCGCAGATATCATCAGCATCTGCCGCGGACGCAATTCGCTCAACCAATCAAGAAATCCCTTCGACCACCTCAATCCTCTCCATGCTCCTTTTTAAAAAGTGATGGCTTAACTTTTACGATCAACCGCACCTTTCGCACGCAAGCAGCAAATCGTTATTGATGATATGATAATCCACATAAAATCGTCTGTCAATACCTAAAATCGATTTGAAAGCGTTGACGTTCGTTTGAGGAATTTGACGGACTTTAACCTATTGTCTCCGCCGAGGCATAATAAAATCCGTTCCTGCCGTTCGCTTTTACGTGGTACAACGATTCGTCCGCGGACTTGAACAGCGTCTCATAATCGGTGCCATGCTGAGGAGCCACGGCTACACCGATGCTCGCCGTCACGCTCGTCTTGATCCCGTCGACCACGATATTGCCGGCGACCGCTTTGATCCGCTCCGCCTTGTTGACCACGATGCCCATGCCCGGCAGGTTGTCGATGATCACCACAAATTCATCGCCTCCGAACCTCCCTATGCAATCGTTGGGGCGGAACTGTTTGCGCAGCACTCTCGAAAACTCCACGAGCACTTTATCGCCGAACTGATGTCCGTAAGTGTCGTTCATCTCCTTGAAATGATCCAAGTCGATGACGTACAGCGCCAAGATCGTTTCGTTGTTCTGCTCATTGAAAGTCTTCAACTTCATCTTGCAGGCGCGTTCCATCGTCGTCTTGTTGTAGAGCTTCGTCAGCTTATCCAATTCCGATTCCATCTGATAGGCGTCCCGATCCGATCTGATTTTGTTGAACGCCTCCGCCATCTGCCCGAGCTCGTCCTCCGAGGACACTTCGATCTTCTCAAACTTGCCGTTGCCCCGAATGATCTTATCCGCCGCGTCCTTGATCTCCAATATCGGGCGCGTCACTTTGCTCGATAAGATGTACGCCGTCCCGATCACCAACAGCAACATAAACGTGCCCAACGTGATCGACTCGATGATCTTGTTGTACACTCGATCCATGATGACGCGGTACGGGTGAGCCGTTATGATCAGCCAGCCCGTCAATTCATTCCTCGAGTAGCAAATTAATGAGTCTTCGCCGTTGAAGTCCGCGCGGATCGCCCCGACGTTGTCTCCGATCTGCTCGGTTATGAAACTGTACTTGCCTTCGAGCGCATGTTCTTCCGCGAAGTTCACTATCACATCGGAATAAGCGATCACCTTGTCCTCGCGATCGAGCACGATCACCGAAATATCTTTGTCGTCCTGCGTCTCTATAAATCTCTGCAACTGGTCGAGATTGAGATTGCGTTGAACCATGCCGATCGGTTTTTGACTGTCTCTATCCAAGACGGGAGATTCAATCACCACGATCAATCTGCCCGTCGACATGCTCACCATCACGTCCGAAACGAAATCATTGCCGCGCATCGCCTCATGGAAATGCCGGCGTTTGGAGACGTTGACCAGCTCCGATCGATCCGTTCGAACCAATTGCTTGGCGTCGGCGCCCGTCAACGCCATCAGATTATCGTCGCCGAACACCGAGTTGGTGTCATCCAAAACATGCGCCGCGATCGACAGCCGTTCGCTCGTCGGCTCGAGAAGGCAATCGGATATCACCGGATTCAACGCCATCGAGCGGAGCACATAAAAATTCTTCTCCATCAGCTCCGTCATGTGTTCGGATATGATTGCATTTCGGAGCGTGCCGTTGGTGACGGCGATTTCCTCAAGCTCCGATATCATTTTCGATGCCCCAACGATGAGTACCAAGATCAGTGGCAGGGCGCCTATCACGATCAGCAGGACGAACAACTTATCTCGTACGCTCTTGGTGATATTCAAGGCTCAAAACTCCAAACACATTTATTTTGGGTTTACGTTGAACGTTTGTCCGACATTGAGATCAAATTTATCTGCGTCGCCCGCGGGCAATTCGAGCACGCCAAATGCTCCCCAACACATTGACAGCCCGAACCACGGTCGCAGCCCGCTGACGATCTTCTTGATTCGATATTCCTTGTCGACGTAGACGGCATCGATCGAAAACCGCATGAACATCATGTGGATGCTGTTGCATGGAACGATGAACAGTCCAGTTCCGCTCTCGAGCCTTCGACGCCCCATCAGTCCCAACATGCGTTTCCATGCGTTGTCGGCGAGCTCGACATTGAGTGTCGCGCCTGTCTCCTCTACTCTGAACTCAACCATCGTGCTTCTCAACCAATCGTCCGTCAACGCCCTCACCGTTGAGCTTGATCAATTCCACCTCAACAAGCTCGCCCAACGGCACTTCGCCTTCGATGTACACTCGAATATAATTATCCGTCAGCCCGTCGACAACGTTATCGGTGAGCGTTTCGGTCAACACCTCGACCGTCGAGCCGATAAATTTTCGTCGGTACTCGACGGATTTTCGATTGCTGATCTCGATCATTCGAGCCGCCCGCTCCTTCTTCACCGCCGACGGTATTTGATCGGGCATCGTCGCCGCCGCCGTCCCCGGTCGCACCGAGTACGGAAATACATGCAACTTCGACAGCGGCAGCCCTTCAACAAATTTTATCGTGCGTTCGAACAGCTCATCGGTCTCGCCCGGGAACCCGACGATCAGATCGGTCGTCAACGCGATGTCGGGAATCTCGATCGCCAACCGCTCAATCAGCGACGCAAATTGTTTCGTCGAGTACGGACGGCGCATGCCCTTCAACACTTCGTCGCAACCCGATTGCAACGGCAAATGCAAATGTCGACACAGCCGACGATCGCTCTTGAGCAGTTCGATCAGATCGTCGTGAACCTCTGTCGCCTCGATCGATGAAAGCCTCAAGCGTTCGGGGCTCCCGCTCTCGAGCGCCGCATTGATCGCGTCGAGTAAATTCAGCCCGCAATCCTTTCCGTAGGCGCCCAAATGAATGCCCGTCAACACGATCTCCTTGAACCCCAGCTCATGCAGTTGAGCACACTCCGCGCGGATTCCGTCAAGCGAGCGGGAGCGAACGGTGCCGCGCAACGTCGGGATAATGCAATATGAACAACGGTTGTCGCAGCCGTCTTCGATCTTGATAAAGGCGCGCGTCCTCGACGGGATATGCGGCAGCTCCTCAAAATTTATATCGGTCTCGCCGACGATGCTGATCTTATCCCTGCGCTCGACGGCAGTCTCAACGAGCTCGACGATCCGATTGCGATCCTTCGTTCCGATCACAACGTCGGCATCGATTTCCTCGGGGCTCTCTTGCGCGTAGCAGCCGACGACCGCGATCAATGCCCCACTCCGCGCGGAACGGTGGATCATCTGACGAGATTTTTGAGCGGCAACGGCAGTGACGGCGCACGTATTGATCACGATCACATCGGCGCCGTCAATCTCGTCGACCGTCGAATGACCTGCCAGTTCGAACAGCCGTTGCATCGCCTCTGTCTCGTACTGATTGACCTTGCAGCCGAGCGTCAAAAATTTAATGTTCATCGTTCACCCGTTGAGCTCGTACTGAATGATCGCCAGCGTCGACAGCGCCGCGGTATCGACCTTGAAAATCTGCGACCCGAGGCTGACACTGACGGCGCCGATATCCTTGATCAAACGCACGTCGCGATCACTGAACCCGCCCTCGGGACCGATCAAAATGGCGACCTCACGTCGAATGTCGCGCACCACGCTCTTGATGTAGACATCGCGCTCGCGCTCGTTGCAGAAAATCAGAACGACGTTCTCATTGTCGAGATTGGGCTTGATCTCCTCGAGCCAGGCAGGCAACTCCCTGATCCCTTCGAGCAACGGCATGGACGCGCGTCCCGATTGTTGAGACGCTTCCCGAATGATACGCGACCAACGTTCGCGTTTGGATTGCTCTCTTGCCTCCGACGGGCGCGCGATGGTTCGATCGGAAATCAACGGCACGAGCCTCGACACGCCGAGTTCGGTTGCCTTCTCGACTATGACATCGAATTTATTCTGTTTGGGCAGGCAACATGCGAGGGTGATGGGGCGCTCGATGCGCAGCTGAATGATCTCACTGACGCGGCGAGCTCTGACGGATTCGTGATCGAATTGGATCAGCTCGACTTCGGCGCAACTGCCGAGAGCATCGACGACCTGAACGCGATCGCCGACGCGGGAGCGGAGCGAGTAACCGAGATGTCTGGCGGTGTCGCCGGTGAAGGTAATGATGTCGGCGAGTTGATCAACAAAAATGCGTTTCATGATTTCACCTCTTTTGGTCGAAGTTATACCACACGACGGGAATTTTGGCAACGAAAAACGCCGCTTGACGGCGGCGCTCATTAATTACGATGATGGTGGGCAGGGGTGGATTCGAACCACCGAACCCGGAGGGAGCGGATTTACAGTCCGCAGCGTTTAGCCACTTCGCTACCTACCCGCATGATGGTGACCTTGGAGGGATTCGAACCCCCGACCTTCTGGTTCGTAGCCAGACGCTCTAATCCAACTGGGCTACAAGGCCTTGAGATATATGATTGAACCTGCAACTTGGTGGGCCCGCCGGGACTTGAACCTGGGACCGATCGGTTATGAGCCGACTGCTCTGACCAACTGAGCTACAGGCCAGGTGTTATCATAAATTGGAGCGGACAACGAGGCTCGAACTCGCTACCTCAACCTTGGCAAGGTTGCGCTCTACCAGATGAGCTATGTCCGCATCTTGACTGCCAATCATTGAACAACTTACGAGCGCGGTTGCCGACCCGCTCTGACCCGATCAAACGATCGCGCCTACTGTTTGGTTACTTTTTGAAAGTAACTGGAGCGGACGACGAGGCTCGAACTCGCTACCTCAACCTTGGCAAGGTTGCGCTCTACCAGATGAGCTACGTCCGCGTGCCGATTGACGTTGCCAATTCTAATCGTTTGCCCTCCGTTTGTCAAGCCCTCAACTCAAAAAATTTTCCTCCCGCCCCCTCGACGCTTGACTTTGCTCGCGCCCATCGTTAAAATCGGTCTAATTTTGAAAGCGGAGGATTTTTCATGAGAACAGCCGTGATACGCGTCGACTCGTCTCGAGCGATCGGGAGCGGGCATCTGATGCGCTGCTTGACGTTGGCGGGACGACTGTCGGCGAAGGATTACGATGTGCATTTCATCTGTCGCGATCTCGACGGCAATTTGAGTGCGCTGGTCGAACGCCGCGGATTTAAATTGCACCTTCTGCCGCGCCACCACGAATCGTTTGAGCTCGAGGGCTACGGCAATTGGCTGACGGTACCTCAATCGCTCGACGCCGACGAGGTGAAGGCGATCCTCAATCGGCTCGGGACGATCGATCTGCTCGTCGTCGACAGTTATGCAATCGATATCGAATGGGAGGCGGCGATGCGCCCTCTGGTCGAGAAGATTTTTGTGATCGACGACCTTGCCAACCGTCGGCACGATTGCGATGTGCTGTTGGATCAAAACTTTCATCTCAATCCCGAAGGTCGTTATGACGGATTGGTTCCCGCTCATTGCGAGTTGAGGATCGGTCCCAAGCATGCGTTGCTCCGCGCGGAGTTTTACGAGGCGAAGAAGCATTTGCGTCAACGCGACGGCAGTATCAACAATATACTGATCTTCTACGGCGGGATCGATCTGACCAATGAGACATCGAAGGCGATGCAAGCGGTGGTCGAACTGGTTGAGAGTGATCGCCCGCGGCTGACGGCTGATGTGGTGGTCGGCGGCAGCAATCCTCATAAGCTCGACGTCGAGGAGTTTTGCAATCGGCATGATTACCTTCGCTATCACTGTCAGGTCGATAACATGGCGGAGCTCATGAACGGAGCGGACTTGGCGTTGTGCGCGGGCGGCACGACTACTTGGGAGCGTCTCTTCATGGAGTTGCCTTCGATAATGACGGCGATCGCTGACAATCAATCGGGAGGCAGCGCGTTGGCGTCGGTAGGATTCGTTGAGTATCTCGGTCGAGCGGACGAGGTCGACGTTGAGAAGATCGTTCGAGCGATCCGCGCTTGGGATGCCGAGGAATTTTTGCGCTTTAAGAGGAGTTTGTCTCGCGTCTTTCAATCCGATTGACCGTCGAGCGCCGGCGACAATTGCGCGAAAATTTTTCTTGCATTTCATCAAAGAACTGATATAATCAATGCAGTGTTAATGCACTACCGTTTCATTCCAGTTTCTATTGAATAGGGGGATTACTCGATGGGAAAAATGAAAGGCGCTTCCAAGATCGCAAAAATCATCGGTCGTGAGATTCTCGATTCGCGCGGCAATCCGACCGTCGAAGTCGATGTCGTTCTCGAGTGCGGCGTAATCGGTCGCGCTGCCGTTCCGTCCGGCGCTTCCACCGGTGAGAATGAGGCTCTCGAGCTCCGCGACGGCGATAAGGGTCGTTACCTCGGCAAGGGCGTCCAGAAGGCTGTTGCCAACGTCAATGAGATCATCGCTCCCGCGCTCATCGGCGATTGCGTCTTCAATCAGCGCGCTCTCGATTATAAGATGATCGCTCTCGACGGCACCAAGACCCCGTCCGGATTCTGCGCAAAATCCAAACTCGGCGCCAACGCTGTCCTCGGCGTCAGCCTCGCCGCCGCCAAAGCCGCTGCCAATCTCCTCGGCGTTCCCCTCTATCGCTACATCGGCGGCTGCAACACCTATAAGCTCCCCGTCCCGATGATGAACATCATCAACGGCGGCTCCCACTCCGACGCTCCGATTGCGTTCCAAGAGTTCATGATCCGTCCCGTCGGCGCCCCCAACCTCAAAGAGGCTGTCCGTTGGGGCTGCGAAGTCTTCCACAACCTTGCCAAGCTCCTCAAGAAGCGCGGTCTCTCGACGGCTGTCGGCGACGAGGGCGGCTTCGCTCCGAAACTCGACGGCATTGATGATGCGCTCCAGATCATTGTCGACGCCATCAAAGCGGCAGGCTATGAGCCGGGCAAAGACGTCAAGATCGCGATGGACTGCGCCGCGTCCGAGTTTGCTTTCCAGGAGAACGGCGAGTGGTTCTATGATTACAAGAAACTCAAGAGCGGCGTAGAGAAAGACCCGAACGGCAAGAAACTCTCCGCGAAAGAGCAGATCGATTATCTTGAGGAGCTCATCACGAAATATCCGATCGACTCCATCGAAGACGGTCTCGATGAGAACGACTGGGATAACTGGGTGGAGCTCACGAAGCGCATCGGCGATCGTTGCCAGCTCGTTGGCGATGACCTGTTCGTCACCAACACCAGCTTCCTCAAGAAAGGCATCGAGATGGGCGCGGCGAACTCGATCCTGATCAAAGTCAATCAGATCGGCTCGCTCACGGAGACGCTTGAGGCGATCGAGATGGCTCATCGTCACAACTACACCACCGTCACCTCGCACCGTTCCGGCGAGACCGAGGACGCAACGATTGCGGACATCGCGGTTGCCACCAACAGCGGACAGATCAAGACCGGTTCGCTCAGCCGCACCGACCGCATGGCGAAGTACAACCAGCTCATCCGCATCGAGGAAGAGCTCGGCGATTGCGCAGTCTACGAGCGCAAGCCGCTCCTCAACCGCACCGTCGGAGACGTCTGGCAGGCAAAATAATCTGATCCAATCAGATTCAAATATCGGCAATCCCTTGGGGGCATCGGCTTCGGTCGGTGCTCCTTTTAGTTGCTCCGAAAATATTTCCGAGCACTTGTTTGACGCTAATCTGTCGACAGATATAAAATCAAGTTTGCAGTATCAGAAACAATTTTTTGAGGTGATACTTATGATTGAACAACATGAGATTTTCATGAATGTGGGGGGGGGTGGCGCCGGCAATCATGTCGAGCGCGCCGATCATATGAGCCGCTTCTGTTTCGACCTCCAACTCTTCAACGATTACAACGTCGTAACCATCAGGGGCGTCATCAACAATGTGGCGGTCTGAGACTCCTTCACCGTCGGCGATGTAACTTATACCGTTCTGTCTGTTGATACCGAATCGGGATCGGTTACCGCCTCCGTCAACGGCACTCCCGTCGCCAACCTCGGCAAAAATATTTCCGTCGGCGAAGGCAAATCCATCGACGGCATTACCACTTACACTATCGAGACTACCGTTGTCAACACTTCGAGCTCGATCACTGCCAAATTTAATTACTCGCTCAACATCGGCGACAACGCGATCACCGTGACGGTCAACGACAACGCCATCGAAAAAGTTGTCGACGCCTCCAACAACACTTTGACTGCGACGGACGGCAAATACACCGTCAACGACATCGATTTTGCGTTGGCGCTCAATGAAGGCGTCCCGTCCGCAACTTACGATTTGCCTGTCGGTTCAGCCGACACCACCTTGGCAAACACGAGCTATACTTTCACCGTCGGCGAGAAGGCGATCGAAGTTATCATCGTCGACGGCGCCATTACCAAGGTCAACGTCAATAATACCGAGGTCTGCACGGCGGCGGGTACTTACGTTGTCGACAACAAAAGTCTCAAGGTGGCTTATGCCGACGGCGCTTTGACCGCTCAGACCGCCGATATCAATTCGCCCGATATCTCAAGTGCCGTTAATGAAAACGCCACGACCTACTCCATGACCTACACCTTCAAAGTGGGCGAGAAAACTGTTTCCGTCGAGACCACCGGCGATAGCATAACTTACAACGGAGAATCCGTCACCGACAATAAAATCACCGTCGACGGCGTTGAGGTCACTCTCAATGTCGATAATAATGTCGTCACAGGCGCAACTTATCTCGGTTCGTATTCTGATGTCGGCAACGTCTCTCAAAATATCATTGAGACCGGCACGGAGAGCAGTCGGGATTATGTGATCGGCGTCGGCGATGACACTTATACCATCAACATTAACTTCGACGATGACGGCAATATCTCTGCGATCTCGACCGCCGCTCAAAATGTCACCGTCAATAACAAGACCCTTACGATCGGGGATTATACTCTCACATTCGACGGCACTAAGGATAATTTATCGCTTGAAACCGTCACTCCGAACCTCAATGATATCGAGAGCAATCAATTGTTCCTGCTCGGCGGCATTGCAAACGCCGACGGCATTACCGTCGATAACACCGCAAAAACCGTCACGCTCAAGGCGTCCAACCTCAACGGCGAAGCGGTGACACTCACCAATTCGGGCAGCAACGAGTACAAGTTGGCGCTTGCCGACGATGTCCCGCAGGCGTCGACTTCCGCCACTAATGGTTGGACGGCGCTCTCCAACAACGAGGCGACCTATTACATTGGCTGCACCGAAAGCTATACGCTCGCCGAAGACGCCAAGTCGATCAGCTGCTCGGCGGCGCAAGCCGATACCAATCAGTTCACGTTGAAAGGTATCAAGACGACCGAAGGGATCACCGTCGATGAAAACGGCATCATCACCATCACCGCCGCCAATATCATTGATAATCCGACGGAGGGATCGAAGATTGAGTTCACTGTCGCCGACGGCGTCACTACCGATTACACTCTTGCGCTTGCCGACGACGCCCCGAAGTCGGTGGATGATCCCGAAAATATTGCGATTGAGCTTGCCAACGGCACGACGACCATCGATAAGGACGGTCTCTATAAGTTCGCCGCAGACTACACCGGCACGTTGACGATCGCATCGACCGCGAAAAACGTCAGGCTTGTCGGTGCGGGCTCTCAACTGTTCAACGTCTACATCGACGCGAGTGCCGTCACGGGCGCCAACCTTTGGATCGAGAACCTTGACATCAATTCGGGCGATAAGATAAATGTGATCAAGTTCGGCTCGGGCACCAACTACCTCACCGTCAAGGGCACCAACAGCCTCATAGATACCGCATCTTATGGTGGGAATGATAAGGCACTGATCAATGTGGGCGGCGGGCTCAACATCATCGGCGACGGCTCCTTGACGGCAAAGCTCGACAGCTCGTGGACATGGGTTCCGGCGATCGGCTCCGATCGGTATCAAAACTTGTCTTCGTCGGCAATCAATATCGGCGGCTCTGTCACCCTCGATGTTGAGGTGAACGGAGGCGGTCAGATCATCGGTGCCGGCAGCAATAACGGCTCGATCGGAAATATCTCGATAGGTAGCACCGCTAAAGTCAGCGCAAAGACGGATGGCAACGATGGGGGCATCGGCTCGGGTGGATACCAAGTCGGCTCGGTCGGCACCGTCACTTATGGTAAGAACGCCACCATCAACGGTACTAAGGGCACTGTTGACAACGTCACCGCCGACAATATCATCGCGCGGTTCGAGCCCACGAATGCCGGTTACGATTGGATCGATCTGATTGACGGCTCTTCGACGCGCAGGAAGCTGACAAAAACCGCAGGATACACTCTCGACGGAGATCAAAAAACGCTCACTTACGCGGCGGAGGAGTATACCGATCTGTTCACACTGAAGGGCATCAAATCGACGGAAGGGATCACGGTTGAGAACGGCGTCGACAAGAGCGTCGTCACGATCAGCAAAGCCAATCTGATCGACAATCCGACAGAGGGAGCGACGGTCGAGCTCACGGTTGTCGAAGGCAACAATCACACGTTGGCTGTGGCGGACGACATCCTGCCGGTCATGACTGCCGAGGGCGATCCTTTCATGATGAGCGGCACAGGCGGCTATACCATCAGTGTGGACGGCGTTTATCAGTTCGCCGAGGGCTTCAGCGGCACCGTCAAGATCGAATCGACCGCGAAAAACGTCAGGATTATCGGCGCAGGCTCTCAACTGTCCAACGTCTATATCGACGCGAGCGCCGTCACGGACGCCAACCTTTGGATCGAAGATCTCAATATCCGATCGACCGTCAATGCGAATGTGATCAAGTTCGGCTCGAGCACCAATAATTATCTCACCGTCAAGGGCGAAAACACTCTCGTCAATACCTATAGCAGCTACTCTGCCGGATCGGCAGTGATCAATGTGGGCGGCGGGCTCAACATCATCGGCGACGGCTCCTTGACTGTGCAACTCACCGGCGGCTATGCGAACAGCGCGGCGATCGGTTCCAATCGGTTTCAAAACTTGTCATCGTCGGCAATCAACATCGGCGGCAATGTCACCATCGATGCTTATGCGAAGTTCGGCGGTGCGGGCATAGGCAGCGGTCAAAAAGGTTCGATCGGAAATATCTTTATCGGCGGCAAGGCAACCGTCGGCAGCTCGACGGGTCTCGAAGACGTCACGGGCATCGGCAAGGGCTACAATGGCAGTGTCGGTACGATCACCTACGGCAAGAATGCCACCGTCACCAACAAAGGCACCGTCATCACCGACGAGCAAAAGACCGACAACGTCTCTGCCGACAGCCTCACGGAGCAGACCGAGATTATCCATGACTTGTACGGTTATATGAGCACGTCCGACGATGCTTTGACCTACAAGAAGATGGCGACAACCGCCGGCTACAATCTCAACGAAACCGCCAACAATACGCTCACGTATCATGCCCCCACGTTCGTTGACGGCGATGATGATTCATTTACGATCAAGGGCATCACCTCGACCGACGAGCTCTCCGTTGTCGGCAAGACCGTCATTGTCAAAGCCGCCGCGCTCAAACAAGAGGAAGTCACGATCGTCAGCGAAGATTACACGTTGGCGTTGGCGAGTGATGTTTCGGTTCCGACGAAGACGGCTGCGCACTTCACCGATATCGTTGACAGCGAGACCATTTATAAATCAGAGTCGAGCAGTGCGGGCTATACTTGGCGGCTGATTCCAAGTCGATCAGTCCCACTGCGGCGGTGGAGGCGACCGATCTCTTCACGTTGAAAGGTCTCAAGTCGAAGGACAAGATCACCGTCGACGAAAACGGAGTCGTCACTCTCAAAGCCTCCAATCTCGTAGACAATCCGACGGCGGGCACCAAGGTTGAGCTCACCGGCGACGGTTACACCTTGGCGTTGGCGGACGACGTCCCGCAAGCCGAGGCTGCCGGTATTAAAGCCATGAGCGGCACGAGCGGTTACACCATCAGCGCCGACGGCGTTTATAAGTTCGCCGAAGGATTCACCGGCACCGTCACCATTGGGGCGAACGCAAAGAACGTCAAGATCATCGGCGCGAGCTCGACGCTGTCTAACGTGTCGATCGACGCGTCGGCAGTCAGCGGCATCAACCTCTGGATTCAAAACCTCGTCATCTCCTCGACCGAGGAGAAGAACCTGATCAAATTCGGGTCGGGAGACAATTATCTTACCGTCAAGGGCACCAACACGCTCACGGATTCCGCAATGGGCGTCAGTTATGATCAAGCGTTGATTAATGTCGGCAGCGGCACTCTAAACATCATAGGCGACGGCACATTGACGGCGGAAATGACGGGTTCGGAATCGTACGGCGCGGCGATCGGCACCGATTACAGAGGCACGGGCGGCGCGATCAATATCGGCGGCTCCGTCAACATCACTGCAAAGAACGGCTGGCACGGCGCGGGCATCGGCGCGGGCGATAACGGTTCGGTCAATTCTGTCGCCTACGGCACGGGCGCGACCGTCACCAACAACGGCACCGTCATCTCCGACGATCAAAAAAACGGACGGCGTGACGACGCCCACTCTGACGGATCAAACTGAACCTGAAGGCAAAGCCGGGTACGATTGGACGGCGCTCACCGACGGCGCGTCGACGTGCTACAAACTCACCAAGACCGCAGGCTACGCGCTCGACACCGACAAAAAGACGCTCACTTACATGGCGCGGGAGACAGCCGATCAATTTACTCTGACGGGTATCGCCTCCAGGGACGGCATCAAGGTCGAGAATGGCGTCGTCACTCTTACCGACGCCAACCTCCCGACCGATCCGACGGCGGAAACCACGGTCGAGCTCACTGTCGCCAACGGCGTCACTGTCGATTACACTTTGGCAATGGCGGGCATTAACGAGGCTGCTTCGATCGCTGCGCACTTCGACGGCAACACTTACAAGTCGGCAAGCAATACTGCGGGTTATGCTTTGTCGACCGATAAAAAATCGATTACTTACACGGCGGCGGTTTCCGAATCCGATCTCTTCACGTTGAGCGGCGTATCGAAGACCGACGGGATCACCGTCAATAACAACGTCGTCACCATTACCGCCGATAATCTCAACGGCGCAAACGTATCGATCACAGGGGACGGCTATACGTTGGCGTTGGCAAGCGGCATCAATGCTCCTCAAACGACGGCGGCGGCATTCAGCGGCTTACAATATAAATCGTCGTACGTGTCGGCAGCGGGCTATACTCTTGCTTCGGGAGCAAAATCAATCATGTACACGACAACGAGTAATCCGAGCACGTTGTTCACTCTGTCGGGCGTGAAGTCGACCGGCGGGATCACTGTCAATAACGGCGTCGTCACCATCAACGCCGACAATCTCAATGCCGCGAATGTATCGATCACAGGCGAAGGCTATACTCTGGCGTTGGCAAGCGGCATCAATCCTTCGCAAACGATCAACGCTCACTTCGACGGCAACACTTACAAGTCGGCAAGCAACACGGCGGGCTATGCTTTGGCAGCCGACAAGAAGTCCGTCAATTACACTGCGGCGGTTGCGGCTACCAATCTGTTCACTCTGTCGGGCGTGAAATCGACCGAAGGGATTACCGTCGACAACGGCATCGTCACCATTACCGCCGATAATCTCAACGGCGCAAACGTATCGATCGCAGGGGACGGCTATACTCTGGCGTTGGCAAGCGGCATCAATGCTCCTCAAACGACGGCGGCGGCATTCAGCGGCTTTGAATACAAATCGTCGTACGTGTCGACGGCAGGCTATATTCTCAATGATGACAGTAAGTCAATCACTTACTCGGCGACGAGTAATCCCAGCACGTTGTTCACTCTGACGGGCATCGCCTCGACCGACGGGATCACCGTCGAAAACGGCGTCGTCACTCTCAAAGCCTCCAATCTCGTCGACAACCCGACGGCGGAAACCAAGGTCGAGCTGAGCGGCGACGGTTACACGTTGGCAATGGCGGACGACATTACCGCGTCTGCTTCGACAGATGCGCACTTCGACGGCAACACTTACAAGTCGGCGAGTAATACTGCGGGTTATGCTTTGTCGACCGATAAAAAATCGCTCACTTACACGGCGGCGGTTTCCGAATCCGATCTCTTCACGTTGAGCGGCGTATCGAAGACAGATGGGATCACCATCGATAACAACGTCGTCACCGTCAACGCCAACAATCTCAACGGCGAGAACGTATCGCTCACAGGCGACGGCTATACTCTGGCGTTGGCTGATGATATCAACACGCCTTCAACCGTCGCCGCTCATTTCTCCGAGCTCGAAAACAATCGAACCGTGTACGTGTCAAGCAGTAACAGCGCCGGCTATGAACTGTCGAGCGACGGCAAATCTGTCAATTACGTTGTCGAACAGATCGCAGCCGATGTTTTCACGATCAGCGGCTTGACTGACACCGTCGGCATCACCGTGAGCAACAACGCCCTTGCCTTCGATTCAAATGCCTTCGAGATCACCGACGACATTCATGCGACCGGGCTCAACGTCGGGGATCGTTACACCGTCGACGGAACCGAATACACTTGGACGGATATCGACGGCAACGCAAACGATGTGGAGTTTAACCTTTGGACGCAACTCGATGAAACGACATTCGCCTTCAATGAGACGGTAACGGTCGAAGGGCTCCGCGCGGAGAATGAGACGGCATTGACCGATCGGCTCAAAGTGATCGACGGCGTGCTCAACTTCACCGATTCCGTTGCGGCAACCGATTACAACATTCACGTCAACTATGCGGACGGGTCGAATGTGGTAAGTGTGGCGGGCAGCGAAATGATGTTGCTCGATGGAGATTTCGATACGACCAACGGATATGAACTCGCGCATACTCCTCAAACTCTCTCGAGCATCATATTTGACGGCGAAGCATTCACCTTCAGCGACGGCGTTCATACCATCGACCCGTCGGAGGAAAATGAACTGTTGGGCTATGGCTCGGTCGAGGGCGGCTTGATGCTCGGCTCAACGGTTGGTGGAGTGTCGATCAGTGTGGGAGGCGGTACGTTGGCGCTGTTCGACGGCGATACCGTGGCGGGTATGCTCAATGACGGCGATGTGTGGCGGGACGGCGCGATCACGGTCGATGCGAATGAAAAAGACGCTTGGACGTATGACGGCACTGTTTTGAAACTGTCGACGGGGGAATTGGAGCTGAGCGGATTCACGCCGACTGCCGAAACATCGATAGTGCTCGACGGTGACGTAATTACGATCAAAGGGATAACGTTGGCGCTCGATGAATTGATGGTGGAAGGAGCAACGGTAATAGGCAATGTCGATAAGGCGAGCAACGCGACCGACGGATATGTGATCACAAGAGAAGAAAACGGCTGGACGTATGGCGATGACGGTGACGCCGATGCCGACACTGACTCTGACACTGACGCCGACGCAGATTCCGATACCGATGCAGACACTGACGCCGACACCGACAGTGATTCCGACACAGACACCGATGCTGATTCGGACACCGATGCTGATTCGGACACCGATGCTGATTCGGACGCTGACGCCGACGCCGACACTGACAGCGACGCCGATACCGATGCCGACACTGACAGCGACGCCGATACCGATGCTGACGCGGACGCTGACAGTGATGCAGATGCCGACAGTGATGCAGATGCTGACAGTGATGCTGACGCCGATGCTGACACAGACGCCGATGCTGACGCCGACGCGGACGCCGATGCCGATGCCGACAGTGATGCAGATGCTGACAGTGATGCTGACGCCGATACCGATTCCGATGCCGATACCGACGCGGACGCTGATACCGATGCTGACGCCGATAGCGACGCTGATTCCGATGCCGATACCGATGCAGACACCGACACTGATGCCGATACTGACGCCGATGCAGACACCGACACTGATGCCGATACTGACGCCGATGCAGACGCGGACGCGGATGCGGACGCCGATGCCGATGCCGACGCAGATGCAGATGCAGATGCAGATGCTGACGCAGACGCAGATTCTGATGCAGACAGTGATGCAGACGCCGACACGGACACTGATGCAGACGCAGACAGTGATGCAGACGCTGACACCGACACCGATGCAGATGCAGACAGTGATGCAGATGCAGATGCAGACGCGGACAACGATGCCGATGCAGACGCTGATGCAGATGCAGATACAGACGCCGATGCAGATACAGACGCCGACGCTGACGCTGATGCCGACACTGACGCCGATTCCGATAGCGATGCAGACAGTGACACAGCTTCCGATAGCGATGCAGACAGTGACGCCGATTCCGACAGCGACGCCGATTCCGATAGCGACACCGATTCTGATGCCGATGCCGATTCCGATAGCGACTCCGATTCTGATAGTGACTCCGATTCTGATAGCGACGCAGATAGCGACACCGATTCTGACAGCGACACTGATTCCGATAGCGATGCCGATTCTGACGCCGACGCTGATTCTGATGCCGACACCGACGTTGACACTGACACTGACACTGACGCTGACGCCGACGCCGACGTCGACGCTGACACTGACACTGACACTGACGCCGACGCCGACACTGACGCCGACGCTGATACCGACGCCGATTCAGATGCCGATGCCGACGCAGATGCTGACACTGACGCCGACGCTGATTCTGATGCCGATGCCGATGCCGATTCTGACAGCGACACTGATTCCGATAGCGATGCCGATTCTGACAGCGACGCTGATTCCGATGCCGATACCGATGCAGACACCGACACTGATGCCGATACTGACGCCGATGCAGACACCGACACTGATGCCGATACTGACGCAGACACTGATGCAGACGCCGACACAGACGCCGATGCTGACGCAGACACTGATGCAGACGCCGACACGGACACTGATGCTGACGCAGACGCCGATGCCGATGCAGACGATGACGTTGACAACATTATTGATGATCTCTTGGGCGATGATACCGTCGAGTATCAACAGATCACCGTCGAAGTAAACGATGGCGTTGTCAATGCTGATGCCATTCCCAATAATTCTTCCTTCAGTCTCAACGGCGATGCTTCCCTCGACATGTCAAGCTCCACATCGGTAGTCAAAACCACTTTGACTGACGGCAATCAGTCCGTCACGTTTAACAACGAGGGCGGCAATATTGCCGTAATATCTTCGACCGCCACCGGTACAAAAGATATTCAGCTCGGCGACGGAGACGATATTGTCGTCATCGGCGACACCGACGCAATAATAAATATCAAGGCAGGTGAAGGCGCGGACAACATCGTTTCGAGCGGCAGCAATGTCACGGTAGACCTCTCTGCCGGCGGCTCTGCGAAGATTGTCGTCAACGGCGGCACCATCAACCTTGACGGTTATGATCCAAATACAGGCGCGGGCGTCAAACTCTCTAACGATAATGTGCTTGACGATATCCTTAACGGCGGCATATCCTTCAACGGTAATGCAATTAATTTGAGCAACGGCGGCACCGTCAACTTAAGCGGCGATTCGTCCGACGGCAGTAAGGTTATCAACTTCTACGACGCGAGCGGCAACATGATAAAGGTAGGTTTTACCGAGTCAGACGGCGGCACCGTCGACCTCTCAATTTCTTCGACCGATAATATTCTTGTCGCCAATAACAACGATGCCTCGATAACGGGCGGCGCGGGCGATGACACGCTCATTGTTGGCGACTCTACGCAAAACGTAACCCTTGACATGTCGGGCGGCGGCAGCGACGTTGTTATATTGGGCGGCTCCGTCAATACGTCGATTAACGTCAAAGGCTACGATCACAATACCGGCGCGACTTTCGTTCTCAGAGCCGATAATTTGGTCGACGCGTTGATCAATCGAGAAATAGTCTTTGACGGCAACAAAATTGATTTCAACAGCGAGACCGGCAAGTCAACGATCGAGCTCGATACCGATCCCGAGGAATCTCAACGAGTCAACTTCACGGATTCCAATGAGCGCAAAACTCGAGTGATATATTCCGGTCTTCACGGCGGGCTTGCCGACTCTTCAAATTATGACGACGGCACGATCCTTATCGGCAGCAACGCCGGAGATAACACGTTGGAGAGCGGCAGAACGGTCACCGCATTCATTCTTGACGATGATTTGACGGCGCTCAATGACGTTCTCAACACTCCGCTCGACGAGATCATCAATACGTCCGAGGAGTCTTTCGAGTTTGCACCCGACGATAATCAATCGCTCCTGCGATCGAATAACGAGCTCGTCGACGACAATTCAAGGCTCAACTCTCAAGCCGTCAATCGGAAAAGATTTAATCAGAAATAATTCCTCCGCTCCGTCAACAAAATAAAAAATGGGGGCATCGGCTTCGGTCGGTGCTCTTTTCGATTGCAAAAAAATAAGGGCTCAATGCCCTATCAGTTCCGCCACGATATTTTTGAGCGTGTCGACCGCGCCCACATTGCCCGGAAATATGATATAACTCATGCCCGGGAATTTACTCTCGTCGCCGAGTTGCCAGACGGGAATGCCCGGCGCGATCTGCCCGAGCACCAACGCCCTCTTGACGTGCAACCCGATCGTCCCGACATCGCTCGAGGTGATACCGCCCTTTGCGATCAGGAACCGCGGTTGCACCTTCAACCGATCCACGATGCTCGTCAGCGCCGCCGATATCTCAACCGACGCCCTCAACGATTCTTCCTCCGTCGGCAACGTCAACAGTTCTCTCGACGTGAAGACCACTGCCGTCCGCCCGCCGCCGATTATTTTTTCCGTCGTCTCGATCACTCTGTTCAGTTCGATCGACAGTTGATCGGCGAACACCGTTTGCACGTCAAACTCTATAAACTCAACGCCGTCGAGCGAACGCAACGCCTCTAACTGTTGAGTCGTCTTTCGAACGTGAGACCCGACGATGATCAAGCCGCCGTTGGCATTGCCCGCCGTCAACAGCTCCGACGCCGTCAGCAACGGTCTATCCTCAACGCCTCCGATCACCTTCGGGAACGCCGCCGCTGTCCTGAACAAAAAATTTTTCCCGCTCGACATCGCCCTCGACAACGCTTGAACAAAAATCTCCACGTCCTCATAATCCGTCGCGTTGACGATCACCTTGTTGAAGCCGATCACACGCTCGAGCTTGGACGCAATCCCTTCGACATCAACCGCGCGGAGCTCCTCGAGCGAAATGCTCACCACGTCCGCCGCCTTGTATCGACCGCCCGTCTTCTC
This sequence comes from Selenomonadaceae bacterium, assembly GCA_017477125.1. Taxonomy (GTDB): domain Bacteria; phylum Bacillota; class Negativicutes; order Selenomonadales; family Selenomonadaceae; genus Quinella. The sequence goes on from JAFUXN010000117.1 coordinate 39,945, forward strand.
CTCAACATACTCCTTCAGATCAGAATGTCGATAGCCGAACGTCTTGTCGCGAGCAAATTCCGTGTCGGCGGCAGGGATCAACCGCTCGCCCTCCCGAACGTAATGCACATCGCCCATCGTCAACCGACCGCCCTCTTTGAAGAACGGCATCAGAATCTCGCCGTCGACCGCATAACCGTTGAGCTCAAACGTCTCACGCAAGGTCTCGGTCTCAATCGGATAATGCCCGCGCAATGTCGAATCACTTCTGCTGATCACAATGAACTTCTTATCAAACCGTCGAGCCGCCGCAATGATACGCTCGGCGATCCGTCGATGCTCGATACGCGTCCGCTCGGCGCTGAACGCTCGCGAATTGGTCAGGACGAAGAACATTCGATCGGGCGCGGCAAATCCGTCGGCAATCGCTTCCGCCGTCCAATCGGTATAGACGTTAATGCCGTTGACCGTCTGCACGCCCGTCGGGTCGTCGTCGAGCACTATGAGCTTATCGAACATCGCCTTAACCTCCGCTCATTTGAATGTGGCGGTGTTGCCGACCGTCTTCTTGCTCTCGTAAACGCCGATATCCGCGCGCTTGTAAATCTCGTTGAACGAGCACTTCTTCGCTTCACTGAACAGCGCCGCGCCCAAACTGATTTTGATCTTCCTGTCGCCCATCTCGGGGATCGCAATCTTATCGATCTCCCCGAACAGCCGATTGATCACTATCCAACCGCGTTCCTCGTCGGTCACGCCCAACGCGTAAAATGCAAACTCGTCGCCGCCCAATCGCAACATTATATCGCTGTTGCGCAGAGAGTGCTTCAGACTGTCCGCAATCGCCTTGATCACCTTGTCGCCGACATCATGCCCGTACGTGTCGTTGACCGATTTAAATTTGTCGGCATCGAGCAGACAGAACATGCCTTCGCAACCGACATCCATCAGCGCCGTGATCTTCCTCTCGCCGCTCCCGCGATTGTTCAGCCCCGTCATCGCATCGGTCTCCGACAAATACACCAAGCGCTCTTCATGCCGCTTCTTGTCGTCAATCAGCTCGATCGCAAACACTATCTCATTCACGCCGTCCGAATCGCCGTTCTGTTCGACCGCCAGGAAATGTGCCTTGCACCAGCCGTATTTTCGACTCAAAAATTCATGGTCGATCGCATGCTTATCCGATATTCTCTCCGCCAACGTGTTCAAATCGATGAACGATAACATCTGCGGCAGTCCCTCGAGCTCCGTTATTTCCTTGACCGCATATATCAACCGTTGCTCCGCATCGCCGCCGTCGGTTATCTTCAACAGCTCGACATCGGGGTTGCGGCTCAACTCGTGGATCGTATCATCGACCAGATCAATCAGATGCATCGTCGCGTACAACCCCGCGTGGCTCGCGATCCCATGCTTCTTCGCCAGCTCCTCAATCTGCTTCTGCCGCTTGCTGATGTTCATCTGCACCAACGTCAGCACCACTATCATCGTGACGAAGAACCCCGACAGCATGTAGAAGATCAAATTCGAGAAGGCGCCGCTCTCCTTATTGCCGTCGCGTTTCACCACCAGATACCAATCGAACTCCGGAATATATTTCATCACCACGTACGTATCATCGAACTTCTTCAGCGTAATCTGATTGTCCTGCGCCACTCCCAGCACGCTCTCAATCAGCGCATTATCGATCCGCATGGAATTGGTGTCAACCTTGATCAAGCCCTTCTTGTCGACCAGATTGATTTTAATACTGTACTTGCTTTCGTCGCGAGCGAACATCGCTTGGAACTTCTCCATGAGCACGCCCGTGGCGCACACTCCGAGCAGATTGCCGTTCTCGTCCTCAATGCGAGCGTCGGCGAATATCGTCCAAATATCGTTGTTCGTCTCGTCGAGATTGACATCAAAATGATACTGCTCACCGCTGTCCACGAAATTCTTATACCAAGTGTCGTACTCGTCATAGAGCGGCGACACCCTCTTATGAAATCCCTTGTAGGTATAATAATTCTTCGTCGCCTCTGACGTGACCGCAACGCAACTGTAGCCGAAGCCTTCCTTGATCTCATTGAGATACTTCGACATTATTTCAACCTCTGTCTCGAACGGAATGTCGCGCTCGGCTTTGAGATTCTCCTTGAGGAAATGATCATTCGCCATCGTTTGAGAGACGATGAGCGGCTTGAGCAATTCGCTGTTGATATCATCATAGACGTAGGAGGCGATGAGTTTAATCAGCTCCTCGTTATGACGTTCGATCACTCTGTCGAGTATCAGACACGAGATCGATATCGACAGCATTGACGTGAACGCAATGATCGCAATGACCAACTTTGACAAACTGCGACCTTTAGAAGATTGTCGTTTCATTGCAAATCACCCTATAAAGCAAAAAAGCTCCCTCATCAGGAACTTGTCTCTAAACACCTCTTTAAAATGCAATGGCGGAGTGGAGAGGATTTGAACCTCCGCGCCCTTGCGAGCCTAACGATTTAGCAAACCGTCCTCTTCAGCCTCTTGAGTACCACTCCGCATATTCAACGATCGACATGAGGTCGTCGACCAAAACCTTGCGTATCATATCATCGCCGCTCCCGATTGTCAAGATCGATCCGACAAAAAAATGCCCCGGGACGAACCCGAGGCTTTGATGAGTTCCGACCGTGAGTCGGTTGATGATTTATCTGCAGTGTCGTGGTTGATTGAATTACTTCTTTGCGCGATGACGTGCCGCGTAGGAGGTGAGCAACGAGTTGTCCGCCTGCTGACCGATGCCGGTGAAGAATGCATCGCCGTTGACCTGCTCGAGAGCGTCGGTGGTGATCGCCTTAACGTCGAGGATCGAATCGAGCTCGCTGCCGATGACGTTGTCCGTCGAAACCGCCTCTTCGAACCATGCGCTTGCCGCATACTGATCGCTCGTTGCCGCCAACTCCTCGCTCTCTTCTTCTTCAACGAGGTAATCAGCCCAATCGCCCCACTCGACACCCTTCTTCAACGCTGCCGTTGCCGCCTTGACATCCGCATCAGTCGCCTTCGCATCAACTTTGAAGGTGTAAGTGTCGGTCGCGTCAAGCGCCGCGGTGAGATCGATATTGCCGTTGTCGTCGATGAACTCGCCAATCGCGAACGTCACGGAAACGTTGCTGTCGATGTTGTCGAATTTCTTCATTGCGCCGTTGTCACTGTTGGCGCCGTTGATGACCAGAGTGCTTTGAGTTGCCTTGCCGCTTTCGGGAGTATCGTTCCAAGTGAGCGTGAAGGTCTTGCCGTCGGCTTTGAACGTATCCGGAGCTTTGTCGAGAACAATGACGTCGCCCGCCTTGTAATTGTAAACGATGTCGGTCTCTTTGCCCTTCTCGCCGCCCTGGCTGGTGAAGAGGAAGTAATCCTTGCCGTCGCTGCCGTAGAGAGCATCTTTTGTAGCCTTGGTGCCCGCGGTGCCGCCGAACAGGGTCGAGCCTGCGCCGTCCGCCGTGCCGCCGCCGTAAATGTTATCAGCGTTGGCGTTGCCGATGAGAACCGAACCGCCCGTTGCCGCTCTTGCATCGATGACCTTCGGCTGCGAGTTGATCGCGGAAGCATCGACATAAACGCCTGCAGACGCGGTCGAATCAACCGACAAGGTGCCATACTTGGTATCCATGGAAACGCCCGAGGGCAGGGAGCCGTAGACGAACGAGCCGCCAAGCCCGTCGCCGACGAACGTCACGGGGACGCTTGAATCGGTCTTGGTGACGGTGAAGCTGCTGTTGGCTGCGGTTTTGACTGCACCCTTCTCGGTGTCGAAATCTGCATCAACGATCGAGATCGTCAACACATTGCCCTTGTCGACGATGGAGAGATTTTCCTTCCCAATGTCCGCGCCGAGCGAAACTTGGTCGCCAGCGCCGAACTTGAGGAACGAATCCTTGCCGTAGCCGATATCGTATACGAAGACATCGTTGCCGTCGCCGCCGGTGAGCTTATCAGCCGTCGGTTTGAGCGCATTGCCTTTCGCATCGGTCAATTTATCGACCGAGCCGCCGTCGAGAGTACCGCCCGAGTTGCCCGCAATGAGCTCATTGGCGAGAGTATTGCCGATGATGGCAGCTGCCCCGGTATTGCCGGTGAGGTCGACCTTCTTGACCGTGCTGTAATAGGTGCCGTAATCGCCGAGGTTGATAGTGTCTTTATAAGAGGCTCCGCTCGCAATGGTGACGGACGTGTTCTTGGAATCATAGCCAAGGTCGGTGGACGGAAGGACATGCCCGAAGCTGTAAGTATCTCCGCCAACGCCGTCTTGAAGGATAATCTGCTTGCCCGCGGCATCGTTGACGGTGATCGAGTTTGCCTTGTTGATGGTGATCACAACAGCGGACTTGCTGTCATTGAAGCCGTCAACAGTCTCGTTGTAGGTAATGGAGCCGTGACCTTCGTCATCCGAACCAAACGACGCGCCGGTACCGGATTCAAGTGACTCTTGATCGATAACAATGACGTCGCCGGTTTTGTAATTGCTGATGGTATCCTTCTTGCCCTTGGTCTGCGCCTGGAACACGAAGGTGGTTTGACCGGTGCCGCCGGTGAGAGCGTCATTGCCTGCGCCGCCGTTGAGGGTCGTGGCGATCTTTGCCGCAGTCGGAGCGAGCATTGTGTTGGCTCCCGAACTGCCGTCGATCTCTATACCCTTATTGCCGCTGACAGCGGTAACTGCCGTTGCATCGATCTTCTTGATCGTTGCGCCACCAAAGTCTTCAGCGCTGACAACAGCCTCGCCGACCGAGCCGCTGAGGGTCATCGAAGTTTTATCCGCAGCGCCTTTGGAAGTAGTGCCGTAGCCGACGCCGGTTATCTTCTTCGGATACAATTTGGCAACATTGCCGTCTTCGTCCAAAATGGAGAACTGATTGCCGTTCGAGCCATCGAACACAGAAGCAGCATTCTTGAGCGTGAGGAACGTGCTGCCGTCGAGCGCAACGATGAGGTCTTTGCCTTTCTCTGTAACGGTGATGGCAGTCTCATCATCAACGCTGTAACCGTCGATCTTAAGGACATCGCCCAGACCGAAATCATTGATGGTGTCGCCCTTGTACTTCTCAATCTTGAGCTTCTCGGTGGAGACGATGAAGGTATCCGCGCCTGCGCCCGCAGAGAAGGTCTGAGTGACCGCATCATTGCCGGTGACCGTGCCGCCATCTTTACCCATCTTGATCGTCGTGACTCCGGCATGATCTTCCTCGGAGGTATCGATGAGCACCGGTGCACTGGACGCCGAGAGATCAATCTCTTTGACGCTCGTGGCATAACTGGCATCCTCACCGCCGATGGTAACCGTCTCATAAACACTGACAACACTGTCGATCTTGGTAGGATATGTCACGCCATCGATCTCAATCGAGCCGACGGTAACCTCTACGGTTCTCGAAGCGGTCGGATCTTGTGCAGTGATGGCTGCATCGTCGGCGCTGACCTTCGAAAGTTTTGCATCGTAGGTGAGACCGGTCTGGAGGGTGTCGCCCCAATTCTCGATGTAAGGCGTATCTTCGATATTGCCGTCATCGTCAACAGCGTAGATGTTAATGGGTTTGCCGACGCCGTTCTTGATCGTGAGCGTGTTGTTCTTGTCGATGGTGATGACGACATCGCCGTTGCTGTTGGCGATATTTGCATTGTCTCCCGACTCAACAACAGTGCCGTTGGTGACGACGATCTTGTCGCCTGCCTTGTAGTTATACTGAGTGAGTTTGGCATCGCCAATGACGTCCTTGCCGCCCATAACCCCGTCAAAAACGAAAGTGACTTCGCCGCCCGTGGAGGTTCCGAAAAGTTTATCGGCAGTGGCTTTGGTTCCGATGCCGCCGTCGAGGGTGCCGCCGCCCGCGCCGATGGTGATGCTGTTGGCGTTGGCGCCGTTACCGATGATGTGGAATGCTTGAGCTTCTGCGCCTTCCTCGGTGCTGTCGACAACAGAGATGTTCTTCGCGGTCGAGGAGAGTTTGTTGGCATCAATAACGTTGTCATAAGACGCCGCGCCGTTGACCGTAATGGTTGCGGTATCCTGCTTGGTACCTTTCATGCCGTAACCAAACACGCCGCTTGCGAACTGACCGTAGGTGAGAATCTCTGCACCGGTCTCGTCGACGAATTTGAAGCCGCCGCCCGCCGATGCGGTTTTGCCATCAACGGTGAGGACGCTGTTCTTCGCAACGCTGGCTTGGTCGGACTGAGCAATTGTGAGGACAATACCGCCACTCTTATCAACAAAGCTCAATGTCTGAGTTGCTGCATTATAGCCCTGAAGCACGATGACATCATCGCCGCCGAGAACTGCATCAGCAGTGGTGTCGTTGCCGCTGGAGTAATTATAGATGGCATCTTTGCCGCCGCTGACAGCGTAGACGAAAGCATCACTGCCGCCGCCGCCGTAGAGTTTATCGGCGACCGGTTTGGACGATGCTTCGCCGCCATCACCGAAGAGAGTCGAGCCTTTACCGCCTGCGTAGAACGTGTTGGCAACAGTCGAGCTGCCGGTGATTGCGATGGTTCCGTCAAAGCCGCCGGCAACGCTGACGGTCTTGAAGAAGCCAGACCCGCTCACGTCAATCGTCGAACCGTCGACCTCAGACGACGCACTTGTCGGAACGTTGATAACGCCCTTGGCGGTAGCCTCTAAACCATATTCCTCTGCAGTTGCGATGTCAGCATTGTATTCATCGGTTTTTGCCTTTTGAGATTTGAATTCGATGTCTGCCATTTTTTTCCGCTCCTTCTTTTATAATTTGAGCCGCCGCGCCCCGCACCCGACTTCCTTAAAGGTGTTTCAACTGTTGAAACCGATCGGAAAGACGTCGCCGGCGTCAAATATTATTCCCTTATAATCCTTCTCGACTGCCTTGGCGGGGCAGAGGAGAGTTCCATTGATCAGCCCTTGATTACGGTGGAGAGCCGAACCACCGCGCCGATTTTACGATGCGCGCCTTTGCATCAACCGCCCGAGGATTGGGAGCCGCCTGCTTCGTCAGAGGATCGCATCTCGCCCATGACGTAGATCGATTTGCATCTAATCCACAGGCTTGACATCCCGTTCGACAGCGGCATCGATCATCAACGGTCTCTCAGCTATAGACATCACTCCTTTGGAACATACAACATTTAACATTTCGGGCGCGATCTTGATCGGTATTGGAGGGAGGGATCGACGCCTTAAAAGCAAAAGAATCGTCGCAAGACGGAACTGCGAATACTACAGTTCTAAACATCTTATCGACGATATTATATGCAAAATTAATAGCGCTGTCAATTTTTTTACCGTTGCCTTTGACGGTCGCGGCGGGCGATGATACCATTACTTAAAGGAGTTGATTGACATGAAAAGAGCATTGATCTCGGGCGCGACGAGCATGTTGGGCGTGGCGTTGATCGAGGAGTGCTTGCGTCATTCGATCGATGTGATCGCGATCGCTCGACGGAACTCTCCGCGCTTGGATCGATTGCCGCGCTCCGATCGCATTCATCTTATCGAATGTGATCTCGACGAGCTTAAGAGTTTTGAGCCGAGCGACGGAGGCGCCGACGCATTTTATCATTTTGCTTGGGGCTCGACGGGACGAGACGCCGACGGCAATGATCTCCGTCTCGATCCCGAGCGCCAGACGCTCAACATCGGGTACACCCTTGACGCCGTTCGCCTCGCCAAACGCTTCGGTTGCAGGAAATTTTTATTCGCCGGCTCTCAAGCCGAGTACGGCATCAGCGATCGTCCGCTCGATCGAAACACTCCCATCAAGCCGACCATGGCTTACGGCGTCACCAAATATGCCGCGGGACGTCTGGCTGAAATGTTGTGCCGCTCGCTCGCGCTCGACTTCGTTCACATGAGAATCCTGAGCGTCTACGGCATCAACGACGGCGCGAACACTCTCATCAGTTATCTCGTCCGCAGTTACCTCAACAATGAGCGCCCGCAATTGACGGCGGGCGAACAACTTTGGGATTACCTTCATGCCGACGACGCCGCCCGTTGTTTTCGACTGTTGGGCGAGTGCAACGCCGCTAGAGGCGTGTACAACATCGGTTCGGGGCGCGCTCGACCGTTGAGAGATTACGTTGAGATCATTCATCGCTTGACGGGCTCGACCGTGCCGTTGATTTTCGGCGAACGCCCCTACGCTCCCAATCAAGTCATGCATTTGGAGGCGGACATCGGCGATCTCCGTCGCGACGTCGGATTCGAGCCGACGATCTCATTCGAAGACGGCATAGCTCGCATCGTCGACGCGATCAGAAAAACGCATTGATCCCGTTGTCGACGAACACCCGTTGAAACTCAATCAAGTCTTCGGGGTGCAATGACTTGACGTCGGTATAATCGTAAGCGCGCCCGAGCATGTGATACTTATTCTGTCCAAACTGATGGAACGGCAAAAGTTGTACCCGATCGCTGCAGACCTCCCTCAACCGTCGGACGAACCCGCGCGCGTCGTCGAGCGAGTCATTGTAGTTGGGGATCACCGGCAGGCGCGGCAGAACCTCTTTGCCGATCTCGATCGCGTGTCTCATGTTCCGAAGGATCGGCACGTTCGACACGCGCGTTGCCTCCTTGTGCTTCGCCTCGTCCCAATGCTTGATGTCAAACAGCAACAGATCAATGTGCTCGACAATCCGATCGAACACCGCAGGCGACGCAAAGCCCGTTGTCTCGATCGCGGTGTGGATGCCCTTCGCCTTCAACGCCTTGAGCAGAGCGATCGCAAATTCGGGTTGCATCGTCGCTTCGCCGCCGCTCAACGTCACGCCGCCGCCCGACTCCAAATAAAAGGGCTCGTCCTGCATGACCACCCGCATGATCTCATCGACCGTTCGACGCTTGCCCTCGGTCTTCAACGCATGCGCAGGACACTTCTCGACGCAGATGCCCCGCGCGGAGCAGATGCCCGAACCCGAACACCGTCGATGATCGATCACGATCGAGCCGTCGACGTTTTTGATCGCCATGGTCGGGCAACTCTTGACGCACGTTTGACACTGCCGACATTTCTTATCGTCCCACATCACCTGAAATCGCGTGTCTTGGCTCTCGGGGTTGGCGCACCAGCCGCAGCTCAGCGGGCAACCTTTGAAGAACACCACCGTCCGAATGCCGGGTCCGTCATTGATCGAGAACTTCTGTATGTTGAAGATCATTCCGTAAAGCTCGCCCATGAATCTCTCCTCCGATCGATCTGTTGAAACGATTATAAAGCATTGACATTTCGAATGTAAAGGCTTATATTTTTGAATATCAATCGACGGGAGTGATGACGTTGAAGATATTGACGGTCGACATCGACGGAACTCACATTCGATATGCGTGCATGGACGAGTACATGGCGATCGATCGGCGCGGCAAGATATTCACGCCGCAGGAAGGTCGAGAGCAATTGATTGAAGCGGTGGCTCGATTGTATGAGGCAATGGGCGACGTCGAGGGGATCGCGATCTCGATGCCGGGCATCATCGATTCAGAGCGGGGCTATTGCTCGATGGGCGGCGCTCTTCGATACAACGATGATTTCTGCTTCCGTCGAGCGCTCCACGATCGGTGCAAGACGAAGATTCATATCGAGAACAACGCCAAGTGCGCGGCGATGGCGGAGGCGGCGGTCGGCAGTCTGATGGATACCGCCAACGGGTTTTATCTGATGTTCGGCACGATGGTGGGCGGCGCTTGCATCAAGGATCATCGATTGTTCAAGGGCAAAAACTTTTCGGCGGGCGAAGTCTCTTACATCATCATGGACGACAAGGGCGAGCCGACGTTTGAAAATCTCTGGGGCAAGAATTGCGGGCTGCCTCAACTGCTTGAGAGTTATTCAACGGCGACGGGCATGGACATTGAGACGGTCGACCTTCAAACGATCTTCGATGCGGTTGGTCGCGACGAGCGGGAGGCGATCGATTGTCTCAACGCCTACACGCGCAAGATTGCGGTGCAGATATTCAACATTCAAAACGTGATGGATCCCGAGCTGTTTGCAATCGGAGGCGAGATATCGGATCAACCGTTGTTCATGGAATATCTCCGTCGGCAGCTCGATGAATTATATGATCGGTGTCCGTTCAAATTACCGCGCGCGGAGATCGTTTCGAGCGCGTATCGGACGGACGCGAATTTGATCGGCGCCCTTCAGTGTTACCTCGCTCAATCATAATCAACAATCGATCTACAGAAAGGATTGATGGACATGGAGAATAAGGAGCTCTTTGGCGAGCTCACCCCGCGCATGCTCGAGTTCAGAGAGAGCGTGCTCAACGAAAAACCGTACGTCGATGCCGAACGCGCCGTGCTCGTGACCGAGGCTTATCGAGCCAATGAGGCTCAGCCTTACGTGATCAAGAGGGCGCGCGGGCTCGAATACATTCTTGCCAACATGACGATCTATATCGAGCCCCAAACGCTCATCGTCGGCAACCAGACTACCAAAAACTATAACGCCCCCGTCTTCCCAGAGTACACGATGGGCTTTATCATCGACGAGCTTGATAAGTTTGAGCTCCGCGACGGCGATGTCTTCTACGTCACCGACACCGATAAGCAACGCCTCCGTGAGCTCGCCCCCTATTGGAAAAACAACTGCCTGCATGATCGAGGCATCGCTCTGTTGCCCGACGAGGCGATCAACGTTCTGCCGTCGCTCGGCATGGAAGGCAAACTCAATGCAGGTCCCGCGCATATCGCCGTTAATTACGAGCGTTTGCTCCGAGAAGGGCTCGCAGGCTATGAGCAACGCACGCGTCAACTCAAAGAGCATCTCGATCTTTCCGATCCGGCGTCAATCGACAAATATCAGTTCTATAAAGCAATTTTGATTGTCATCGATGCCGTCAAGAATTTCGCCGACCGTTATGCCAAACTCGCTGACGAACTCGCGTCGAAGGAAACCGATCCCAACCGTCGAGCGGAGCTTGAGGAGATCGCGCGTATCTGTCGCAAGGTTCCCTATCAGCCCGCTGACTCCTTCCATGAGGCGATCCAATCCGTCTGGTTAATCCACGTCACGCTTCAGATCGAGTCCAACGGGCATTCGCTTTCTTATGGGCGTTTCGATCAATTCATGTACCCGTACTATAAAAAGGACATCGACGCCGGCAAAATCACCGAGGATCAAGCCATCGAGCTGCTCACCAACCTTTGGATCAAAAATCTCACCGTTCAGAAGATCAGATCGCAAGGTCATACTCTGTCGAGCGCAGGATCGCCGATGTACAGTAATGTCACCTGCGGCGGTCAGACCGTCGACAAGAAGGACGCCGTCAACGAGCTGTCGTTCGCCGTCCTGCACAGCATCGCTCAAACGCGTCTCACTCAACCCAACCTCACCGTCCGCTATCACGCCGACATCAATCCCGAGTTCATGAAACTGTGCATTGAAGTCATGCGATTGGGCTTCGGCATGCCCGCTCTCAATAACGACGAGATCATCATTCCGTCGTTCATCGATTGGGGCGTCGACGAGAAGGACGCTTACAATTACTCCGCAATCGGTTGCGTCGAGTGCGCCGTGCCCGGCAAGTGGGGCTATCGTTGCACCGGCATGAGTTATCTCAACTTCCCGAGGCTCCTGCTCGTCACGATGAATGACGGCGTCGACATGACGAGCGGCAAACGTTTCGTCGCGGGCAACGGATATTTCAAGGACATGACGAGTTTCGAGCAGTTGATGTCGGCGTGGGACAAGACGATCCGCGAGATGACCAAGTACAGCGCGATCGTCGAGAACGCAATCGACGAGGCGACCGAGCATGAGGTTCCCGATATTCTCTGCTCGACGTTGACCGACGACTGCATTGCTCGCGGCAAGACGATCAACGAGGGCGGCGCCGTCTACGATTACATCAGCGGGTTGCAGGTCGGGATCGCCGACATGGCTGATTCGTTGGCGGCGATCAAAAAGCTCGTGTTTGAGGAGAAAAAAATTACGCCCCAACAGTTGTGGGACGCTCTTATCGATAACTTCACTTCGCCCGAGAGCCGTCGCGTTCAGGACATGCTCATCAATGACGCGCCCAAGTACGGCAACGATGATGATTACGTCGACAATCTGATCGTTGAGGCTTATGCGTCTTATCTCGACGAGATCAAACACTATCCGAACACTCGATATCAACGCGGACCGATCGGCGGCATTCGCTACGGAGGAACGTCGTCGATCAGCGCGAACGTCGGTCAGGGCATGGGGACGATGGCGACGCCCAACGGTCGCAAAGCTCGTGAGCCGCTGGCGGAAGGTTGTTCGCCCGCTCATAACGCCGACAAGAACGGACCGACGGCGGTGTTCAAATCGGTATCGAAGTTGCCGACGGCGAAGATCACCGGCGGAGTGTTGCTCAATCAGAAGATGACGCCGCAGGTGCTGTCGAAGGCGGAGAACCGTCTCAAGCTGATCATGTTGATCCGCACGTTTTTCAATCGGCTGCACGGCTACCACGTTCAATATAACATCGTCGACCGCGCGACGCTGCTCGATGCTCAACAGCACCCCGAACGTCATAAAGATTTGATCGTGCGGGTGGCGGGCTACAGCGCATTCTTCAACGCGTTGTCGAAGGCGACGCAAGATGATATAATCGGTCGCACGGAACAAACAATTTAAGCGGGAGGCATTAAAATGAAACTGATCATTGACGACGCTCATATCGATCAAATCAAAGAGCTCTACGAGTACTATCCGATCGACGGCGTCACCACCAATCCCACGATCCTTGCCAAGAGCGGGCGCAATCCCTACGAAGTCCTGCATGAGATCAGAGACTTCATCGGCGCCGACGCGGAACTTCACGTGCAAGTGATCGCTCGCAACGCCGACGGCATGGTTGCCGACGCTCACCGCATCGTCAAGGAGCTCGGCGATAACACTTACGTCAAGATTCCTTCGGTGCAAGAGGGATTCAAGGCGATGAAACTTCTCTCGAACGAGGGCATCAACATCACCGCGACGGCGATCTACACTCCGTTGCAGGCATTCATCGCCGCGAAATCCGGTGCACTTTACGCCGCGCCGTATATCAATCGGATCGACAACATGGGCTATGACGGCGTCGAGATCGCTCAGCACATTCACGACATCTTTGAGAACAACGGCTTCAAAGCGGAAGTGCTTGCCGCCAGCTTCAAAAACTCTCAACAGCTGCTCGAGCTTGCCGAGTACGGCATCGGGGCGTCGACCGCTTCTCCCGACGTGATTTTCGCGTTGGTCAAGAACGAGGCGATCACCTCCGCCATCAATCAGTTCATCAGCGACTTCGAAGGACTTGTCGGCGAAGGCAAGACCATGGCTGATTGCTGATCACAGCATCGAGCAATCCAAGTGCTCAAACCCGTCGAGCAACGCCCTCAACGTCTCCGCGATCCTGTCAACGCCGCCCGCCTCGTCGCTCTCAACATTGAGCGGCATCTGCGGATCGTGCAACGACATCCTCAACAGCGCCCGGCCACCGTCGAAGTTCAGTCGAACGCCTTCGTGGTTGGGCGTTGCTGTCTCCAAACCCCGCTCGATCGCTCGACGCTCAAACTCCTCAAGCACCTTCGCGCCGTACGCTTTGAAATCCTCAACGTCGACGAGCTTCAATCGGAACTCGCGGCTCTCCGCAGGGCGTCTCAACTTCTCGATCAGCGTCGACAGCTGCTTGCCCTCACGACGAGCGCGCGCCGCCGCTATCAACAATTTCACCGCCAAATATGCTCCGTCGTCGAGGTAGTAGTTCTCGCTCAACGCCCCATGCCCGCTCGTCTCGATCGCCAACGGGCTCACCGTGCCGCTCCCTCGAGAAAATCCTTCAGCCCGTCGCTCCCATGGCTGATTGCTGATTACAGCATCGACCGATCCAATTGATCAAACCCGTCGAGCAAGCCCCTCAACGTCTCTGCGATCCTATCGACGCCGCCCGCTTCGTCGCTCTCAACATTGAGCGGCATGTTGGGATCATGCAACGACATCCTCAACAGCGCCCAGCCACCGTCGAAGTTCAGTCGAACGCCTTCGTGGTTGGGCGTTGCTGTCTCCAAACCCCGATCGATCGCTCGACGCTCAAACTCCTCAAGCACCTTCGCGCCGTACGCTTTGAAATCCTCAACGTCGACGAGCTTCAATCGGAACTCGCGGCTCTCCGCAGGACGCCTCAACTTCTCGATCAGCGTCGACAGCTGCTTGCCCTCACGACGAGCGCGCGCCGCCGCTATCAACAACTTCACCGCCAAATATGCCCCGTCGTCGAGGTAGTAGTTCTCGCTCAACGCCCCATGCCCGCTCGTCTCGATCGCCAACGGGCTCACTGTGCCGCTCTCGTTGAGCCTGATGCATTCATTGATCACATTCTTGTAACCGCGCTTGAAACGGTGCTGCTTGAGCCCGAGCTCGCCCTCGAGAAAATCCTTCAGCCCGTCGCTCGTGACGGAATCGGTGACAATGGTCGAGCCGGGATATTTGGGTGCAAGGATCGCCGCCATCATCGCTATCAGCGCATTGCGATTGACCGCCTCGCCGTTGCTCAACACCGCGCTCATTCGATCCACGTCCGTATCGAAGATCAATCCGAGATCGGCTTTATGATCGAGCACCGCCTTACGGATCGCCTCCATCGCCGCCGCGTTCTCGGGGTTGGGAATGTGATTTGGAAAATGACCGTCGGGCTCGAGAAATTGACTGCCGCCGGTGTCGGCGCCCAACGGCTCGAGTATCTTGGTCGCGAAGAAACCGCCCGCCCCGTTGCCCGCGTCGACCACGATATGCATGCCTTCCAACGGTCGAGCATCGTCTTCAACGTCGAGCTCCCGACAAATGATCCCGCGCAAGTGTTTCGAGTAGTGCTCGATCAGATCGCAAGGCGACACTCCGCGCGGAGCTCCCGACATCTCTCTGACCTTGGCGGCGTTCTTGAGCACGACGGTGATATCGGACTTCTCGAGCCCGCCGTCGGCAGTGAAGAACTTCATGCCGTTGCGATTGAAAGGCAGATGGCTGGCAGTCAACATGATCGCGCCGTCGGCTTTGGTCTCGTCGAAGATGATCGACATGAACATCGCGGGCGTCGACGCCAGTCCGCAATCGAGCACCTCAGATCGTTGAGCGCTCAACGCATTGATCACGGCGGACTTGAGAGCGGGGGCGGAGAGACGCGAATCGTGTCCGACGGCAACTCTCAACTCTTCGGGCGTCTTGCCGAGCTTATCGACGAGAAATTTGATAAAGCCTCCCGTGATCCGATTGACCGCCTCCGCCGACAGATTGAGCGGCTCACCTTCGACGCCGGCGATCGCCACTCCGCGCACGTCGCTGCCGTTCTGCAGTTTTAGCAGTTCGGTCTCATTCAACATGATTATCAACCTCCCAACGCTGTTGTCGAGCTTATTCTAACAAAAAATCCCGACCGCTTGCAATCGGGAATTGATTAA
>JAFUXN010000118.1 GCA_017477125.1 Selenomonadaceae bacterium
ATTTTCGGGTGCCGATAAATTTTTTTAGGCTGAATGAGAAAGGGCGCCGACCCCGCGAACACGGGAGGCGCCCGCCCTTTTCCTTGCCGTCGACGGAATAAATTTTTGGTGCAGATAATATTGTTGGTGCAGAATGAGCAAAGGGCGCCGACCCCGCGAACACGGGAGGCGCCCGCCTTTTTCCTTGCCGTCGGCAGAATAAATTTTCGGGTGCCGATAATATTTTTGAGGCTGATAATATTTTTTAGGCAGAATGAGTAAAGGGCGCCGACCCCGCGAACACGGGAGGCGCCCCTTTTTATTTCATTGCCTTCAACTGTTTGAGCTGAGCCTCGAGCTCAATGATCTGTCGATCCCGCTCCTCCAACGCCTCTTTACGAGAGTGTGCCGACACCATTAAGATCGCCAACAACTCATCGGTGAAGTCGGCGCCTTTGCTCAAAACTCCTTCCGTAATCGTGTACATGGTATTCTCGTCGTTATCGTCGTACTGATCATGCAATCGAGCGACGCCGCCGTTGAGATGGTATTCGAAGAAGCGTCTGACCGCGACGTACCGAGTTTTCGGGTGCGACGCAAAAAATTCTCTTCCGTCCATGAATTTCTCGATCATCTTGAACACGCCCGAGATCGTATGCACAAATCTGTCGATGTGATCTTCGACCGACCGCTGTGATTTTGTCAAAGACCCGCGCCGCACGTTGTACATATAGAAAGCGTCGGGCAGCCGCACAAATATCTTCGCACACGCAATGCATTGGAAGGTGAAAGTAGCGTCCTCGACGGCGCAGGTCGAAGGGAACTCGATATGATTTTCGATCAGGAACTCTCGACGCGAGAACTTACACCACGGCGTGATCCAAAACCGATTATACTTAAACTCGCGCACGCGCTTATCGACGTCGTTCTGATTGAACAGCATGCGCTGAATGCCCTTCAAGTTCTTCAATAGAGGCGCCCGAGGCTTTTCGCCGCGCCAGAAAAAATAGTATGTGGCGCTGTCGACCAGATCGGCGTGATGTTGTTCTGCGGTATTGTAGAGCAGTTCGAAGGCATTAGGCATCAACTTATCGTCACTGTCGAGGAAGTAGACATATTTGCCGACCGCATTGCTCAACCCGATATTGCGAGGCGTGCCGGCATTGCCGCTGTTCTTACTCGAGCGCACGAGCTTGAGCTTGCCGCCGAACCGATCCATATAACTCTCGACGACCTCAACGGATCGATCGGTCGAGCAGTCATCGACGACGATCACCTCATAATCGTTGAACGTCTGATTGATAAGGCTGTCGAGAGCATCAGCGATGAACTTCTCGGCGTTGAACATGGGAATGACGACGGAGACCGCGGGCGCCGATTGATCGTTGTGTTGCTCGATTGCTGACGACTCGAACTGTTTGACGAAGGGAGGAATATATTCGCTCGTGAGCTCGAACTCGGCGCGATCCAAGATCAGATGCTCCCACGACGCATTATTTTTGCTCCAATTGACGGCTCCGTTCTGTCGAGCGCTGAGGAACTGATTGTTGGCGGCGATAGAGATGGTGCCGTCGCCGTTGTCCACGCTCGACATTTTATTTGACGCATCGGATTCGAGTTTGGTGCTCGTCGGGCTCGACAGATACAAGATTTTATTGTCTCTGATGACAAACAGCGAGATGCCGTCGTCGATCAATTGAGCGTAAACGGGCAGGCAATTGAGCGGGACGTCCTCGGTGCTTCGATGGATCAGCTCGCCCTTATTGTTCATGATCAATTGGGTTTGATGCTGAGTATAAATCCTGTAAACCGCGTTGCCGTCCATACCGACGCCCCTCCCGTTGGTGTTATCGATCGGAAATATATTGTGCGTGACGGAGTTTGTCAAGAAAAATATTACGCCGCCGACGGATTTATGATATAATTCGCCGCAAAGGAGGGCTTCAATATGTTAACGAAAATCAGTTATGGGCTGTACGTGTTGAGCGTGAGCGGCGAGCACGATAACGCATGCATCACGAACACTCTGACGCAGGTCGCCAACGAACCTGTGCTGGTGACGGTTGCCGTCAACAAGATGAACTACACCAACGAAATTCTGACCAAGACGGGGAACTTCACGGCATCGATCCTGAGCGAGGCGGCATCGTTTGATCTGTTCAAGCGTTTCGGATATCAGAGCGGTCGAACGGTCGACAAGTTTGCGGGATTCAGTGCGGTCAAGCGTACGAAGAACGGGACGTTTGCGATCACCGAAGGCACGACGGGATATATCAGCGGCAGGGTGCGTGAGATCATCGATGCGGGCTCGCATTCGATCTTCCTGGCGGACGTGGTCGAGATGGATCAGTTGTCGGAAGTGGGACCTGCGACGTACGCCTACTATCACGCGCACATCAAACCGAAACCGCAAGCGGTCGGCAAGACGGAGGCGGGCAAGACGGTATGGCGTTGCACGATCTGCGGCTACGAGTATGTTGGCGACGAGTTGCCTGCGGGCTTCTTCTGTCCGATATGCAAGCATTCAGCGGCGAGCTTTGAGAAGGTAGAGGCGAAGGCGGACGACAAGCCCGGCATGATCGAGTTCAAGGGATCGAAGACGGAGAAGAATTTGTGGGAGGCGTTTGCGGGCGAGAGCCAGGCGCGCAATAAATATACTTATTATGCGTCGATGGCGAAGAAGGACGGCTTTGAGCAGATAGCGGAACTGTTCCTGAAGACGGCGGACAATGAGAAGGAGCATGCCAAGCTGTGGTTCAAGGCGTTGAAGGAGTTGGGCGACACGCCGACGAACCTGTTGCATGCGGCGGACGGCGAGCACGAGGAATGGACGGAGATGTATCCTCGAATGGCGCAAGAGGCTGACGAGGAAGGCTTCCACGATCTGGCGGAGCAGTTCAGGGGCGTGGCGGCAATCGAGAAGCGTCATGAGGAGCGCTATCGGAAACTGCTCAAGTCGGTCGAGGCGAAGGCATTCTTTGAGAAGGCGGGCGTGTCGACGTGGGAGTGCAGGAACTGCGGACATATTTATGTCGGCAAGAAGGCGCCCGACGTTTGCCCCGTCTGCAAGCACCCGAAGGCGTACTTTGAGCTCGTCGCGCAGAATTATTGATCGTTTCATTGCTCGGGCGGTTGAATGCCGCCCATTTTTTATTGTCAAGGGCGCGCGACGATGATATCATACGTTTGAAATCATATTCCAATTGATAAGGTGGTGTTTTAATTTTGGAGACGTTTTGCATCGGTATAGCGATCGTCGGCTTGATGATGTTCGCTTACAGAGGCTGGTCGATCATTTTGATAGCGCCGTTCTTTGCGGTGTTGTCGGCGATCCTCAGCGAGTTTGAACTCATGCCGATCTACAGCGAGCTCTACATGACGCGGTTGGCGGAGTACACCAAGACTTATTATCCCGTCTTCCTGTTCGGAGCGATCTTCGCCAAGCTCATGGAGACGGGCGGACTGGCGTCGGCGATCGCGGGCAAGATCATGGATTTGCTCGGCGAACAACGAGCGGTGCTGGCAGTGCTGCTTGGAGCGGCGGCGCTGACGTACGGCGGCTTGAGCGTGTTCGTGGTGGCGTTCGTCATGTACCCGTTCGGCGCGGAAATCTTCCGCAAGGCGAACATACCGAAGCGGTTATTGCCGGCGACGATGTGGATGGGCATCATGTCGTTTGCGATGGTGGCGTTCCCGGGCTCGCCTCAAGTGCAGAACATCATACCGTCGGCGTACTTCGGCACGTCAACGTGGTCGGGCGTGGGCATCGGATTATTCGCGGCGGTATTGTTCTTCGGGATCAGCATGGGCTGGCTGACGTATCGAGTGAAGTCGACGAAGGCAAAGGGCGAGGGCTACGGTGTGCTTGCCGAGCAGAAGCAGCGCAAGGATCGACGGTTGCCGCCGTGGAAGTTGTCATGCGTGCCGCTGTTGATGGTCATCGTGATCAATGTGGTTTTGAGCAATCCGTTCAATTGGGAATGGGGCTTCCATTGGAACGAGGCGGCGCTCGAGGCGTTTATGCCGTTCAACCTGGCGTTGCTGGTGGCGAGCGTGGGTAAGGTGCAAGCGATCTGGTCGATCTGCGTGGCGTTGATAGCGAGTTCGATAGCAGCGGCGTACATCGGACGCAAGCACTACACCGAAGGCGGCGAGAGTTTCATCGGGACGATCAACTTTGGAGCGGTGTCGTCGTGCGCGGCGGTGCTCAACGTGGCGTCGGGGTTTGCATTCGGATCGGTGATGGTGAGCATGCCGGGGTTCCTTCCGATCAAAGAGATGTTGTTGGGCTTGGGCGATTCTGCGGGACCGTTGCTGGCGTCGGTGGTAACGACGAATGTAATGACGGGCATCACGGGGTCGGCGTCGGGCGGCATGACGATAGCGCTGTCGATGTTGGGCGACACGTGGGCGCAAATGGCGACGGCGCAGGGCATACCGCTCGAGGTCATGCATCGAATAGTGTCGCTGGCGTGCGTGGGCGTTGATCCCGTTCCTCAAAGCGGCTCGCTGGTGACGTTGCTGGCGGTGTGCGGTCTCACTCACAAGGAAGCATACTTCGACATCTTTGTGCTGATGTGCCTGAAATTTTTCGTGCCGTATCTGTGCGTGATATTCTACATGCTGACGGGCATAGCTTGACGGCGGGGAGGAGATTGTAAATGACTAACAAAGAACTGGAAGATAACATGCGGAAATTTGATCCCGAGTTGAGCGCGCTGGTGCAGCGTTCGTTCGATCGGCAGATCAAGAGCTTATCGTTGATGCCGACCGACAGTGCGGCGTCTCCGTTCTCGCAATACCTTCGGGGCAGTGCGTTGGCGAATGACTTTGACGGACACAATCCGTTGACGCATCACAGTCGGATTGAGAAGCTGGCGACGGAGAGGATCAGAACGATCTTCAATGCGGAGAATGCGATCATTCGGACGGCGAACACGGCGGCGGCGTCGCGTGTGGTTCTGCTGACGTTGGCGAAGCCGGGCGACACGATCCTGTCGTTCAACCTTCGCAAGCAGAAGTATTGTCGGGGATCGCACATGAAGTTCAACTTTGTCAAGTTTGCGCTCGAGCCCGACACGTTGACGCTCAACATACAGAAGTTGAGGTACTCGGCGATGAGGAACAAGCCGGTGCTGATAGTGTACTCGCCGACGAACTACCCGAAGAACATTGACTACAAAGATTTGCGTGCGGTCGCCGACGAGTGCGGTGCGAAGCTGTGGGTTGATCTGAATCAGAATGCGGGGCTGGTGGCGGCGAAACTGATCAACTCGCCGGTGCCGTATGCGGACGTTGTGACGTTCTCGGCGGGCGACGCATTACACGGTCCTCATTGCGGGATCATACTATCGAAACAATACCTTGCCGATCCGCTCAAGCAGGTGCTCATCGACAGCGGATATTCATCGGTGCGGCGGAATGTATTTGCGGCGTTGGCGATCACCATGAAGGAGATATCGGGCGTCGAGTATGAAGACTTTTCGCAAGCGGTATTGGACAATGCGCGGGCGCTCGAGAACGGATTGAGGAAGTCGGGCGTCGAGGTGCTCAACAGTCCGACGGAAAATCATTTGGTGGTCGTTCGATTGAAAAACAATCAGGACGGGGCGGCGGTTGCCAAGAAGCTCGAGAAGGGCGGGCTGCTGGTGAAGGCGGAGCAGTTGATGACTTCCAATGACAACATCAACTATCCGATCCTGAGGCTGTCGAGCCTTGACCCGACGACGCGGGCGTTGAGCGAGGAGGATATGTTCACGGTGGGGATGGCGTTGGGCGAGTTCCTCAACTCATCGCAAGACGAGCATGCGATCGAGGGTATCAAGATGATCATTCAAGAGATGGTTGAGAATCTGCCGCTGTTCTCCGAAGACTGGCTGCCTGAATCGGAGATCGTGCGTGAGCAAGACAACGCGTTGATGATGAAGGCTATGATCTACGGCATGTGATCGCGACCAAACATAAATTTGAGATCAAAAAAGTTCCGGCGATGTGTACCGGAACTTCTTTTTTTGTTCGTTTACTCGACGGACATGCCTGCTTCTTTCAATTTCTGTTTGATGATCTTTTCGTCGTTCCTGTAGAAGATGCCGTCCCTGCGCTCGTCCATCTCTTTGAACAGCTCCGCGACCTTCTCCTTGGTGATATCGTGGAATTCGGGACTCCAATCGTTGAGATAGTATTTGTGTCGATTGACAATGCCGGGCGGCAAGGTTTCGCGTTGCTTGTCCGTTATCCACCAATACAACTCCGGACGACGGAAGAAAGCTGCGGCGGGCGAACGCGACGGATGCTTATAGTACAAGTAATGTATGCAATAGAATTTGTATATCTCCTGCATGTCGACTTCCTGATCAGCCAGTTCTGGCAAGCGGGAAACGATATCGTCAAACTCCTCGGGAGTCTTCGGATTATGACAGAAGTCGAAGGCGATGTGCGGATTATTGCCGGCGTTGATCACTTGTATGCCGAGCGCCGGATACTCATGCCCGAGCGTGCCGTACATCGTGAAGGCGAACCTCACGCCCTCTTCTCTCATTTGCTTGGGCGAAGTCCATTTCTTAACCATTTTGATCCGAGGATAGTGCTTAACAAATTCACTTAAACAGCTCTCGTCGCGCTGTCCGGCGTTCGGATGGATCTTCAAATACCAATCATAATCGGTCTTGTTGGAAAGCTCGCCGAGATGAATCAGCCACTCGATCATCGAACCGAAGACTGACCAGCCGCAATGTATGTCGTCATACAAAGTGTGAGGGCAGATGATGACCTTGAGCTTTTCGTTCTGCTCCAAAGCTCTCTCGCCTGCCTCGACCGAGTAGATCGACTTCGACATGTACTTGATGTCTTTGGTATCGCCCTGCAATCTTGCGTCCAAGCTCTTCTTTGCCCACTCGAGACCAATCTCCTGCTCCTTGGGGGACAACTGCTCGAAAAATTTCTTGTAGAACTTGAAATGACCATTGTTGGGAGTACCTATCTCTAATTTGAGAGCCAAGGTGCCGTAAATGAGCGCGTACGTCGGAATGCCGTGAGCCACAGCGATATCTCTCAAGTAGCTTTCGTTGCTGACTCCGTCACATAAGCAAATAGCCTTAATGTCATCGTGCTGATTGAAGTAATCCAAGAAGACGACAATGCGTTGAATGCGTCTCTGCAAAATACCTCTGAACCCCGGCGTTGACTTCATATCAACGTAGGGGACGTTGTAGCGCAAAATGTCCCGAATGATGGAGTAACCAAAATTTATTCCCTCGAGCTCAAATTTCCGCAAATCCTCCCAAGTATTCAGCGACGGCCAGATGTTCTCCAATATTTCTTTGGCTCTTTCCGCCTGCTGCCGATCACACTCGTAGCTGAAGATGCCCACCGTATTGAACGAACGCCAGATATCTCTGGTCGTTCTGGTAGTGGTTATGAGCTCACGTTCAAGAATCAGCGCCCTCAAAAAACAGTGAATCTCGGCATCGTAACGCTGCGCCAGGTAATTGCCCACGTAGGCATACGAAATGTTGAGCCCGGCGTCAAACCACCAACTGCTTCTCGAAAACGGAATCAGCACCTTGTTTTTGGATTTGATTTTCTCCGGTTTCCAGAGGCGCTCGTTGTGCTCGATGAACTTCTTCAAGATCGGGGTCATCGGATAACCCTTTTCCCACATGAAGACGTCCTCGCCACGAACGAGCCCCTTGCGCTCCAGCTGCTCGATGAGCTCAAGCCAAAAAATACGAGTGAATAAAAAAATCGGCTCATCTTTTCGAACGGCAAGAAGTCCGTTTAAATTCGTGATCGGAGGCTTTCCTTCTTCCAAGGATAACGCCGGTGTGCAGTAGAACGATCTGAGCTTAGGATTGTACTTCATTTGAGCGACACATTTTATCTTAAGTTTATCCTTGAAAGTCTCAATGAATGCGTCGCTGTCACCTTTGGCGAGAGATATCACGATGACCTCTTTGCCGGAAAAACGCTCAACAATCTCGTCCGGGTACAGGCAAAAATCCAATGGGTACTGCATATAGTCGAACGGTCCCGAATTGCCATTGCCCTCGTTTATAGGAATCATATCAACCACCTCCCAAATAAAATATCAAGGAATTATATTTCGTTATCAAAATCAAGTCAAGCCATTGTGCCGGCAATCAAGAGAATCACTTCAAACGCAACGGCAGACCGCAGGCACAAAGATAAACCTCGTCGGCGACGGCGGCGAACGATTGATTGATCAGCCCCTGGTGATCGCGGAACGCTCGAGCCAATTCATTCATCGGGACGATGCCGCTGCCGACCTCGTTAGTCACCACGAGCGACGTCCCGTTGAATTTCGTCATCGCATCGAGCAATCGACCGCAGTACTCGATCGGATCTTCGTCGAGCGAGCGGCACAGGAAGTTCGACAGATAAACCGTCAGACAATCAAACAGAATGCAATCGGCATCAATCCGATCAATGATCTGATGAGCGTCGAAGGGCGCCTCAACGGTCGTCCAATGCGAAGGGCGCCGAGCACGATGGCGAGCAATCCGATCTCGCATCTCGTCATCGAACGCTTGAGCCGTCGCTATATATGTCACTCGATCAAATTCGGCGGCAAGTTTCTCTGCGAATGAGGACTTGCCGCTTCTTGCTCCTCCCGTTATCAATTTCAACATGGCAATCACCTCTTGAGATAAGTTCGATCTATTATCGATCGCGGTCGAATAAATTTCAATCGGCGGCAGGATTTTTGATTGCGAGCGTGTAATTACCACGGATAGTTCAAGCGTATTGAAGGAGTGATTTTAGATGAGAGAGTTTGACGTCAGCGAGATCACCTCGAACGTCGCCGAGATGTGTAAAGAGGCCGCTTACTACCTTCCCAAAGATGTCTACGAGGGGCTCAAACGCGGTCGCGAAACCGAGCAATCGGAGGTCGGCAAAATCGTGCTCGATCAGATCATCAAGAACGCGGAGATCGCTCGCGCGGAGGATCGTCCTTACTGCCAGGACACCGGCATGACGATCGTGTTCGTGAAGGTCGGGCAGGACGTGCACTTCGTCGGCGGCAACTTCGTCGACGCGATCAACGCCGGCATTGCGAAAGGTTACACCGAAGGCTATCTGCGCAAGTCGGTCGTGAGCGAGCCGCTCTTCAACCGTGTCAACACGAAGAACAACACTCCGGGCGTGATCTACGTTGAGATCGTGCCGGGCGACAAGGTTGACATCACCATTGCGCCCAAGGGCTTCGGTTCAGAGAACAAGTCGGGGATCAAGATGCTGGTGCCCGCAGACGGCGTGCGCGGCGTGAAGAAGGCAGTGATGGAGATCATTCTGCACGCGAGCATGAATCCTTGCCCGCCGATGGTGGTGGGCGTCGGGATCGGCGGCACGATGGATCGCGCGGCGCTGCTGTCGAAGAAGGCGTTGACCCGTTCGATCGATGAGCGCAATCCCATGCCCGAATATGCCAAGCTCGAGGGCGAACTGCTTGAGCTGATCAACTCGACGGGAATCGGTCCGCAATTGGGCGGCACGACGTCGGCGTTGGCGGTCAACATCGAGTGGGAGCCGACGCACATCGCGGGCTTGCCGGTGGCTGTGACGATCTGCTGCCATGCGATGCGGCACGCGCACAGAGTACTTTGATCGATCGAAAGGACGGGTGATGAATGATGGCAACAATCAGATTGACGACGCCGCTGACCGAAGAGCAGTCGAGGAAACTCCGCGCGGGTGACAGCGTGCTGATCACGGGGACGATCTACAGTGCTCGAGACGCGGCGCATAAGGCAATGACGGAGGCGTTGGCGCGCGGCGAGAAACTTCCGCTCGACTGGCATGATCAGATCGTCTACTACTTGGGTCCGACGCCGGCGAAACCCGGGGATCCGATCGGCTCGTGCGGTCCGACCACGAGCGGCAGAATGGATGCCTATACGCCAACCATGCTCGACCAAGGGATCAAGGGCATGATTGGCAAGGGCTCCCGCTCGAAAGAAGTTGTCGAGTCGATGAAGAAGAACGGCGCCACGTATTTTGCGGCGGTCGGAGGAGCGGCGGCGTTGATCGCCAAATCCGTCAAGAAATATACGGTGCTGGCTTATCCCGAACTCGGTCCCGAGGCGGTTGCGGCGCTCGAGGTTGAGGACTTCCCCGCGATCGTCGTGATTGACAGCGAGGGCAATAACTTCTACGACATCGGTCAAAAGC
>JAFUXN010000119.1 GCA_017477125.1 Selenomonadaceae bacterium
GCCGCCTCTTGATCAGAGTCAAGCCGATCGCCCGTCTGATACTCGAAGAAGTCTTTAAACTGATCGAGCACCGATGCCCCTTCGGCTCGCTTGAGCCCGCCGCCCGTCGACGTCTCGCGCAGGAAATTCACCTTCTCTATCGCAAGCAGGTTCGGAAATAATTCTTCCAACTTCGCTCGAGCGTTGAGCACCTGCTCGCGGTTGAGCAGTCGAACCGCTACGTAATCGGTCATCGGCGTTCGGGTCAACACGTCTTCGATCATGCCCTCGATCACCAACAGATCATGCTTGGGCGTCAACGGCAGGAACTCGAGCGCCGCTCGTCCGTCCGCGCCAAGCTCCCGCTCAAAATCGATCTCAAGCTCGTCAACGTACGGACCAAACGCTTCGAGCTTCAATCGGATCGGTCTCATCGTTCCTCCTCCTCCCGCATCGACCTCAAGCAATCGATCAACGCCGCCTCTTGATCAGAGTCAAGCCGATCGCCCGTCTGATACTCGAAGAAGTCTTTAAACTGATCGAGCACCGATGCCCCTTCGGCTCGTTTGAGCTCGCCGCCCGTCGACGTCTCGCGCAAGAAATTCACCTTCTCGATCGCAAGCAGGTTAGGAAATAATTCTTCCAACTTCGCTCGAGCGTTGAGCACCTGCTCGCGGTTGAGCAAGCGAACGGCAACATAATCGGTCGTCGGCGTTCGGGTCAACACGTCTTCGATCATGCCCTCGATCACCAACAGATCATGCTTGGGCGTCAACGGCAGGAACTCGAGCGCCGCTCGTCCGTCCGCTCCGATCTCCACGCTCAACGCGCCCTTGCGATGCCGCCACTCGTCGAAGGAGTACTTCAACGGCGAACCGCTGTATCGAATGACGTTGGAGGACATGCATTGATGCTTGTGCAGGTGCCCGAGCGCGACGTAATTATATCCGTCGAAGTGCGCGGCATTGACGTTGTCGGCGCCGCCCACGTTTTGAGTTTCGGAATCGGAGCGTTCGCCGCCGGTGATGAACGCGTGACCGATAGCGATCGAGCGAGCGCCGTCAGGGATTTTCGATCGGGCATGGTCGATGAAAATCTTGCCGGCGTCGTCGAAGGTGATGTTGTCGTCGATGCCGAAGGCGTTGCGAATTTGCGACGGCTCGAAGTACGGCAGGAGGGAGAAATAAATTTTGCCATGCTCGTCGTTGAGAACGATCGGATCGTCGTCGGCGCTGACGAGAGTGCGCAGGAAAAATTTCGAGCGCTCAAACAGTTGACTGCCGAAGTTGAGACGTTTGGCGCTGTCGTGATTGCCCGCCACACTCAAGATTGTTATGCCGCGTTCGACGACCGAGAGGATCATTTCATTGAAGAGCTCAACGGCGTCGGCGGGAGGCACCGAGCGATCGTAGATGTCGCCGGCGATGATGAGTGCGTCGGCGCGTTGGTCGTCGAGCATTCGAAGGAGCTCGTTGAGGATATGCGCCTGGTCGTCGAGCAGCGATTGACCTTTGAGGCTCTTGCCCAAATGCCAGTCGGATGTGTGAATGAATCTCATGGGATCACCTCCTCCCACTTTTGGGAGATCAATTAAAGCGTTTCGTTCATGCTGCCGGTGCGGTAGCCTTGGAGATCGAGCGCCACGTATTGAAAGCCGAGCGCTTTGAACGTCGTCGTCAGTTCCGCGCGGAGTTTGAGCAAGCGATCAAATTCAGTCGGCTCGATTTCGATGCGCGCCAACCGATCGTGGATACGCACCCTCAACTGTCGAAAGCCGCGCTCGATCAGAAATTGTTCGGCGCGCTCGACCATCAACAACTTCTCGACGGTGATCGTCTCGCCGTACACGAATCGCGACGCCAGACATGCGAACGAAGGTTTATCCCACGTCGGCAGTCCCAACTCCTTCGACAGCGATCTGATCTCGCGCTTCCACAGCCCGACGCGCCTCAACGGGCTTATGATGTTGAGCTCGGCGAGTGCTCGCATGCCCGGGCGATAGTCACCGTCGTCGTCCATGTTCGAACCGTCGATCACGTGAGCAAGATTGTTGTCGGCGGCGATCGCTTTGATGCGTTCGAACAAAAATTTTTTGCAGAGGTAGCAACGGTCGGGCGGGTTGTCCTTCACGCCGTCGAGCTCCAATTGATTGACGTCGAACACGATCTGATCAATGCCATGCTCAACGCAAAACGCTCGCGCCTCGTCGATTTCGCGGGCAGGGAAAAATTTTGAAGTGGCGGTGATCGCGATCGCTCGATCGCTCAACACATCGTGCGCCACGCTCAACAGAAAAGTTGAGTCTACGCCGCTCGAGTACGCCACCGCCACGCTGCCGAGCTCGCGCAAATAATTTTTGAGCGCCTCGTACTTGATTTGAATGTCGGTCATTAAATGTACCTCGCAACTTTAATCGATCGGAGTGAAGCCGTGGTAAGTGTCGAAGCCGAGCAGATACAGCGCCAACACGAACGAGCCGCCGTTCGCCGCCGCCCGCGCCTTCAACTCGTCGCAAACAGTATCGTGCGGAATGTTGATGACGTCGGCGGAGTTGAGCACTCGCTCAATCGCCGTCGGCAATTCCATGCACAAACGATAGAAAGCATCACGCTCGTCGGTCACGATGGAATAAAATTCGTCCATGCTCACGCGACGGATACGCCGATGCTTCTGTCGATGCCCGTCAAGCGACACCGTCCACGCCACATTCTGAGATCGTTTGGCGATCGCCTCAACGAGGAAACAGGCGCAATCATCGTCGGCAAGCAACTGCCCCTGCATCTTCATGTAAGTCTTCGCGCTCGCCGCCGAGTTCATGGTGTTATGCTTGTTCTTCATCTCGACGAAGATGCGCCCGACCCTGCCGCACTCCGGCACGTCGATGCCGCCCGCCTTCTCGACGATCACATCCCAACCGCTCTTCGGCACGGTGCAATCGGCGATGTAGCGAAAAATTTTTTGATGGAAGTAACCGATGCTGTTGTTGTTCGCCTTGTCGCGCTGACGAAAAATCTCGCTGCCGATGATCTCCTCCCACGTTTTACCGTAGACGTTTTTATCGAACATCAGCTTGATCGGATCAACGATGTTGGCGTTAAATTTTTTGATGTCATAAGGCTGAAGTCGCTCACCGTACTGCTCAATTGTCTCGGCGATGTGTCGATGTAAATCTTCGTCGGATATGAAACTCAACATATCAATGCCTCCAATCCTCGTCTGATCTCGAGCCCGATGTCGAAGGCGAGCTCAACCGGCACGGCGTTACCCACTTGCCGATATCGACTTTGCATCGAGCCGCAGAACTGCCACGAGTCGGGGAACGATTGAATGCGAGCGTTCTCTCTGACGGTGAACGGTCGGGCTTCCGACGGGTGACAGCGTTCGGTCTGTTTCTGCGTCGGCGAAGTCAATACCGCCAGCGATGGCTCGTCGAAACTCATGCGCCGCAAGATTCCCGTCCGCCCGCCGCCCATGTCCCAACAGCTTTTCATGTACTCTCGAGCGAGAGCCTCGGGCAGATCACGCCAATAGCCGCCGGGCGGTATCAACTCAAACAGAGATTTTTTATAAGGCGAGTACTCCGCGCCCATGTCCTCGGGAACATCTTTCAACACATCTCTCAACACCGGTCGATATGAACGCGGCGCAGGGAACTCGATCGCGATCCGATCAGCGAGATCATGACGAATGCCGACGGTGATCAATCGTTCGCGCTTCTGAGCATTGCCGTGATCCCAAGCGTTGAGCACTTTGTGTTGAACTTCGTAACCGCAATCGGCAAACACATCGAGCATCGTTCGATAAGTTCTGCCGCCGTCGTGGCTCAACAGCCCGCGCACATTCTCGAACAGAAAAATTTTCGGCTGCAGTTTCTTCAGGAAGACGGCATAATGATAGAACAGAGTGCCGCGCGCGTCGTCGAGCCCGAGGCGTTTGCCCGCATACGAAAACGATTGGCATGGAGCGCCGCCCGACAGCAGATCGAGTTGCCCGACGTCGAGATCAAAATGATTCCTGAGATCGAGCGGAGAGATGTCGGCGACGTCATTGCAGATCACATTCCAATGCGGACGGTTGAGCTTGAGAGTGTCGGCGGCATCTTTGTCGATCTCGATCAGAGCAATCGGCTCGAAGCCGGCGCGTTCAAGTCCGAGCGCCAGACCGCCGGCGCCCGCAAACAGTTCGATCGTCGTAAGTCTTTTCGGCATGAGATCAATGCTGCCACTCGTGATGGAAGGAGCCGTCGCGATCGACGCGCTTGAACGTGTGCGCCCCGAAGTAATCTCGTTGAGCCTGGATCAGATTCGCGCCCAATCGATCCGATCTCAACGCATCGATGTACTCGAGCGCATTCGTCAACGCCGGGATCGGAACCCCATGCTCAACGCCCGACGCCACCGTCCGACGCAAGCTCGCCAGCCCCTCAACGACCTTCGACATGAAAAATTCGTCGAGCATGAGATTGTCGAGCGCGGGATTGTTGCGATAGGCGTCAGTGATCTTGTTGAGGAAGCGCGCTTGAATGATGCAACCCGCTCTGAAGATCGATGCGATCCTCCCGAGATCGAGCGACCAATTGAAAGCCGTCGACGCCGCCCTATACAACGCAAAGCCTTGAGCATACGCCGCGATCTTTCCAAGGTAGAGGCTCCGCCGCACGTCCTCAACAAACCGCTCATCGATCGATCCGCGCGGAGCCGTCGAAGGAAGCGCCGACGAAAATTTCTCCCGCTCGATCAGATTCGACATCACTCGCGCATTGCAAGCCGCCGTCATGATCGACGTGTTCACTCCACGCTTGAGAGCCTCGATGCTCGTCCAACGCCCCGTGCCCTTCTGCCCCGCGCTGTCGACGATCACATCAACCAATTGACCGTCGCCGTCGGGATCGTTCTCGGCAAAGATGTCGGCAGTGATCTTGATCAAGAAACTTTCGAGCTCGCCGCCGTTCCATGCCTTGAACGTCTTGCTCAACGCCGCGTTGTCGAGCCCGCCCACGTTCCTCAACAGCAGATAACTCTCCGCGATCAGTTGCATGTCGGCGTACTCGATCCCGTTGTGCAC
>JAFUXN010000120.1 GCA_017477125.1 Selenomonadaceae bacterium
GAGTGATCGACAATATCATTGGCGCGTTTGAAATGATTTTGGGGGAGGCGCGTCAGAGTGCTCAAGCATGCAGTTCGCTCGGAGCACGGACAGGTCATCATAATGTTTGCGGTGCTGGTGCCGATATTTTTGGCGATGCTGGCATTCGTTGTGGACATCGGTCAGACGTACCTCGAGAACAGAAGTACTCAACAGATCGCCGATTCGGTTGTGCGGATGGTCGACAAGATGTTGAGCAAGACAACTTGACGTTCAAGATCGAAGACGGCACGGACGATTTATATTACAAGGTTGCGGTGTCGAACGCGTTGCTCATCAAGAAATTCTCCAAGGCGGACAACAGGATAACATTCCCGCCCGCGCAACTCGCCATGATACTGCCCAAGTCGACCGAATCAATACGCTCGATGGTCGCAAACATCCTCTAAACGATACGAACACCGAACCGTTATACATCAAGATAAGCGATGAAGTTGATGAGTACTGCGACGAGATCAGGTTAACATCTGATCCCGAGAAACTCAATTTCGTGGAAGTTGCGTCGCGTCCGTATGTGATTTGGTACGACGGCACAAAACCCGTGAACATCAGCCTTAACGGATCGACGTTCTGCGGGATCATTTACGCGCCGAACAGTTCGGCGGTGACGGTGAGCGGCTTGGATACCTCGGGCTCGTGATGTATCAAGACGGTTATGAATTGAAAAAAGCCCCTGCCTGATCCCTCGGGCAGAGGCAATTTTTTTGTCGATATCAATTGGAGTGATCTCATTGAAAAAATTATTTGCGTCGACGGTGATCGCGCTCGTCATGCTGTCGACGACGGTTGAGGCTGTCGATTTCCCCGTGACCTCTCCGTTCGGCTGGCGCGTGCATCCGATCTCGGGCGAATGGAAATTCCATGCGGGCGTCGATCTCGGTTTCGAGTACGGAGCGGGGATCGTCGCGCTGTTCGACGGCGACGTGATCCTATCAACCAATCTCGATGACGGCTACGGCAATCAAATCCTGCTCTATCACCCGCACCTTGACGCTTATACTCGATACGCCCATTGCGCTCAACTGTTTGTCGGCGTCGGCGATCACGTCCGCGTCGGAGAGATCATCGCGACCGTCGGCTCAACGGGATATTCGACGGGACCTCATCTTCATCTCGAGTATATTCCCCGCGTCGGCGATCAATACATCTACACCGATCCGCTCACGCTTTGGGATTGATCGGATCGATCAGAGGACTTCGAGAGCCTCATCGACCGAACGACGATCCTCATGGCGCGGCGAAGGCTTTGCATCGTCGGCGGCGTATCCGATCGGGAACAACGCGATCATTTCATAATCAGCCATCTGCGGGAACAATTGTTGAAGTTTGGGCGCGTCGAAGTAGCCCACCCACGTCGTGTTGAGACCCTCGGCTTCGATCGCCAACATTATGTGCGTCGCGACGATCGCGCCGTCGATCTCGCCGTAGTTTTTGCCGTCGAACGGACGAACGAACGCTGCTGACGGTTTTGCTCCGACGGCGAGCACTACCTTTGCGCCGAACGTGAAATGCGTGGTCTCCTTGAGCTTATCCATCGCCTCATCGGATTTGAACAGCCAGAGTTTATAGGGCTGCATGTTTTTGGCGGTGGGCGCCGAGATCGCCGTCGCGATGATCCGATCGAGCTTCTCCTGCTCAACGGGCTTATCCGAAAGTTTACGGCACGAGTAGCGATGCTTGCTGAGCTCTAACATATCCATTGATCAAACCTCCCAAAAAAATATTATCC
>JAFUXN010000121.1 GCA_017477125.1 Selenomonadaceae bacterium
ACGTCTATCAGATGGGCTCGAGCGAGGAGATCACCGGCAAGTTGATCCGCGAGTTCGGGCTCGACCGCGATGAGATCGTCGTCGCCACCAAAGTTCATTTCGACATGCGCCCGGGTCGTCCGAACGGCGGCGGCTCGTCTCGAAAGAATATCATGGCGGAGATCGATCACAGCCTTCAACGCCTCGGCATGGATTACGTTGATCTCTATCAGATTCATCGCCTCGACCCCAAAACGCCTATGAAGGAGATCATGGAAGCGCTCCACGACGTGGTCAAAGCGGGCAAGGCGAGGTACATCGGCGCGTCGACGATCTTCGCGTGGCAGCTCGAGCGCATGCAGAACATCGCAGAGAAGCATGGTTGGACGGAGTTCGTTTCGTTGCAGCCGCAGTACAATCTGATCTATCGGGAGGAGGAGCGCGAGATCATTCCGCTGTGCAAGGATCGGGGCATGGCGATCGTCCCGTGGAGCCCGTTGGCGGGAGGACGTTGCGCTCACCCGTGGGGCACCAAGACCGCGCGCAACTCGATCGATGAAGTGTCGCCCATGGTTTGGAGCGCGACCGACGACGTTGATAAGGTTGTCGTCGATAACCTTGAGCAGGTCGCCAAAGCCCATGGTCGTTCAATGGCGCAAGAGGCGCTCGCTTGGATGTTGAGCAAGGATTACATCACGGCGCCGATCGTCGGCACGACCTCCGTCAAGCACATCGAAGAAGCCGTCTCCGCTCTCGATATCACTCTCGATGACGACGAGATCAAAGCACTCGAAGCGCCCTACGTCCCGCACATCAAGACCGGCGCATTTTGAGCCATAAAAAAAACTCCGCGCGGAGCTCTCGATATTGACAAGCGTGATATGATTATCGCGAATAACTGAAAGGGAGTGAGCGCTGTGCAATACGTGAAGTTCGGCAACACGGGCATGGACGTGTCGAGGATTTGCATGGGCTGTATGAATTTCGGCGAGCCCGACCCCAACGACATTTTCAACGTGGCGAAGGATTACGACGAGGCGAAGATCATTTTCGAGCGCGCGATCGAGCTCGGGATCAATTACTTCGACACCGCCAACGTCTATCAGATGGGCTCGAGCGAAGAGTACCTCGGACGGTTGATCCGCGAGTTCGGGCTCGACCGCGATACGATCGTGGTGGCGACCAAGGTCGGTTTCGACATGCGCCCCGAAAATCCCAACGGCGGCGGATTGTCGCGCAAGAACATCATGGCGGAGATCGATCACAGTCTCAAGCGGCTGGGCATGGATTATGTTGACGTCTATCAGATTCATCGGCTCGATCCGTTGACGCCGCTCGAGGAGATCATGGAGACGCTCCACGACGTGGTGAAGTCGGGCAAGGCGCGCTACATCGGCGCGTCAACGATCTTCGCTTGGCAACTCGAACGACTTCAGAACATCGCCGACATCAATCACTGGTCGAAGTTCACATCGATCCAAATGCAATACAATCTGATCTATCGGGAGGAGGAGCGCGAACTTCTGCCGCTGTGTCGCGATCGTAAGATGGCGGTGGTACCGTGGAGCCCGTTGGCGGGAGGACGTTGCGCTCAACCGTTGAGCTCGTCGAACGACACTGATGATCTCGGCGATCTGTCGATGTTGTTGTCGCCGGCAAGCAGTCCCGTCGATGAGATCGATCGAGCGGTGATTGAGAATTTGGAGACTGCCGCCGAGGCTCGCGGCTGCTCGATGGCGCAAGAGGCGTTGGCTTGGATGTTCAATAAGGATTACATCACGGCGCCGATCATCGGGGCGGCAAGCGTTGAGCATTTGGAGGAGGCGGTTAATGCCCTCGATATCGTTCTCGACGACGATGAAATTCAACTGCTCGAAGCGTCCTACGTCCCGCACGAGAAGAAATAACTCTCAATGCGGTTTGACGGCGCCCGCGGTGAGCATGAACCTCAACGCGTCTTCGGGTTTGATGTCGACGCGGATCACATCGGACTTCTTGACGAACAAATTTGTTCCCGACGTCATGTTGAGGCTCCACGGCACGAACACGCAGACATATTCGCCGTCGAGCTTCTCATTGACGGGGCGCGGCGCGTCGGAGATCAGAAATCCCATCGTCAGCGATTGATGAAACGGCACCAGCACGACGGTGTTGAACAGACTGTTGGATTCGAACATCGCCGTCGAAAATTGCTTGACGCTCTTATAAATGAACTTGACGACGGGAATTTTGTCGAGCAACGATTCGCCGAACGCAATGAGTTTTTTCAACAGCCAATGAGATGAAATCCAACCGACAACGAATATAACGATGAGCAGCGTCACCAGCCCGAGCCCGGGGAAGTAGAACGGCAGGGACTTCATTCCGAGATCGCCTTCGGTGATGTCCAAAACGCTTTTGACGACGAAAAATGTGATCGCCAACGGGATCAACACGATCAGCCCGCTGATGAAGTAGTCCGCGATCACATTGCCGCCGTTATTTTTTTTGTCCAATGTCAGTCACCCAGTCCGAAGTTTTGAATGGCGCCTGCGGAATTTCGCCAGTCCTTCTTGACCTTGACCCAGAGATCGAGGAAGACCTTCGTGCCCAACATCATTTCGATCTCGGGGCGCGCCAACTCCCCGACGCGTTTGAGCATCGCGCCGCGCTTGCCGATCAAAATTCCCTTCTGCGATTCGCGCTCGACGTAAATATGCACTCGAATATAATGATCACCGTTGGGGCGTTGCATCATCTCCTCAACGTCGACGGCGATCGAGTGCGGCACCTCGTCCTCGGTCAAGTGCAGCAATTGTTCCCTGACCAACTCGGCAATGATCAATCGCTCGGGCTGATCGGTCACCATGTCGTCGGGATAATACTTCGGACCTTCCGGCAGGAACTTCTTGATCTCGTCGAGCAGAGCCTCAACGTTGGTACCGTCGGCGGCGCTGATTGGGACGACCGCCGCGAAATTCCTCCGCGCGGAGTACTCGGCGATGATCGGCAGTACCTTTTCGCGCTCGATCAGATCGAGTTTGTTGACGACGAGCACGACGGGGCGATCGGTCGACTTCAGACGCTCGAGGATATATTTCTCGCCGCCGCCGAATTTCTCATTGGCGTCGATGACGAACAGGATCACGTCGACCTCCTTGAGCGTGCCCTCCGCCGCCTTGAGCATGTACTCGCCCAACTTAAACTTGGGCTTATGAATGCCCGGGGTGTCGAGGAAAATGATCTGCGCGTCGTCGACGGTCAAGATGCATTGAATGCGCGAACGGGTAGTCTGCGGCTTATCGGAAGTGATAGCGATCTTCTGACCGATCAGCCGATTGATCAAAGTCGACTTGCCGACGTTGGGTCGACCGATCACCGCCGCGAAGCCCGATTTAAATTTCTCCATTGAACTCTCCTATTGAAGGCTGTCGCCTTCGATCGTTTTTATATCGATAACGAAGTTATCAAGGGTGGGTGGGCGGGATCAAATTATTTGATCACCATCACAGGAATTTTGGAGTGCTCGACCACCTTCTGGCTGACACTGCCGAGCAACGCGCCCTTGAACAATCCGAGCCCGCGACTGCCCATGATGATCATGTCCGAGCCCTCCGCCTCTGCGACCTTTAGAATCGCCTTGTAGATGATGCCCGTCTCGACATGCTTATCGGCTTTGATATCCGCCGGCAGTTTCGTCCAAATGCGGTCGAACACCAGATGGCTGGGAATGTCTTTGTTGATCTCGCTGGCGACATAGACGAAATCCATTTTGGCGCGGCACTTCGACGCGAGGAAGATTGCCTCGTCGACCGCCTTGCAACCGCTCACCGAGCCGTCGACCGGCACGAGAATTTTTTTGATCGATGCCATTGCTCTCAATCCTTTCATGAGTTGTTAAAGCTATTTTGGATTATCGATCGGCGATTGTCAACAGAAAGCCAACTGCCCCGAATTAACGCTACGTGTTTGAAGTCGGAGCTTGTCCATACCGACAGCGGTCTTTACCGCGCGGAGGTTCAAACGCTTATGCTCCCTCATAGGTCAGACATCATCGGGTGGCTGACGGCACCCGTTTAACTTCCAACTACTAATCGGAAGTCGTTACTTTTTCAAAATATGGTCGTTCTTCGCCGCTTATCCACATCGTCCCGAGCAACTGTATATTCATTGCGCCAACCCGATCGTCATTCGACCGATACCCGCATTGACATCTGTATTCGTGCGTTTTGTGATACCGATTGTTTTTGTCGATCGAGCCGCATTTTGGACAGCGTTGACTTGTGTATTTAGCCGACACCTTCAACACTTCACTGCAAGCCTCATGCGCCTTATACACTAAGAACTGTTCGAGCTGATAGAATGCCCACGATCGCAAGTCATTATTTGCCGAAACTCCGCGCGATAAGTTCTTCTCCGCAAACGAGATGCCGGTTAAATCCTCGACCACAAACAATGTGTCGGTGCCGTACTTCTCAACGAGTGTCTTAGATATGCAATGATTGACATCGCTTATCCAGCGGTTCTCTCGTCCCGAAAGTCTGACAAGTGCTCTCTTTGCTGACTTTGTACCTTTGGATTGTAACTGTCGGCGTATCTCAAGGAACTTATGACGCTTACGAAGAATCTGCTTACCTCTTACAAACTCAGTCTTACCTTGTTCATCGTAGGTTACCGCAAGAAATCGCAAGCCTCTGTCAATGCCGACTACGTGCGTCACTTCTTCTTTGCCGAACTCCTCAACAGCTTTAGTGACGGGAATGTGCAGATACCACTTGCCCTTTAACTGCAACAGCTTGGCAGTGCCTAAAATCCAAGTGCCGTCAAGATATTTTTGCCAGTGCTTATCTTCAAATCTGATTCTCACGCGTTTGTCGAGAGTATTGATTGAAAGCATGGATCCGTTGTCAACCAAACTGTAATCACGGTCGCGAACAAGGTCGCATTGAGGTCGGCGAAAAAATACAGGTTTGATAAGCCATTCAAGCGTTCGAGTAATCCTTTGATATTCGCCGTTCTCATCTTTATAGCGAAAAGGCTTCTGAGCTAATTGTTCTTTGGCAGTCTTGTAACGGGCGGTGGCAGTACGAAATACTGACTGGGTAAGTTGAGATTTAAGGTTAAACTGCTCGCGAACGCAGTGGTAAAGGGACTTATTGAGCTGATTGAAATTGAGGACAAAATCATTTTCAAAGATGTATTGAGAGACAAAGTTACAAGCAAGGCGGTATTGTTCAGACATCTGCTTAAACATAGCAATTTGCGCAGAGTCGACGTAGAGTTTGAGTTTAATGGTCTTGGTAAGTAACACGAT
Organism: Selenomonadaceae bacterium; assembly: GCA_017477125.1. Lineage (GTDB taxonomy): Bacteria > Bacillota > Negativicutes > Selenomonadales > Selenomonadaceae > Quinella. The sequence goes on from JAFUXN010000121.1 coordinate 5,273, forward strand.
TGCATGCACCTCCTCTCATATTTCAATATGTTTAGTATATCAGATTACCTATTGATAATCAATTAGAAAGGAGAGAAATGCGACGCTTCCTCCCCAACCTTAGAGGTTGGAGTATCTGCGCCGCAATTAAAATGAAAATTCCCCCGCGACGGAGGGAATTGAAATTGCTTATGTATGGTGCCGAAGGCCGGGGTCGAACCGGCACGGTGTTGCCACCGGCAGATTTTGAGTCTGCTGCGTCTGCCAATTCCGCCACTTCGGCGTGCGCTCACGCTCATGTAATCTACCATTTGCGGCGCCGATTGTCAAGTAAAATATTTTCGTCGAGCTTTGAGTTGGAGCAGAAAATTTTCTTGTGTTGAGCAGATTTTTGTGCTATCATACGTTGCGAAGAAGGAACCGCCTGAGGTGTGCGAGGACTTCGTTAATGTCTAACCTACATTATTTAAAGGGAATCCGATTGCGAGAGGCGGATGGAGAATCGCTTTCGAGGCGAATAACAGAACCCGATCTTAGGATACCCACCTGCGAGTCGGCAGGTTTAGGCATATGAAGGAGACGGCACCTTGGACCCCTTTTTTGGGAAGGGATTGTCGGCGCATGTCGGCAGTCCCTTTTGCGTGCTTGCAGTTATAAATAAGCATTGCGCGCGCCGAATCAAAATGATACAATCGACGGCGGAGGTGATGTCGATGAAGCGTTGGGTGCTGCTCGGAGACGAAAGTCGCTGGATATTCGCCGAACGAATGCTGCAAACTTCGATCGGCACATCGAAAACGCTGTTGATGAAACACGGCAACACGCGCCTGAGTTGGGAGGGCGAAGTCGTTTCGAGTTTCAACGTGCCGCCCGGCTTCGAAGTGCTCGTGCCCGCTTACGGCGAGAACATGGATATAGACGGCTTCGACAACTTTGCGATCTTCGAAAGCATGCCGTATTGGAAGGAGGCAACGGAGGTAACGGTTCGTCTGCTCGACCACAAAGATCGGCAGGTCATAATCGTGCTGACGGATTCGCTTGACGAGAGCATCAAACTTCGTCAAAAGCAATTGCTTGAGCGCGGGTTTGAAGTGATGGCGGCGGGGCTCGACGGATTGATCCTGGTACTGCATCAACACCGTCGGCTGTCGGCGGAGATCAAGCGTCAGATGAAAATGGAGATCGCCGATATCAAGAAGCGGGCTGAGGAGCTCGATTATTCGAGGAGCGCCGACGGCATGAAGTGTTTGAGCGACGAGGCGAAAGAGGAGATCACCGCGTTCAACAGCGTCAAGGGACGCCCGCATCTTTGGAAGAGTTACAACGAGACAGCCGTTCGATTTTTGTTCCTGGAGGGCTTGACGGACGCGCTCGGAGTTTATAAAAATATCTTGTATCGGGGGCAGAAGAGCATCACGTCGTTCATCTGGGACGAGCAATCGAATGTCGCCGCCCTCAAGGAGAAGATTAAGGCGCGCTTCTTTGAGTACATGCGCACGCCGAAGAAGTACCAAGTGTTCATGTCGACCGACGAGCAACGCAACGAACGGATTTATCAAGCGGTGATCGAGAAGCCCGGCGGTCGGTTTTACGGGATCAAGACGGTATATCTCAAACGGTATGAGGAATTCATTCGCAAGGAGTTGATGGACATCATCAAAGACGAAGCGATGAGACAGATTCGACAGATGGAAGGATTGATGAAATGAACGGACGTGATACCTCGGCGGCGGCGGCGGTCTTCCTCGCGTTGATGAGCATCGGGCTGCTGCTGAAATTGGACGATGTGATAATCAGTTGCGCGGGTGCGGCGGTATGCGCAATGCTGTCGGCGTTGATGACCAAGAAGGCGTTGATGCAGACGTCGAGCGAGTTTGAAGATGTGTATCAACGATTGGAAGCGCAGATACATCAGTTGCGTTCTCGAATGGGCGGAGATCAGATCGAACAGCTTGAGCGACAGACGCGGTTGCTCGACGGGATCAGTAACAAGATCAATAATTTTGAGGGGTTCGAGCGTCCCGAGCAATCGAACGACGAATTGAAGGCGGCGATCGAGCAATTGATCGAAGCACAGAAGGCGTTGCCGACGGAGCTTGAAAAAATATCGGCGCGTCTCGAAGAGCAGATCGAGCAATCGAAGGCGAACGCGGACGCGATCACCGAAAAGTTGTCGGGCACGGGCGAGAAGTTTGAAGAGCTGTCGGATCAGAGCGCGAAGCTGGTGGAGAAGCTCGACAGCCTGAACTCGGTGGTGACGACGGGCGTGAAGTTGGTGCAGGTGATGGGGCAACTGATGAAGGCGCCGCCCGTCGCGAAGGACATCACGCATTTGGCTGAGACGGTCGACGGCGTGAACGAGAAGTTGATGGCGGTCGAGAAACTTGAGCAGCTCGAGCAGATACATTCGACGATGATTGAGAACGGCAAATCGGTCGACGAAGTGATGAACGGCGTGCGCGAGAACATGATGGGCATGACGTTCCAGTTCGACAAGTCGCTGACGGAGTTCGGGGAATTGATCAAGGGCTTGACGGCGGAGGTAGAGAAGTTAGTCGAGCGGATCGATGCATACAACGGGCTGACGAAGGCGACGCTCGAGCAGTATTCGATGTTGACCGAGCAGGACGTTCGGATATTGGAGGACTTGACGCGGAAGTTGGAAGTGAGGAGCTGACAGATGAACGGCTATGCAGATTACATGGTCGAGGACGAGGAATTTGGGGAGCGGCGCGAACGATATCAACGGAAATTGATCGAAACTCTGCTTGAGCGGTTGGAGAATAAATATTTGACGCGCGAAAAGATGTATCGCAAAATCTTGGCGACGCAACGCGAGAAGTTCAGCTTGACGGGCACGATCAATCGGATCGACGTGCTTGACGGTGTGCGGGAAAATGTCAAGACGTCGCTGCTGTTCGGGAACTACCGTCGGGCGTCGTGGTACCTGAAAACGCTCGAGCGTCTGTGCCGCAAATATCTCTGAAGGTGATAACTCAGATGACGAATACCGAACTCGCCGCAGCGATCGTTCAAACGGTCGAGGCGGCTAATATTTTGGGCGCAACCAATTGCATGACGCGCCTTCGATTGCATTTGGCTCGACGCGATCAATCGATGCTCGACAAGTTGAAGGCGCTCGACGGAGTATTGGGTTTGAACATCGACGGCGACGAACTTCAAATAATCCTCGGACCGGGACGAGCGACGAACGTCACCAACGAGGTCAAGGCGCTGCTGTCGAAGACGAGCCCGGCGATCGGCGACGGCAAAGCACTCCGCGCGGAGCTCAAAGAGAAGAACGCGACGCCGCTCAAACTGTTTTTCAAGAAGATCGCGGGCATCTTTATCCCGTTGATTCCCGGCTTCATTGCGTGCGGACTGATCACGGGCTGCGTTGGCTTGGCGATCAAGATCGAGCCGACGCTCGTCGACGAACCGTTGATCAAACTGTTGATGGTGGCGGGCAACACGGTCTTCTGGGGCATGAACTTATTCGTGGGCTACAACGCGGCGAAGGTGTTTGACGGGACGCCGATCCTTGGAGGAATTCTTGCGGCGCTGATCACTCACCCCGCATTGAGCGACGTGGTGTTGTCGAGCGGCGCATTGGTGCCCGGACGCGGCGGAGTGATCTCGGTGGTGTTTGTGGCGGGGCTCGGGGCGTACGTCGAGAATAAATTGCATGCGGTCGTGCCCGAGATGTTTGATCTGTTCGTGACGCCGTTGCTGACGTTTTTGACAGCGGGCTCGGCGGCGATTTTTTTGTTGCAACCGTTGGGCGGAGTGATCTCCGAGACGATAGGGATTGCGGCGACGAGCGCGATCCAATCGGGAGGCGCGGCGGTCGGATTTGTGCTGGCGGGCTTATGGTTGCCGATGGTGATGTTGGGCGTGCACCAAGCGATGACGCCGATCCACGTCGATCTGATCGGTCAATACGGCGTGACGATCCTGTTGCCGATCCTGGCGATGGCGGGCGCGGGGCAAGTCGGAGCATCGATCGCGGTGTACTTCAAAACGAAGAATAAATTTTTGAAGAAGACGATCGCATCGGCGTTGCCCGTCGGCATGATGGGCGTGGGCGAGCCGCTGATCTACGGCGTGACGTTCCCGTTGGGTCGACCGTTCATCGGCGCGTGCATAGGAGGAGCGTTCGGCGGCGCGGTGCAGGCGGCGAGCATGGTAGGGGCGGCGACGTTGGGGATATCGGGGTTGCCGTTGGCGGCGGCGACCGACAACATTGCGATCTACTTCTTCGGGCTGTTGACGGCGTACGTGATGGGATTCATCGCGACGTGGCTGCTCGGCTTCGACGATCCGATCGAACAATAAGCAATCAAAAAGGGCGTCCGACGATGGGCGCCCTGATTTTTTTGGCGTTGATGTTATCTTTTGGGTTGAAATCTATATAAATTACATGGGTAGAATTATTTTTGACCGAGGAGCTGACGAGTATGTTCGGCGACCTGCTTCGGCGTGATGTCTTTCCGTCTTGCGACGCCCGATTCGATTGCCGCGCGCGCGACCGCCGCCGCCACCTGTGGAGCAACTCTCTTATCGAACGGCGTGGTGATGACGTGCTCCTCGTCGAGCTCGTCTTCGCTGATCAGAGACGCGATCGCATACGCCGCCGCAATCTTCATCTCCTCGTTGATGTCGGTAGCGCGAACGTCGAGCGCGCCGCGGAAGATGCCCGGGAACGCCAACAGATTGTTGACCTGATTGGGGAAATCCGATCGACCGGTGCAGACCACGCGAGCGCCCGCTTTGCGAGCGAGATCGGGCATGATCTCCGGCGTCGGATTCGCCATCGCCATGATGATCGGATTGGGCTTCATCTTCTTGACCATTTCCTCCGTCAAGAGCCCCGCCTTCGACACGCCGATGAACACATCCGCATCGTGAATGATGTCTTCGAGCTTGCCCTGCTCCTTGTCGTCGTTGGTGATCGCCGCAATCTCATCTTTATACGGATTCATGCCTTTGGGGCGTCCGTCGTAGATCGCGCCGGTCGAGTCGCACAGAATGATGTCGTGCGCGCCCATGCGTTGGAGCAGTTTGGTGATCGCCATGCCCGCCGCGCCCGCGCCGTTGACTACAATCTTGATCTCATCGAACGTCTTGTTGACGAGCTTGAGCGCATTGATCAGCGCCGCCGACACCACGATCGCGGTACCGTGCTGGTCGTCGTGGAAGACGGGGATATCGACCGATTCTTTGAGCGCGCTTTCGATGTCGAAGCACTCGGGAGCCTTGATATCTTCGAGATTGATGCCGCCGAACGACGGAGCCATCAATTGGATCGTCTTGACAATATCATCGACGCTCTTGGTATCGAGGCAGATGGGAACGGCATCGACGCCCGCAAAACCTTTGAACAGGATCGCCTTGCCCTCCATGACCGGCAGCCCTGCGCCCGCGCCGATGTTGCCGAGTCCGAGCACGGCAGTCCCGTTGGTCACGACCGCGACGAGATTGCCGCGATTGGTATAATCATAAATTTTATCGAAGTCCTTCTCGATCTCGAGGCAGGGAGCGGCGACGCCGGGGGTGTACGCGAGAACGAGATCGTCTCCGCTTTCGAGCGGCACCTTGCTGACGGTCGCGAGTTTGCCTTTATATTTCTTGTGGAGCTCAAGGGCTCGTTCGTAGACATTCGCCATTGGGATGACTTCCTTTCTGATTGGTGTGTGACGGGCATTATACTAATCAATTGGGCGCGGAGTGTCAAGGCGCTCGAAAAGAATACACGCCTTGGATTAAATCAAAATTAAAATTGAGTTAAAACTGGATAAAGTGTTGTGCGAGCACTTAACTTTTTTTCAGTTTCAATCGATAGACTAATAGAGAGTTTAGTTGGTTTGTTGAGCGAAGGAGCGGATTTGATATGAAAGTGGTCATCACGAAGAAGAACGACAGCCTGAACTTTTACATGATCATCAACAAGGTGCGGCTATATCTGTTCTCGCAACAATTTACCAAAGGCGTGTACGAGTATTTCAAGAACGGGCGGTCGGAGAATGAGATAAGGGGCTTTAAGCGTTGGGGCAAGAACCCGCGGCTGGACAAAACGTTGTCGAAGATACCGATCTACAAAAAATTTGCGCTCAAAGAGGCGGAGCTGGGATTCGTGAGCTGAGAGACCGCGCGGCAACAAAAAATCAGGGGCAGGATCATTCCCGCCCCATTTTTATTTTCGATCGATGTTCGGACGATGCGCCCGATGGGGCGACGGAGGAAATAAAGGGCGCCCGCCTCGGCATTCGGCGGCTCGCCCTATCCTTTATTCAGCTCCAAAAAATATTTCTACTGTCTTTGAAATAAAAAGGGCGGTGCCCCGCGAACACGGTGCCGCCTTTTATTTTTATCCGCCTCTCCAAAATATTTTCGCCGTCCCGAACCTTTTAACACTGTCTTTTAAAGTTTTCTTCGACGGTGATAAAAAGGGCAGGCGCCACGCGTGGAAGGCGCCGCCCTTTATTTTTATCCGCCTCCCCACATATTTTTGCCGCCTCGAATCTTACCGTTGCCGCCGACGCAAAAAAATCGCGCACACCCTTACTTGGAGAGGGTGGGCGCGTTATTTTATCTGTCGAGCATCGGACGATGCGCCCGACGCCACTTTGCTATCTCCGCATGATTTCCGTTGAGCAGAACCTCGGGCACCAACCGCCCTTCGAAATCCCGCGGTCGAGTGTATTGAGGATAACCCGACTCTTCATCGTAGAATGAATCGGTTCGCGCAGACTCCTCCGAGCCCAACACTCCCGGCAACATTCGAGCCACCGCGTCTATCACGACCATCGCCGGCAACTCCCCGCCCGTCAACACGTATTCGCCTATCGAGATCGCTTCGTCCGCCAGCTCATATATTCGTGCGTCAAAACCTTCGTAGTGCCCGCAGATGAATATCAACTGCTCGAACGTCGCCAACTGCTTTGCTTTCGATTGAGTGAACACCTCGCCGATCGGATCCATTATCAGCACCCGCCGACGTTCAGCCTCAACCGACGTCGACAACACCGACCGCACCGCGCGGAACATCGGTTCGGGCTTGAGCACCATGCCCGCCCCTCCACCGAACGGCGAATCATCAACCTGCTTGTGCTTGTCGAATGCGAAATCCCTCAGCTGCACCAGATTGATCTCAAGTATGTTCTTTTCTCGCGCGCGTTTGATGATGCTGTCCTCGAGCGGCGCAAACATATTCGGGAACAACGTGATCACGTCGATGCGCATGCTAAATCTCCTCGAGCGTCGCTTCGTCAATCACCATCGATTTTTTGTCAAGCTCGATCGATTTAACGACGCGTTTGAGCGCAGGGATTAACAATTCCCGACCGTCGGGCGTGCCGGCGACGAACACATCATTGCTGCCCGTCTTGAGCACGTTGGTCACCGTACCAAGCTGCCGACCGTCAAGATTGAACACGTCGAGCCCGATGATGTCAAATGTGTAGTACTCGCCATCATCGAGCGGCGCCGCATTGGAGCGATCGACTTTCAACAATTTATTGGTCAACGGTTGAGCGGCGTCGCGAGTGTCAACGCCTTCGAACCGAATGACGAGCCCCTTGCCGATCTCCCGAACATAATCAACTCGACGAACTTTATTGTCGATAAAAACTTCGCTGAGATCGTCGAATCGACCGTCGAAATCCGTCAACGGAATCAGTTTGAGCTCGCCGTTCAATCCCCGCGGCGCCCCCAACCTTCCGACTATGATCTTATCAGCTTCTGATTGCAATGATCTTGTCATCTTCGACCAGCACTTCGACATTCATGATCTCGCGCATGTCCGAACCAACCTTCAGCTCGACCTCGCGCTGCAACGTCCCTTGAATGATCTCCGCTCCGATCGCCAGCTTCTCAAGATGATCCCGACGCCCCGCATTCTCCGCCAAGAAGTTCTGACGCTTGCCGAGCTCCTGCCCGAAGTACCGACGGATCGACGCCTGCTTCTGCGGCGTATCGCCCTGTTCGTTGAGCGCCCGCTCTTGATCGCTGTTGATCTGTTGAATTTCGCGCTCCGCCTGCTCGATATTGCGCTTGAGATCTTCGAGCAACCGAGCCTTGAGCTTCTCCGTCAATTTCGCTTTGATTGTGACCGGAACATGTACCATTACGCTATCCATTTACTAAACCTCCCGTTGAAAACAAAAAAGGCGGCAAACCCTGCCGCACTGATTCTATAACTGCTTATTCGATGTCAACCGAAACTCTCTGATTCTCGCGCGTGGCAGCGGCTTTGACGATGACGCGGATTGCCTTGGCGATGCGTCCCTGCTTGCCGATCACTCTGCCCATATCGTCGGGAGCGACATGAAGTTTGAGCACGGTGCGATCTTCTTCCTCGACCTCCTGCACTTCAACTGCTTCCGGATTCGCGACTAAGGCTGATGCAATTACTTTAACCAGTTCTTTCACAGAAATCGTCCTCTTTTCAAGAATGCGGTCAAGCGACCGCCCTTATTTTAACCATTACTTTGCAGATTTTGCAGCATCGATCTTTGCCATGATCCCCTTCTTGGTGAGAAGCGAACGAACTGTATCAGTAGGCTGAGCGCCCTTTTTAATCCAGTCAATGACTTTATCTTCATCGACGTTGACGACCGCCGGTTCTTTGAGCGGATCGTAATTGCCGAGGATTTCGATGAAACGACCGTCGCGCGGAGAACGGCTGTCCGCCGCCACTATGCGATAGAAAGGTTTCTTCTTCGATCCAAACCGGCTGAGTCTGAGCTTTACCATCTTTTCACCACCTTTCAATGCTGCTTGGAATATATTCTGCCAATCGCTTGGCACAACAAACTTAATTACCGACGGAACGGGAAGCCGCCGCCGAAACTGCTGAGCAGGTCGCCGATGTTCGGGAGCTTGGATTTTTTACCCTTGCCCTTCTTGCCCTTCTTCGACGGAGCCGCCTGCTGCGTTTTGAGCTTGCGCATCATCTTCTTCATCTCGCCGAACTGCTTGAGCAAACGATTGACGTCCTGCACCTTGGTGCCGCTGCCCATCGCGATCCGCTTGCGCCGTTTGGCATCGATGATGCTGACGTCCGCACGCTCCTTCGGCGTCATTGAGAGAATGATCGCCTCCATGTGCTTGACTTCCTTGCCGTCGAGATCAAGATCGGCGCCGTTGAGTTTCTTACGCAAGCCTCCGAGCCCCGGGATCATCCCAAGGATATCGTTGAGCGAGCCGAGCTTTTTGACCTGCTGCAGTTGCTCAAGAAAATCCGCCAGCGTGAAGTCGTCTTCTTTGATCTTCTTGACCATCTTCTCGGCGGTCTTGGCATCGATCGTAGATTGCGCCTTCTCAATCAGACTGAGCACATCGCCCATCCCGAGGATTCGAGACGCCATTCGGTCGGGGTGAAACACTTCCAACGGCTCGAGTTTCTCGCCCATGCCGACGAACTTGATCGGGCAACCCGTCGCCGCCTTGATCGACAGCGCCGAACCGCCGCGCGCATCACCGTCGAGCTTCGTCAACACGATACCGCTGATCTCAAGCGCGTCGTGGAACGTCTGCGCGACATTGACCGCCTCTTGCCCCACCATCGCGTCAACCACCAACAATATCTCGTGCGGCTTGACTTTCGACTTGATGTCCTTGAGCTCCTGCATCAACTTCTCGTCGATCTGCAACCGCCCCGCCGTGTCGATGATCACTACGTCCTTGGCATGCGAATTGGCGTACGCCAGCGAGTCTTCCGCTATCTTGACCGCGTCCTGAATGTCCTCGGTGAAGACCGGCACGTCGACCTTCTTGCCGACCACCTGCAACTGCTTGATCGCCGCAGGTCGATAGATGTCCGCCGCGACCAATACAGGCTTCTTGCCCTGCTTCCTCATCGACAGCGCCAACTTGCCTGCCGACGTCGTCTTGCCCGAGCCTTGCAGCCCCGCCATCAGTATCACCGTCGGCGGATGCGGAGAGATGTTGAGACGGCTTTCTTTGCCGCCCATCAACTCCGTCAGCTCTTCGTTGACGACCTTTATGACCGCTTGCGCCGGCGTCAGCGTGTTCAATATCTCCGAGCCGACCGCGCGCGCTTTGACATTCTTCTCGAACTGCCTGACGATCTTATAATTGACGTCCGCCGACAGCAACGCCATCCGAACGTCACGCATCGCTTTGTTGATATCATCTTCCGTGAGCTTGCCGCGACTGCGGAGTTTTTTAAACGCGTCCTGCAGACTTTGGGTCAGACTTTCAAATACCATAAGACATTCCCTATCAAAATAATAGCACCGCACGAGTGCAGTGCCGCAAACATCGGATATATATCAACTGAACTTGTCGAATCGAATTGCGAAATTGGAGGCGACACCCGGAATCGGACCGGGGATAGAGGTTTTGCAGACCTCGGCCTTACCACTTGGCTATGTCGCCGATTGACGGAAAAAAATAATGCCATACTGCCCGAGCGCGGTCACGAACACCATTCAGATGCCGACAATCGATCGCGCCTGCTGTTCGGTTCCTTTCAAAGGAACTGGCGACCCGGATCGGACTTGAACCGACGACCTCCGCCGTGACAGGGCGGCATTCTAACCAACTAAACTACCGGGCCGCTTGCGCTGACAACCATCGCCGTCAACGCTATGGATTATATACGGTTATCTTATTGAAGTCAAGCTATTTTTTGCGAGCGCCTCTTGACCGTTCGATCTCAAAAATTATTTGCTCGCCGCGCCGAACCATTTGTCATGAATTTTATCGTATTCGCCGCTGTCCTTCACCTTCTTGAGCGCGCCGTTGATATCCTTGACCAACTGCTCGTTGTCCTTCGCAATCGCAATTCCGTAGTCGCTCACGTCCAACTGCTCCGGCAGTGACTTCAACCCTTCGAGCGAATGCTGCACGATGTTATAATCGTTCACCGGCTTATCGTTGATGACCGCGTCCGCCTCTCCATTGATCAGCTCGTTCAGACATGCCAACGGCGTTTCCAATTCCTTCACCTGCGCGTTCGCAATCTGCTTCGCTCTGTCGACGGCAAGCGTCTCTTTCATGACCGCTATTCTCTTGCCCGCGAGATCATTGAGCGAATTGATTTCGGCGTTATCGCTCTTGACGACAATCGACATCCCCGCATTGAAGTACGGATCGGAGAAGAGCACCTTGCCCTTGCGCTCGTCATTGATCGAGATCGCCGAGATCGCCGCATCAATCTTTTTCTCCTCGAGCGCGGGGATCAATCCGTCGAAATCGACATTACTGATCTCAACCTCGCGTCCGAGCTCCTTGCCCACCGCTTGAATCAAATCCACGTCGAAGCCCTGAGCGTTTTTGTCATTCTCCCCTTGGAACTCGAACGGCGCAAAATCAATCGACGCGCCGACGCGAATCGCTTTGGCATTTTGCTCCGCCGCCGGTTTTTCCGCCGCCGATTGATCTCCGCCTCCGCAGCCGGTCAATGCAAACGTCGCGCCCACGCACAACGCCGCCGTCAAAAACAATTTACGGAACTTCTTGGCGTTAAACATCATTCGACCTCCCTTTGGTCAATCCCATGAACAGACAAAGCCCGAGACGAATCTCGAGCTCTATCGTTGTCATCTAAATATGTTCAATTCGGCGCAGCGATTCTTATGCTCCGCGGTTGAGCCGGTGCTTGCTGAAGCAGTCGCGGCAGTAGACCGGACGATCGTTCTTCGGAAGGAACGGAACCTCAGTCTCCTTGCCGCAGTCGGCGCAGATCACTTTGTGCATCTGCCGACCCTCGCCGCCCTCGTGGCTGCGACGACGCTTGTCCCGACAGTCGCGACAACGTGCCGGCTCGTTCTCGAAGCCCTTCTCCGCGTAGAATTCCTGCTCGCCTGCGCTGAAGATAAATTCTTTGCCGCAGTCTTTGCAAACCAGTGTCTTGTCCTCAAATGCCATAACAGTAAAAACTCCCTTGCACTAAAAAAATTCCCCGCCGCGTTGAGCACGGCTTAAGGCGTATTATATCATCAACCAAAAAAATTGCAAGCTGTTTCGTCCAAAACATTATTGACTTCGAGCCGCTCGAAACTATAAAATCGATTCACAAGACGAGCCGAACCGAGCACTCGGCTCGCCGCTCGAAAGGAGAGTTTTATCGATGAAAGTCATGATGATCAACGGTTCGCCGCACTCGAAGGGCAACACCGCCCTCGCACTCGACGAGATGAGAAAAATTTTTGAGGCGGAGGGCGTCGAAGTCTCGACCGTCCACGTCGGCAATAAGCTCGTGCGCGGCTGCATCGCTTGCCGTAAATGTTTCGAGACCGGCAAGTGCGTCTTCGATGATATTGTCAACGAGAGCGCTCCTCTGTTCGAAGCCGCCGACGGTTTTGTCGTCGCCACCCCCGTCTACTATGCTTCTGCCAACGGTACCGTCATTTCGTTCCTCGATCGGCTGTTCTTCAGTACGCCGTTCGACAAAACCATGAAGGTCGGCGCCGGCATTGCGATCGCTCGTCGCGCAGGCACGACCGCCACCTATGACGAGCTCAATAAGTACTTCGGGATCAACGGCATGCCCATCGCTCCCAGTCAGTATTGGAGCATTGCGTTCGGGCTCGAGGCGGGCGATGTCACTCAAGATGCTGAAGGCATGCAGACCATGCGGACGCTCGCTCGCAACATGATCTTTATGATGAGGAGCATCGCGCTCGGCAAGGAGAAGTTTGGGCTGCCCGAACGCGAAGAATGGATTCCCACGCACTTCATCAGATGAAATGTTTGCGTCCGAATTACCTCAGAGATTTTCAATGCGACGGTCAACAATGTTCGAGCCGCTGTTGCAGGAACTGGCGCGTCGTCATTGACGGCGACACCCATAAAAAATTTCTCGCCCTCGACGATCATAACATCATCGATCACATCGTCGACGACCAAAACGGTTTGACCGTCAAGCTCAAGCCCAACGGCGATTGCCCGTTCCTCGATTGCGATCTGCTCTGCTCGATCCAAAAGTCCTACGGCGAAGATCATCTCGCCGCGATCTGTCAAGCCTACCCGCGCGTCACCTATCAACTCAATGACATGCTCGAGCAGTCGCTCACCTTGACGTGCCCCGTCGCCGCCCGATTGATCCTGTTGTCGACCGAGCCGATCAATTTCGAGACCGTTGAGATCGATCGTCCGCGCTTCACCTTCGATTGGTCGAACCGCGTCAACGACATCGATGAGCCCGTCGAGCTCCAATTGAATTGCATTCGTCTGCTCCAAGATCGATCGCTCGATATCGATAAGCGGCTCCTCAATCTCTGCCGATTGTTTAACGAGCCCGCCGTCGAGCCCAAACCGTTTGATGTCGATAAGCACGTCGATATCATGATCAACATTTTTGAACAGACGTATTCGATCGAGATGAGCAATGCCAAGCGGCTCGGGCTCAAGAAAATTTATATCGAGCTCCGCGCGGAGATCATCGAGCAGTTGAGACGCGGCTCCGTTCTCGAAAATTATCTCGTCAACGAGTTCTTCATGCGTTGCTACCCGTTCGCGCTCGATCACGACCTGTGGCGCAGTTGCAGGATTTTCATCGTCGGTTTCAAGGCAATGGAGTTCGCTCTCGTGCTCAACGTGATCTCTAAGGGCGGGCGAATTTCCGTCGACGAACTTCTCAGCATGATCGACGCGATCAATGAACGGCTCGATCATCATCGCGGCGGCATGACCGCTGTCAATCAATCCGCTCAAAATCTCGACGGCTTTGACGAGTTCGCCGCCGCCATGCTCGATACCAATTGATTGGAGGAAAATTTTATGCGTTGGAAAAAAATCTTGTCGCTCAGTATGCTATGCATCGGCGCCTCGTGCTTCGCCGCCTCCTCCGACGTCGCCGCCAAAGACTACGATCGCGTTGAGGTCAGCAATCGGAATTACGATCGAATGTTCGGCGGTAAGGCGTTGCCGATCGATAAGACCGATCCCGAGATGGCTGCCACCCTCAAGCGCTACGTCTACGGTGACAACATTGAGCAGTCGAAGGCGCTCAACGATACCGACCGCGAGTTGGTTCGGATCGCATGCCTGGCGACGCTCGGCAGTCAAAAATATCTCGAGATCGAGACCGAAGGCGCGTTGAAGATCGGAGTAAAGCCGATCGAAATTCGCGAGGCGATCTATCAGGTCACGCCTTACATCGGTTTCGCTCGTTCCGTCGACGCGCTTGAGACCATCGATAAAGTGTTCAAAGCCAACGGCGTGAAGTTGCCGCTCGAAAATCAGGCGACGGTCGATGAGAGCACTCGATTCGATAAAGGGCTCGAGGTGCAGATTGGCATCTTCGGCGATCACATTCGGGAGATGAGGAAGAATGCTCCGTCGGACGCGGCGCACTTCAATGATGATCTGGCGGAGTTTTGTTTCGGCGATACGTACACGCGCGGGACGCTCGATCTCAAGCAGCGCGAGATGTTGACGATGGCGGCGATTGCCTCATTGGGAGGTTGCGAGCCGCAGTTGAAAGGGCACATCGCGGGAAATAAGAGTGTGGGAAATACGCGGGCGCAGGTGCTGGGGGTGTTGACGGCGATCCATCCGTTCATCGGCTTCCCGAGAACTCTCAACGCATTGGCTTGCATCAACGAGGTCATGCCTCCGCAGTGAGACCTTCGGAGCATTGAGATCAAAAAAATAACGGCGTGCGCCCTCTCGAAGTAAGGGCGCCCGCCTATTTTTGTGTGCGGCTAAAAATTTTGTGTGGCAGGAAAGATTTTAGGAGCGACGAAAAAAAATGGAGCGCCCGCCAGCTCATGGGGCGGCTCGCTCCTGTTCATTGGTTGGGGCAGAAAAATACTTCGCGGCTAAAAAGTTTGTGGGTAGAAAAGATTTTAGGGGCGACGATGAAAGACGGAGCGCCCGCCGGCTCATGGGGCGGCTCGCTCCTGTTCATTGGTTGGGGCAGAAAAATATTTCGGGAGCAAAAAAAGTTTGTGGGCAGAAAAGATTTTGGGCTGACCAAGGATAAGGGCGAGCCGCCGGCATCGGAGGCGGGCGCCCTTCTTTTTCTCCCGCCGACCCCCATCAACGTTCGGGGCTAAAAATCTTTGTGCTGACCAAGGACAAGGGCGAGCCGCCGGCATCGGAGGCGGGCGCCCTTTTTTTCATTCATTGCCCCCATTGCCATTCGAGCGGCTCACATTTTTTAGGATCAGATATTTTTAAGGGTACATGGGCACGACGTCGAGCGCCGTCTTCTCCTCGTAGCCCGCCGCTATATTTAAATTCTGCACAGCCTGACCCGCCGCTCCTTTCACCAGATTATCTATCGCCGACAACACGATCACTCGCCGCGTCCGCGGATCAACATGCCAACCTATATCACAGAAGTTTGACCCGCGCACATTCTTCGTCGCAGGATAACCGCCACGTCCCAACAGTCGAATGAAGTACTCGCCCCCGTACATCTTGTGGAACGCCGCATCGATCATCTCCGCCGTGATCTCGTCTCGCAACGTCGCGTAGCACGTCGATAAGATTCCTCTCGACATCGGCACCAAATGAGGCGTGAAGTTGATCACCGTCTCATCGCCCCCAAGCTCCGTCAATGCCTGCTCGATCTCCGGCGTGTGTCGATGCGTCGCCACCCCGTACGCCTTGATGCTGTCATACAACTCGGGGAAGTGATTCGCTTGATTCGGTTTGCGTCCCGCGCCGCTCACTCCCGACTTCGCATCGATCACGATCGAGTTCACATCGATCAGATGATGCTTCGCCAGAGGCGCCAACGCCAAGATCGATGCCGTCGTGTAGCAGCCCGCGTTCGCTATGATCTTCGCGCTCTTGATGTCCTCTCGATACAGCTCAGCCAATCCGTAGACTCGATGAGCATTTCGATGAGTGTGCTTGACTTTGTACCATTGCTCATACACCGACGGATCGCTGAACCGATAATCCGCTCCGAGATCGATCAGCCGCGTCGGCATGTCCTCGAGCTTGCGCCCGATGTCCATGGCATGCCCATGCGGCAACGCGATGAATATGAAATCACTGTCGGCAGCAATCGCCTCAATGTCATTCAAACTCTCGAGCTCGCGATCGTAAATATTTTTGAGATGATGATAGAGATCGGAAATGATCTCGCCGGTGTGGCTCTCCGAAGTGATGTGCGTGATCGCAATGTGCGGGTGACGGTTCAAAATCGAAAACAGTTCGGCGCCTGCGTATCCTGTCGCGCCGACGATGCTGACCTTTATCAATTCAAACGACCTCCTGTTCGCGATGAATTATACAATGCTCATAGGATTTTTTCAATCGCCGGCGAATAGGATACTGATTAAATTTCAGAGGAGATGATTGCCGACTATGTCAGTGATGGAGATCAAGAAAATGGGCGAGCCGGTGCTCAAAGAAATTTGCGCGCCGGTCGATCGGATCGATAAAAAGCTCAGGCATTTACTTGACGACATGGCGGAGACGATGTACGCCAAGGAGGGAGTTGGGATCGCCGCGCCGCAGGTTGGAGTTCCGATCCGCGTGGCGGTGATCGACGTCGACAAGAAGAAGCGCTACGAGCTGATCAATCCGGTGATCGTCGAGCGCGAGGGCTCGGTGATTGATCAAGAGGGCTGCCTGTCGTTCCCGGGCATGTTCGGCGACGTCGAGCGCGCGGAGAAAGTCAAAGTCGAGTACACCAATCGATACGGCAAGAAGCGCGTGGTCGATGCGGAAGGATTGTTGGCGCGTTGCCTTCAACATGAGATCGATCATCTCGACGGCAAGTTGTTCATCGAGATCGCCAATAACCTTTCCGAAGGACGGCGCGAGCGGTCATGAAGAAGCTCCGAACGATATTCATGGGCACGCCCGACTTCGCCGTTGCCTGCCTGCAAACGCTGATCGATCGAGACGATGTTGAGGTCGTCGGCGTCGTCACTCAACCCGATCGTCCACGCGGACGCGGTCAAAAACTCATGCCCTCGCCCGTCAAGGTGCTCGCTCAAAATTATTCGCTCCCCATACTTCAGCCGACGCGTCTAAAAAACGATAACGTTATTGATCAATTGTCGGCTCTTAAACCCGATCTGATCGTCGTCGCCGCGTTCGGGCAGATACTTCCTCAAGCGGTGCTCGATCTGCCGCCGCTCGGTTGCATCAACGTGCACGCGTCATTGCTGCCGAGGTACAGAGGCGCGGCGCCGATTGAGTGGTGTTTGATCAACGGAGAGACCACCACCGGCATCACTACCATGATGATGAACGCGGGGCTCGACACCGGAGATATGCTCGTCAAGCGCGAGGTGTCGATCCACGACGAGATGATCCTGCCCGAGCTCTATGAGGCGCTGGTTGATTGCAGTGTCGAGGCGCTCAACGAGACGCTTGATCGGATCATCGCCGGCACTCTCGAGCGCGTCAAGCAGGACGACTCTCAATCGAATTACGCGCCGATGATCAAGAAGGACACGGGGCAGATCGATTGGAACAATTCCGCGCGGAACATACATAATTTGGTGCGCGGGCTCCACGGTCGGGCGTACGCCGTCATAAACGATCAAAAGTTTAAAATCTGGCGAACGCGCATCGCAACCAATCCGAATGTTGAGCTCGTCGAGGGTGAGAACGATTGCGGCAAGGTGTTGTGTGCGGATCATCGCGGGCTGTTCGTTCGAACGGGCGAGGGCATTGTTGAGATTCTCGAGCTCCAAGCGCCCAACTCCAAACGCATGTCGGCGACGGATTATCTCAAAGGGCATTCGATCGGAAGGTGATATCGATGCTAAGCACATTGGCAATCGCTCGACCAAAGAAGCGGCTGTTCCTCGGGCTGATGCTGGTGACGGAGTTCCTTGCGGCGCTGGTGCTTTACGGCATGTGGAAGATTGCTTATCTCGGGCTGTCGGACATCTACGAAGCATTGCCGTCGATGGTCGGCGCGCTCATAATCTCGATCTCAATCTTCTCGGTCGGCGTCGTGTTCAACATGGTGCTGGCGATGAAAGGATTCCCCTTCCTGCCGCTCCTTCGAAGATATTCCTACGCGCTGATTCGATTGTTGTTCCCGATGTCGGTTCGGATCGGGAGATTGTTCGGGATCAGTCGGCGGCAATTGGAAGGCTCGTTCATCGCGGTGAGCAATCTGATCTTTCTCAAATGCGGTATCAAGGTCAAAGCCGATCGGCTGTTGGTATTGGTGCCGCATTGTCTGCAGTTGGCAACGTGCCCTCATAAGATCACGCGCGATCCGAACAATTGCAAGCGATGCGGAGGGTGCAACATAGGCGATCTCATGAAACTCTCGGACGAATTGGGTTTTCACTTTTTGGTAGCGACGGGCGGGACGTTGGCTCGACAGTTCGTCAAGAAGACGAGACCGAAGGCAGTGCTGGCGATCGCATGCGAACGCGATCTGATGAGCGGGATACAGGACGTTTACCCGTTGCCTGCGGTGGGCGTGCTCAACATTCGACCAAACGGACCGTGCTACAATACTCGCGTCGACATGAATGACGTGAGGCGGATGCTCGAAAAAATTATAGAGGATTAACTGCGATTCTCAAACGGCAGTGCATGCTGTCTGAAGTTAAACGGAGTGGGGTGTTTTACATGTCAGTGAAGGGAATCGTAATCTTGAACGCGAATGCCGATCGGCATTTCAGTCAGCGTGCGCTGTACAGTCTGGAAAATTTCAGTGCCAACCTCACGACGAAAAGTTTTGAGGGGTTCAGTCGCGAGCAGAGGAATTTGTCCGAGGAGTTGCGCGAGAGGTTCAAACGGGCGGCGGAAGATGATGCCAAGGTCATCGACTATGAGCTCTATACCAGAGATGATGAGAAGAAATCTCCGGCGGTGATCAACAGCGAGATATCGATCTTGAATCCGTCGCTGTCGAAGATCAAAGCGCCGGGGCGATTGTCGTCGCCGGCGTCGTGCAAGACGTGCGCGAACAGGAGATATCGCAACGGTTTGAAGGAGAGAGCGGCGCAATTTCAGACGCCGATGCCTTTGACGCCGACGATCAACGCGGATTTGGTATTGGGGACGGGGCATCTGCAGGATCGGAGCTCGTATTCTCAAATGGAGGAGGAGCATGCGCATTACGTGATCGATCCCGATGAGCTTGAGGCGTATGAGGAGTCTCGCGACGAAGACGGGATTCCGACGCTGCCGAAGCCTCAACCGCATCTCGAGCACACGACGAGCATCAGGCATGTGGTGAACAGTGATTCGGCAAGTCAATCGCAAGCGGTGCACCACCATCATCATGGTGAGCATGCGGCGGCGATCGAAAACATTTCGGCTCAACTGCGTGTGGACATTTGCCCCGAATGCGGGCGAGCGTACATCTCGGGGACGGTGGCGAACACCAAAGTTCAGTTCTTCAGCGATCTCGACGAGAGTAATCCGTATCATCAACAGTTGCTCGACGAGGGCGAGGCGGACTTCCGCGGCAATCTTGTCGAGATCGACGCTTGAGCTCAACGGTCGAGGGCGATGGAGTGAAGGAGTGGCGGAGAAAAAATTGGGCGCCCGCCTGCCGCACGGGGCGGATCGCCCACATCATGAGCGGAACCTCAACCGTTGAATGGGGCGGCGGTGAAGGCAAGAGCGCCCGCCTCCGCACGGGGCGGCTCGCCCTTCACCGTGGGCGTCGGCTCAACGAAGGTGGGCGGCGAAACCTTTAGGGCGGCGGTTGAAGAAAAGGGCGACCGCCTCCGATGCCGGCGGCTCGCCCTCCACCATGGACTTCGCCTCAACGAACGTGAGCGGCAAAACCTTTAGGGCGGGGGTGAAAAATGGGCGCCCGCCTCGACATGGGGCGGCTCGCCCTTCACCGTGGGCATCGGCTCAACAAAGGTGGGCGGCAAAAACTTTAGGGCGGTGGTTGAAGAAATGGGCG